>CAWJLI010000185.1:0-39916 GCA_963843095.1 Bryobacterales bacterium
GTGGCACGCGCCGACGCCACCGGCTTGCGGGCCGGCATCCGGTTCAGCAGCCGTTTCACCGAGCGCGCCAGCATGGCCGGCTCGCCCGATGTCTTGGCAATTACCGCGTCGGCGCCGGTGTTGCTCTCGTTCAGCCCCAGCGGTTCCACGAAGCCCGATAGAAGAATGATGCGCGCCGCGGCGTCCCGCGCGCGGATTCTGCGGATCATCTCGATGCCATCCATGCGGGGCATGCGATAATCCGTAACCACCATGTCAAACCGCTCGCACTCGAAACGGCGCAGCCCTTCCTCGCCGTTCAGCGCCGTCTCCACCTCCAGGCCGAGTTCTTCGAGCAACTGGCGGCGCACCAAAAGGCCGTCTGGATTGTCGTCGACGAGGAGGATCTTGGAGGGACTAGCGCTGGGGGTTTTCATCATGGAACTCTGGGAGAGTAACAGAGCTGTAATCGGCATGTCAACCAATTTTTATCGCCTTGTAAAATTGGAAGATTCATTTCTTGACATCCGCGGTTCGATGAGTTTAGCTTCACGGTCCGCGCGCGAACCCGCGCCGGTGTACGCTGAAAGTTAACCGCAGACCGTCCTATGAAGCTAAACACTCTGGCCGAAGCCTTGGGCTGCCGTTTGGCGGGCTCGGGCGAAATCGAGATCACCGGCGTCGCCACGGTGGAACAAGCCGGCGCCGGCCAAATCACGTTCCTGGCCAATCCGAAGTACGCCGCCAAGGCGAAACACACGCGCGCCAGCGCCATTCTGGTCGCCGAGCCGCTGGCCGGCATCGACATCGCCTGCCTGGTTTCCGCCAACCCGTATCTGGATTTCGCCCGCGCCCTGGCTCTGTTCTATCAGCCGCCACGGCCCGCCCCGGGGATTCACCCCCTGGCTTCGGTCGCCGCCAGCGCCGCGATCGGCGAGAACCCTTCCATCGGCCCGTTCGCCGTCGTCGGCGAGCGGGTGAAGATCGGCCGCAATGCCGTCCTGCATCCGCATGTGGTGATCTACGAAGGCGTCGAGATCGGCGACGATTTTCTGGCCCATTCGCACGCCGCCGTGCGTGAGTTCTGCCGCATCGGCAACCGCGTGATCCTGCAGAACGGCGTGGTGGTGGGCGGCGATGGCTTTGGTTTCGCCAAGCGCGCCGACGGCACCCACGCCAAGATCGTCCAGTCCGGCGTCACCGTCATCGAAGACGACGTCGAGGTGCAGAGCCTCACCTCGGTCGATCGCGCCACGATCGGCGAAACTCGCGTCCGGCGCGGCGCCAAGATCGATAGCCTGGTGCAGATCGGCCACGCCTGCGTGGTGGGCGAGGACAATATCATCTGCGCGCAGGCCGGCCTCGCGGGCAGCACCACGCTGGAGCGAAATGTGCTCCTCGCCGGGCAGGCCGGTTCGGCCGGCCATCTCACCGTGCACGAGGGCGCCATCGTCTATGCGCAAAGCGGCCTCGGCGGCGACGTTCCTCCCGGCGCGCGCGTTTCCGGCTCGCCCGCCTTCGATGCCGGCGAGTGGCTGCGCGCCATCACCGCATTTCAGAAGTTGCCGGAAATGCTGAAGACCCTACGGGAATTGAAAAAAAGAGTCGATCAATTAGAACAGCGATGACCAACCAAACTCCACCTAATGGCGACCGCCATCCGGTCGCCTACCTCAATGAGCAGTTTTTGAACAGCCCGGACGCACGGGCCATCCGCATCCTCTCGGAATTTCTGGAGCCGCTGGCCCACTTCCGCCGTCAGAAGATTCGCGACACGGTCGTCTTCTTCGGCTCGGCGCGCGTGCGCGAGGATAGCGAGCTGGGCCAATATTACAAGGACGCCCGCGCGCTGGCGAAGATGCTCACCGAGTGGGCCGCCCAATTCACCAACGGCACCTATCGTTTCGTGGTGTGCTCCGGCGGCGGTCCCGGGATTATGGAGGCCGCCAATCGCGGCGCCTCCGATGCCGGCGGAAAAACCGTCGGGCTGAACATCGGCCTGCCCTTCGAGCAGTTCCCGAACCCGTATATCACACCGGAGCTGAGCTTCGAGTTCCACTACTTCTTCATGCGCAAGTTCTGGTTCGCCTACCTGTCCAAGGCGCTGGTGGTTTTTCCCGGCGGCTTCGGCACGCTGGATGAGATGATGGAGATCCTCACCCTCACGCAGACGCAGAAGCTCGCGAAGAAGGTGACCGTGGTGCTCTACGGCTCGAAATACTGGAAGGAGATTATCAACTTTGACGCGCTGGTGAAATACGGCACCATCAGCGCCGAAGATTTGAACCTCTTCCAGTACGCCGACGATCCGGAGACCGCATTCGAGTTGCTGCAGTCCGGGCTCACGGCATATGTGCAACCGGAGACGCAGGAATTGCCCGCGATTTCCAGGTCGCGCAATCCGCAGAAGCCTTCCGGAACGTCATGAGCGGAGTCAAACTGGCGGACCTGAGCCACACTGTGGAGCACGGCATGGTGACTTACCGAGGCTTGCCCGCTCCGCTGATCTGCGACTTCCTCACGCGTGAGGCGTCGCGCGCGTTCTACGAGCCGGGCACGGAGTTCCATATCGGGCGCATCGATATGGTCGCTAACACCGGGACCTATCTGGATTCACCGTTCCACCGTTTTGCGGCGGGACTGGATCTGGCGCAACTGCCCCTGGAGTCGCTCGCGAATCTCGACGGCATCGTGGTGCGGAACCGTGGCCGCGCGATCGGAGCCGCCGCATTCGACGGGTTGGACGTCCGCGGCAAGGCGGTGCTGGTGAACACAGGCTGGGACCGGCACTGGCGTACCGATGAATATTCTGAGGGGCACCCCTTCTTGACCGGCGAAGCCGCACGTTGGCTGGCGGATCGCGGCGCGGCGCTGGTGGGCATAGACTCCTACAACATCGACGATACTGCGGATGGTTCGCGGCCCGTGCACACAATTCTGCTCGGCGCGGAGATCCCCATTTGCGAGCATATGTGTAATCTGGCCGCGCTGCCCAGCTCGGGTTTCCGATTCTTCGCCGTTCCCGTGAAAGTGGCCGGCTTCGGCACTTTTCCGGTGCGTGCGCTGGCGGTGGTGGAGGAATCGTGTTCCGGCGAACCGTAGCGCCTGGCATCGAAATCAAATTGTTCGAGCCGTGTGACGCCGAGGCCGTGATCGCCGTCGTCGACCGCGACCGCGCCTATCTGCGCGAGTGGCTGCCGTGGGTGGATGGTACTCATTCGGCCGGCGATGTACGCCACTTCATCGACGAGGTGGTGAGCCCGCAATGGGCCGATAACCGCGGCCCGCAATGCGGCATTTGGGTCGATGGCTCGTTCGCCGGTTCCATCGGGTGCCACGCCATCGACTGGACCAACCGCGCTTGCAGCCTCGGCTATTGGATCGAATCCCGCCGCCAGGGGCAGGGAATCGTCACCCGCTGCGTTTCCGGGATGCTGGATTATCTTTTTGAAACGCAGCGTCTGCACCGCGTGGTGATCCAATGCGCCGCCGGCAACCACCGGAGCTGCGCCATCCCCCAGCGCCTCGGTTTCACTAAAGAAGGCGTGTTGCGCCAGGCCCAGCGCGTCGGCACGAGCTGGCT
This sequence comes from Bryobacterales bacterium, assembly GCA_963843095.1. Classification (GTDB taxonomy): domain Bacteria; phylum Acidobacteriota; class Terriglobia; order Bryobacterales; family Bryobacteraceae; genus Bog-375. Next base: position 3,563 of record CAWJLI010000185.1, read on the forward strand.
TGATCTTGTCACCTGGGGCATTCTGGAAAGCGAATGGCGCAAGCGTCGCGGCGCCGATCCCCAGCCTGCGACGGGAGCCCCTCCGTCCATCACCCGTTGACGCGGCAAGTGGGGCAGGCGCTTTCGCCTGCCAACCGCTCCCTGTTTACTGGCGTGTCTCGAACTGCGACCATAGATCGATATGGTAAAGGCGACCTATCGCGATCTCGCGGAATTCGGCCTGCCCCTCATCGGTCCCGAGTCGGTAGGCTTCGCTGCGCTGGTGCGCGACATGGAAGATCGGCCGCAGCCGTTTGCAGCCTTCCCGATCACCGATCTGGACACGGCGGCCGTCCTCTTGAATCAGAGCGGAAAAGCAATTATCGCGCTCGCCTATGTCTGGCGATGCACCACCGCCGATGGGAAAATTATTCCGAGCCGATGCGCGACTCTGGGATCGAGCGCTCAGATGGATTTCCTGAGCGGGCAGGGAGGCGTGACACAGGACCTCGGCAACTTCATTCTCCCCGGCTCGAAGCGCTTGATTACTGAGCGGGGGATGTTCGGCAACAACCTCGATGTCCTGCCACCGGAGACCCTGAGTTGTGGCGGCGGTTGGATTTCCGGCGGTGGAGGAGGGCCCCGCCGCAACCGGATCAAAACCGAGATCACCGAAATCGAGCTGGTTCTGGATTTTGTGTTACTCGAAGATGGCCTCTGCGCCGGCCCTGACGAGTGGGGATTGTTCGATAGTCTGCGTGGAGGCGTGGAGCGGCAACTCGAGACAGCTCGGGATGTTGTCGCAGCCCTGCGCAACGGAGCATCGCGGGGCCACGTTTTCGAGCTCCTACTGCCGTTGGCTCGATCCCGACGGGGAATCGGCGATCCTGGCAGAGGTTCATCGCCGTTGCTCTCTATGTTTGCGGATATAGCGATCCACAGGCTGGTGGACTTCGACGACGCTGAGTTGCTGCACTGGTTTGAACAATCTGCACAATCGACGCCGGTTCCCCTGCATCGCCCCTAACCGGGTGAGTATGGACCCGCCCGCAGCTCACCACCAAGCCATCCATAGTTCGATTTCAAGCTGGCACGCCTGATCTCAGAGTTATCGCGTCGCCGGACCTGCTAGAATCGGTAGCAGCAGTAGCGGGGGGACCATGTCTGATCTCACGGCGGGCGGCGCCAGCCAGCGCAGAGACCCAATCACTCTCTTGCACGAAAGCGAAAAGTTGGTCATGGCGCTGCTGGAGTCGGCGTCGCAAGCGATCTTGAGCGTCGATCGGAACGGCCGCATTGTGCTGGCCAACCCCAAGACGGAGGAGATGTTCGGTTATACCCGCCAGGAGCTGCTGGGCGCGCGAATTGAGATTCTCCTCCCCGAGTCTCAGCGCCGGTCTCATGGACGCGACCGCGAAGAGTACTTCACCCGCCCGCGCGTTCGGCCGATGGGCATTGGAATGGACCTTGCCGGCCGGCGAAAGGACGGGACCGAGTTCCCGGTCGAGATCAGCCTCAGCTACGTGGAGACCACCGAAGGCCTGTTTGCGATCGCCTTTGTCAATGACATCAGCGATCGCAAGCAACTCGAAGAGCGGCTCCTGCAAGCGCAGAAAATGGAAGCCGTAGGAAGGCTCGCGGGCGGCGTGGCGCACGATTTCAACAATATGCTGACCGTGATTGCCGGCTACAATCGGATGATCCTGGATGAGCTTTCGCCGCTCGATCCACTGCGTGGCTGCGCCGAAGAGGTGCTCAAGGCGGCTGACCGCGCCGGCGCGCTGACCAAACAGCTATTGGCTTTCAGCCGCCGGCAAATCATGCAGCCCTGCGTGATGAACGTGAACACCGCGGTTGAGCACACCGAGAAGATGCTGCGCAGACTGATCGGCGAGGACGTGGAACTGGTTCTGAGCCTGCGCGAGGACATCGGCAATATCAAGGCGGACCCGAACCATATCGAGCAGGCGATCGTCAATCTGGCGTTGAACGCGCGCGATGCCATGCCGAAGGGCGGCCGCATCACGTTGGAAACTGCCAATGCGCACCTGGATGAGACCTACGCGCGGACACACGCCGGCGTGAAGCCCGGCGATTTCGTCATGGTGGCCGTCAGCGACAACGGCTGCGGTATGGATGCCGAGACGCGCCGGCGCATCTTCGAGCCGTTTTTCACCACCAAGGAAAAGGGCAAGGGCACGGGCCTAGGTCTGGCCACCGTGTACGGCGTGGTCAAGCAGCTTGGCGGCGATATCTGGGTTTACAGCGAGCCCGGCCAGGGCACTACGTTCAAGCTCTATTTCCCGCGCGTCAACGAGACCGCCAGCCTGCCATCGGCCAGTCCCGCGGAGCCGGATCGAGCGCCGTCAACCGAAACCATACTGGTAGTGGAAGACGAACAAACCGTGCGCGATCTCACGGTGAAGATACTGCGGAAACTGGGTCACACCGTACTGGCCGCTGCCAACGGCAGCGAGGCCATCGAAATCGCCAAGTCCTATACGGGCCCTATCGCCCTGCTGCTGACCGACGTAGTGATGCCGAACATGAGTGGCCGCCAGGTGGCCGACCATCTGCTCAAACTCAGACCCGGGTTGAAAGTACTTTATCTGTCCGGCTACACCGACAACACCGTGGTTCACCACGGCGTGCTCGAGGACGGCGTCGAATTCCTGCCCAAGCCGTTTAGCCGGGAAGCGCTGGCGAAGAAGATTCGCGATGTGCTGGAAACTCCCCCGCCGGCCGGACCGCAGGTCTGAGTGTCACCGCGGCGCGCGCTTTTCCACGCTTCGCTTCATGCCCGTTCCAGCTTGTAGATCGTGATCTCCGGTGGCGCGCCGATGCGGATGGGTACGCCGATCGTTCCGATGCCGCGATTCACATATAGTTGGCCGCCCGGTTTCTGAAACAGGCCGGCCACGTAGGGCGTCACCAGGCGGCTGGGAGCGATTTCCGGGCTGATGAATTCGAGCGCCGCCTGCCCGCCATGCGTATGCCCCGCCATGCTCAGGTCGATGCCCAATGCGGCCGCGCGATCGAACGTGTCCGGGTTATGGCTAAGCAGGATATTGACGTGGCCGCGCGCGATCAGGCTCTCGATGTTTCCCAGCAGCCGCTTCACCGGCGCGGAGGGGCCAAAGCGGTGGCGGCTCTGAAAGTCGACGCCGATCAGGTTGAACCAATCGCCGCCCACCGCGATGGAGACGCTCGATCCGCGCAGCATGCGGACCCCCCTCGCGGCGAACAAGCTGCTAATCGAATCTTCCACGCGCGCCCACGCGTCATGGTTGCCCAGGCAGCCATAGACGCCGAAGGGCGCCTGCAACCCGGCGAGCGCCTCCACCACCGAATACTGCGTGCCCGCGTCGAAGGTGACGTAGTCGCCCGTCAGCACGATCATATCCGGCTTCTGGGCGTTGGCGATGGCGGCGAACTTGCGAATCTGCTCTTCGGTCATGAACGGCCCGATGTGGATATCGGAAAGCTGCGCGATGCGAAAGCCGTGAAACGCCGGCGGCAGGTTGGCGAGACGGATGGGCCGCTCCACCGTCTCCAGATTCAGGCGCCCGTAGAGTAAGCCGTAAGCGCCACCTAGGAACGGAGCGGCGGAGACTAGGCTGGCGGTCTGCGCGAGAAAATCGCGCCGCTCCGGCGATGCAATCTCGGCACGCCGGCGCCACCGCCTCGCCACCGCGCGCATGCCGGCCAGAATTGCAAACGGAATCGCCAGCAGGAATCCGACCATCGAACTGGCGATCCACCAGGCGAACGGCGCGGTCAGCAGCGCATCGCGCAGGGTCATGTGCACCGGCTCCGGGCGCCGCGCGAACTCGCGCAAGGTGTACGCGAACATCGCCACCACCAGCGCAGGGATGGCTGCGTACACCAGCCTGCGAAGCATGGGTGAGGCTATCTTGCGCCGCGCCAGCCGCACTCCCCGCCATCCCCAATAGAATTGCGATGCGCCGAGGATCAGAAGAATGGTTGCGAAAAAGGACATCGGAGAAAAGGAATTCTAGGCACGGATGAACACGGTGAACACGGGTACGACGACAAACCCATGGTTCTTAATCCGTGTTTATCTGTGTTCATCCGTGGCTCGAAATTGGGTTGGCTAGTGGTCGCGTTCCGTCACCAGATCGGTCACCGCCATCAGGGCCCGTTGGTAAGCCGATTCCGGAAACTCGCTCATCACCTGCCGCGCCCGCTCGGTGAACGTCTGGGCGCGCTCGCGAACCCGGTCGATGCCGTCATAGCGTTCCACCAGCGCCAGGATCTGCGCAAACGGCACGCGCTGATAACTTCGTTGTTCGAGCACCGTCTCCACCAGCCGGCGCTCGGCGGGAGTGGCGCTCTCGAGCGCGTAAACCAGCGGCAGGGTGACTTTGCCCTCGCGCAAATCGCCGCCTACGGGCTTGCCCAGCACGTTCTCGCGGGCGGTGAAATCCAGCACGTCGTCGATCAACTGGAACGCCATCCCCAGGTTCCAGGCGAACTCGCCCAGCTTTTCCTGGGTCTGCGCATCGCTGTGCGCCGATACCGCGCCCAGCCGCGCGCAGACCGAGAACAGGCGCGCTGTCTTGCGGTCCACCAGTTCCATGCAGTCGGCTTCGGTGATATCGATGCGGCCGATGCGTTCGAGCTGCAGCAGTTCGCCCTCCACCATCATTTGCGTGAGGCCGATCAGCAAATCGAGAATCAGGAAATTGCGTTCCCGCAGCGCGACCTGGAAGGCCTGCATATACAGCCAGTCTCCGGCGAGAACGCAGTTGTGATTGCCCCATTTGACGTTGCTGGAGGGCCGGCCGCGGCGCGTTTCGGCGGCGTCGATGATGTCGTCGTGCACCAGCGTGGCGGCGTGGATCAACTCCACCACCGCGCCCATCTGGATGGCGCTGGGACCCGCATTGCCGTGCCCCACCAGCTTGGCCGACATCAGCAGCAACGCCGGGCGCAGCCGCTTGCCGCCAGCCGATTGCAGATAGCGGCCGATGGCCGTGACCGGGTCCACGGAAGCCACCGACTCGGCGGCAATCTTCTTCTCCACCTGGTCCAGGTCGTTGCGAACCAGATCGAAAATCCCCCGCGCTGCCTGGGCCTGCCCGAGCTTGCCTAAACTCATGTTTGGTTCCCCAGTTTAACCGTTTGGAGTCCCGCCCCGCAAACAGAGCCGCTCGAAATTATCCGCCGTCAACGCGGCAATCTCCTCCATCGCCTGGCCTCGCACTTCACCCAGCCGGCGCGCCGTATCCAGCACAAACGCCGGCTCGTTGCGTTTTCCGCGGTGCGGCACCGGCGCCAGGTAGGGGCAGTCTGTCTCGATCAATAGCCGGTCGGCCGGCGTTAGGCGCGCCGCCTCGCGCACCGGTTCCGCTTTCGGAAACGTCAGCACGCCGCCAAACGCCAGGCAAAAGCCGGCGTCCAGCGCCTGCCGCGCCATGGTGGCATCGCCGGTGAAACAGTGCAGGATCCCTTCGCCACGCCACTCCTGGCGGAGGATGTCCCGCGTGTCTTCCCAGGCATCTCGCGAATGGATGATAATCGGCAGCCGCGCCTCGGCCGCAAGCCCCAACTGCCGCGCAAACACCGCGCGCTGCACGTCGCGCGGCGAGAAATCGTGAAAATAGTCGAGACCGATTTCACCGAGGGCCACAACCTTTGGATGCGCGGCCAGCTCGCGAAGACGCTCGAAAGTTTCGTCGGTGGCTTTCGCTGCATCGTGCGGATGCACACCGATCGTGGCCAGCATGAAGGAGTACTCGCCGGCGAGCCGCACCCCGGCTTCCAAATCCGGAGGACCGCCGCCGGTGCCGATGGCAAGCATGCGCTCCACGCCGGCGGCGCGGGCGCGCTCGATCACCGCCGCGCGGTCTTCGTTGAATTGGGCATCGTCCAAATGGGTGTGCGAATCGATCAGCCTCACTTGAGGCGCGCTCCCACCGGGATGTCTTCGTGGAAGCCCGCCAGCACCGGCTTGCCGCCTTCCACCGACGCCGCCACGATCATCCCGTTCGATTCGATGCCACGCAGCTTCCGCGGTTGCAAATTGGCGACGATTACCACCTTGCGGTTCACCAGATCGCTCGGCGTATACGCTTCGGCAATGCCGGCGACGATGGTGCGCGGTTCGGCTTCGCCGATGTCCACCTTCATGTGCATCAGCTTGTCGGCGCCCTTGACCCGCTCGGCGGAAACGACCACGCCCACCCGCAGATCCACCTTGCTGAAATCTTCGGTGCCGATTTTCGGAGCGGCTGGCGCGGCGGGTGTCGCTGGCGCCGCGGTTTTGCCCATCATCACCGCTTGCTCGGCGGTGACTTTCTCTTCGAGCGCGCGCATCTGCTCGATAGCCGGCTTGGCCTCGATGCGCGGGAAGACGGGCGAAACTTCGCCGATCTGCTGGCCTTGCTTGAGGCCGCCCCATTCGAGCGTCTCGAAACGAACGCTCTCGATCGGCTCCTCCAAGCCGAGCTGCGCCCAGATCTTCGGCGCCGATTGCGGCAGCACGGGCGAGACCAGCGCGGTGGCTATCCGCAGCGCCTCGGCCGCCGTGTATAAAGTGGAATCAAGCGCCTTTTGCGCGTAGCCATTGTCGACCGCCCGCGCCAGTTTCCACGGCGCGCGCGCGACGATGAACTTGTCCACGGCCGAAATCAGCGCCCAGATGGCTTCCAGACCCTTTGAGAACTCGAACCGGTCGAACGCATCCTGCACGGCGTTGATGGTCTGATAAGCGATCGCCCCGATCTCCGGTTCCGGTTCCCCTTGAACTACGCCCTGCCGGTACTGGTGAATCATCGTCAGCGTACGGCTGGCGAGATTGCCCAGGCCGTTGGCGAGATCCGAATTGTAGCGGTTGATCAACGCGTCGTAGCTGAAGCTGCCGTCCTGACCGAAGACCACTTCGCGCAGCAGGAAGTAGCGCAATGCGTCGGCGCCCATCACCTCGCGAATCGGCTCCGAGCGCACGATGTTGCCGCGCGACTTCGACATTTTGTCATTCTCGAACAGCAGCCATCCGTGGGCGAAGATGCGTTTGGGCAAAGGCAGTTCGGCCGCCATCAGGAACGCCGGCCAGAACACAGCGTGGAAACGCACGATCTCCTTGCCGATCAGGTGCAGATCGGCCGGCCACAGCGATTCGCCGTCGATCGTCTTGCCCGCCACCGCGCTCAGGTACGTGGTAAGCGCGTCGAACCACACATAGAAAACGTGCGGTGCCTCGCCTTCCACCGGGATGCCCCACTTGATGTTGGTCCGCGTGATCGAAAGGTCGGTCAGGCCGCCCCTGACGAACGAGATCACCTCGTTGCGGCGCGTCTCCGGTTGAATGAAATCCGGCTGCGAATGGTACAGATCGAGCAGCCTGTCCTGGAATGCCGACAGCTTGAAGAAGAAGTTCTCCTCCGTGATCGATTCGGTGGGCCGCCCGCAATCCGGGCACGGATCGCCAGGCTTGGCGTCGTTCACATACAGGTTGTCGAAGATGCAGTATTGGCCGGTATAGGAGCCTTTGTAGATGTAGCCGTTTTTCCGGCAGCGGTCGAACAGGTCCTGCACCACGCGCGCATGCTGCGGACTGGTGGTGCGCTGAAAATAGTCGATCTGGAGGCCCAGCATTTGCCATTGCCGCTCGAACTCGGCTGCGATCACATCGCAGAATTCTTGCGGCGTTTTGCCGGCGCGCTCGGCCGCGCGCTCCACGTTCACGCCGTGCTCGTCGCTGCCGGTCGTGAGCACGGCGTGGTAGCCCTGCATGCCTTTGAAGCGCTTCAGCAGGTCGGCCACGATGGTGGTATAGGCATGGCCGATGTGCGGCGCGGCGTTGACGTAATAGATCGGGGTGGTGAGATAGTATTTCATTTTTGCTGTTTCAGATAGGCGGAATTGGCTTCCGCGATGATATGCTTCAGGGCCACGCCGGAGGCGAGCGCCAGCTTGCGGCAGTCCTCGTACTCGGGCGCAAAATAGCCTTCGCTGGTGACCTTCACGCGCACTTTGCCGTACTCGGTTTCCACTTCCCGCATGGTGCGCGCCTGCACCCGCCGTTCGGCGGTGTGCAAGCGCAGGCCGATCGTCGAAGTCTCCGAAAAAATCAACTGCGCGATGGCTTCGCGGTGTTCCGGCTTGGCGATCACCCGCAGCAGGTGGCCGGGGCGGCCCTTCTTCATGATGATCGGCTCCAGCGATACGTCGAGCGCGCCGAAGTCCCACAGCCGGTCTGTTGCGTAGGCCAGCACCTGCGGATTGAGATCGTCGATATTGGCTTCCATCACGCAAACCGTGAGCGCCTCTTCGGCGCCGGTGGGTTCGCCCAGGATCACCCGCAGCACGTTCGCCTGGCGCGGAAAATCGCGACTGCCCGCGCCGTATCCGGTGCGCACCACTTTCATCGCCGGCAGCACGCAGAAGCGTTGCGCCAGTGTGACCGCGACCGCCGCGCCGGTGGGCGTGGTCAGCTCCACCTCGGGGCCGCGCGCGTAAATCGGCACGCCTTCAAGCAGCCGCGCCGTCGCCGGCGCCGGAACCGGCAGCAAACCATGCTCGGTTTCCACCGTGCCGCTGCCCACGTTGAGCGGCGAGCAGAGGATGGTATCCACGTCGAGCAGATCGAAGGCCAGGCACGCGCCCACGATATCGGCAATCGAATCCGAAGCGCCCACTTCGTGAAAGTGGACTTTCTCGATCGGTACCTGGTGGACTTCCGCTTCGGCTTCGCCCAGCCGACGGAACACGGCAATCGCATTCTGCTTCGCGCGCAGCGGCAGCTCGGCCTTTTCGATCATCTTGACGATGTGGGACAGGTGACGGTGCACTTGCGCTTCTCCCACCGTCACGCGGTAGTGGGTTGCGCCCAGGCCGTTGCGCTTCACCTTTTCAAAAGACACCACCGCGCCCGCGTCAAGCGAGCTAATCGCCGCGGCGATGGCTTGCGGATCGGCGCCCGAATCCACCAGCGCACCCACCAGCATGTCGCCGGCGATTCCCGAGAACGCATCCAAATAGCAGGTTAGAGGCACAGAATTTCATTGTAGCCGTTGGGGAACCGACCGCACTCCCGCGCTACCCGCCAGCGCGCGCGATTGCGCTACTCTCTGTTCCGGTCCACTGGATAACATTCGATCCGTTCCCGCAACGCGGACAGGTGTGGCATGACCACGCCGCGGCTCTCTCCAGTATTGAGTACATCGAAGTAGAATCGCTTCATCTCGTCCGCGCTGTTGGCGAAGTGACTCGCTTTGAGAAGGCGCCGCCCCTTCTCGGTGAAACGAATTCCGTAAGCGGCGGCCAGGCCCGCCAGCCAAATGGGTGTATTCAAAATACTCTTCGCGTCGGGATAGCTCTCCAGGTTGACGCCGCGGGCCGCAGCTACGCCGAGTGCCTCTCTCACGGCCAGGACCCCCAGCCTCAGGGTCTTGACGCTGCGGGTAGCCTCGGCGATACCTCCCGCCCAAAGACAAACTCCTATTCCGCCGGCATTGATCGCGTGGTGAACCCAAAGCCATTCGATGATGTTTGGCTTCACGTCCAGGGTGAAACCAGCCCTTTGGAATAATTCCGTCACGGCTTTGAACTTGTCCGGGTCCGAACCTTCCAGCATTCCGAGGCGCACCGCCGGGTCCACGGTTGCAATCAGGGTGCCCTGAGCATCGACGCCGCCAGTGGCTTTGGCATAACCCCAAAGTGCGGAGGATCTTGGAAGAATGCGGTCAATCTCTTCCGTTCCATCCCAATTCGCCGTGAACAGGAGGAATGTGGCGCGAGGTGCGCCGGGCAGGTATTGCTGGATCGCCTGAGCCGCCTGGTAGTGCTTGGTTGCGACGATAACGAGGTCGAAGTTGTCGGACGGGCTGATCTGTCTAACCGTCCTGGGAGCATAGGTCACCTGCGAATGTCTGGGATGCCCGGCGCGCAGGTCCAATAGATCCAATGTATCGGTGGGAGACCCCTCTCTTCGCACGACATGGGTCACATCGATCCCTGCGTGGGACAAGGCCCAGCCGTAGATTGTTCCAATCACCCCCCTGCCGATGATGAGGACTTTCATTTTAGCTGGAGTCACGCCTACCTTCCGGCGAAGATCAGCCAGCCCGCGACCACCGGCATCACGAATAGTGCGCTGTCCACGCGGTCCAGGAAACCGCCGTGGCCGGGCAGCAGGGCTCCAGAGTCTTTCACTCCCGCGCCGCGTTTCATGGCCGATTCCACCAGGTCGCCGAACTGGCCGGCCACGTTGGCCAACGCGGTCAGCAGCACCGCCTCGGCGACGCTCACGCCGGCGAAATACACCAGGTAAGCGCCCGCGAGGAGCACGGAAGTGGCTACCGACGCGGCCGCTCCCTCCCAGGATTTCTTCGGGCTGACGCGATCGGCGAGGCGGTGCCTGCCAAACGCCTTGCCGATGTAATAAGCGCCGATGTCGCCGGTCCAGCTCACCAGCAGCGCGTACATCAGCCAGTGCGCGCCGCGCTCGTGCAACACCACGGCGCACCGCCAGCAAGCGAAAATATAAATCACTCCCAGCACCAGCAGGGACGTGCGCGGCAGCGCATGGGCTAACTCCGCCGCGCGCAGTGCCAGCACTAAAGCCAGCAGCGCAAGCGCCGTCACTGCCAGCCAGGCATGCTGGTAAGGGATTACCAACAGGACCAGGCCCGCGTAGCCGAACACTCCCGGCGCGCCGAAGCCGTAGGCCGCCGCAATTAAATCGTACTCCCGGTAGCTGAGTACCGCCGACAACGCGACCACTGCCAGAAACACCCACGGATTGGCCCACAACACGGTGTAGACAACCAATGGGACAAGCAGGGCTGCGGTCAGAACCCGCTTCATGACGGGCCGAGGGCGGGAATCAAGGTCTGGTCGGACGGCGCGTCCGCGGCGCCGGCGCGCAACCCGCCATAGCGGCGCTCGCGCTTCTGGTACGCCACCACCGCTTCCAACAGGTCGGTGCGCGTGAAGTCCGGCCACAGCGTCTCGGTGACGTACAGCTCCGCATAGGCGATCTGCCACAACAGAAAATTACTGATGCGCATTTCGCCCGACGTGCGGATCAGCAGGTCGGGATCCGGGCACGAGGCCGTGTAGAGGTTGGTGGCGATCAGATCCTCGTCCATGCGGAGCGCGGCCAGCGAGCCTTCCAGGCGCGCCATCTCGAGCACCGCGTTCACCGCGTCCACGATTTCCGCGCGCCCTCCGTAATTGATCGCCAGGTTCACCAGCAGGCCGCGATTGTTGGCGGTGGCTTCCACCGCCGCATCCAGTTCGGTCGCGCACCGCCGCCGGCAGCGCTTCCAGCCGCCCGATGGCCTGCAGGCGAATGTCGTTCTTCTGCAGCTCGGGCAGCTCCTGCTTGCAGGTAATAACGCAGCAGGCGCCACAGGGTTTCCACTTCGTGCCGCGGACGCTTCCAGTTCTCCACCGAGAAGGCATACAGCGTCAGCGCCTTCACGCCCAGCCGCGCGCAGGTTTCCACCGTCGAGCGCACCGGGCCGATGCCCGCCTTGTGGCCCGCCACGCGCGGCAGCCGCCGCCGTTCCGCCCAGCGCCCGTTGCCGTCCATGATGATGGCGATGTGCTCCGGCAGCCGCGCCGGGTCGATGGCCTGCGCCAGCTCCCAGTCGCGATCCCCAGGCCGCAACGTTTCCAGAAGTGCCTTCATGGCAAACCCTAATGGTACAACACCACGATATTGACAAGGCACTTGGCCGCGCAAAGCGACGCCGCCGTATCGGCCCCCCCGGGAAGGAGAATCGCGGCGTGGGATGCGTGATGTTACATGCCGGCGCCCTCTTCCACGGGAATGTGAAACGATATAATTCCCTGTTAGGCGGCGGAGAAGTAGTGCGATACAGCCAGGCAGAGGGCAGTGAAAGGAGAACGGGATGAAAGTCGGAGTTCTTGGTTCGGGCGATGTGGCGAAGGCGTTGGCCGGCGGCTTCCTGAAGCACGGTCACGACGTAATGATGGGTACCAGGACACCCGCCAAATTAACGGAGTGGGCAGCGCAAAATCCCAAGGTTAGCGTCGGCAGCTTCACCGGCGCGGCGGCATTCGCCGAACTGGTGGTTCTGGCGGTCAAGGGCAAGGCGGCGGCGGAGGCACTTCGTTCGGCGGGCGCGAAGCACCTGGCGGCGAAAGCCGTCATCGATGCGACCAATCCCATCGAAGATGCGCCGCCCGTCAACGGTGTATTGAAGTTCTTTACCGACCTCGACGAATCTCTCATGGAGCGGCTCCAGCGCGAGTTCGCCGCCGCGAACTTCGTCAAAGCGTTCAATTCCGTCGGGAGCGCCTCAATGGTGAATCCGCAATTCAAGGGTGGCAAGCCGACCATGTTCATCTGCGGCAATAGTCAAGCAGCCAAGAAGTCCGTCAGCGGAATCCTGGATGAGTTCGGCTGGGAGGTGGCGGACATGGGCAACACGGAGGCCGCGCGCGCCATTGAGCCCCTGTGCATGCTCTGGTGTATTCCCGGCTTTCTGCGTAACGATTGGGTTCACGCGTTCAAGCTGCTCACTTAATTCACGCTTCTGCCGGCGCCTTCCTCCACGGGATAGCCCTGGTCAATCCAATCCGCCTTGAAGTTGTCCGGCACATACAGCGCCCGCACATGCGTGAAGCCCATCTCCCGCAGCAACTCCAGCGCGGGACGGATATTGGGGCAGTGGTCCCAAGGGCAGCAGCCGCAGTAAATCGCGATTTCGCGATCGCGCGGCAGTTTCTCCACGGCGGCCTTCAGCAGCTCCAGTCCCTCGGGCCGGTTGGCGGGACCGGCGTAGATGGCGCCGGGAATGTGCTTACTGCGGTACAACACGTTCGGACCGACTTGCAGAACCACGATGGCGGCGCGATGGCCCGCCAATTGCCCTGCCAGTTCCTTAGGCTGCACCACGGCCAGATCCGCCGCCCACGCTCCAGCCAGCACTATCGACGCAGCGCACACGAAGTTCCGCATCCCCTCACTGTAGCGCCGGAGCGCCGCCTGTGAAAAGGCAGCCCACTCGTGGGGAGCCGCCGCGCGTGGTTTAATAGAGGTTTCATGCATCGATCCCTAGGTTTGCTAGTCGCTCCTGGCTGTGGCAGCCGGCTGCCTCGATGCCGCGCCGCCCGCACCCTCGCTGGCGGCGGCCCGCGCCGCGTGGCAAGGGCTTCCGCTGCGCTTCGAGGCCAACCAGGGGCAGTGGAGTCCGGACGTGCGCTACCTGGCGCGCTCGGGCGGCGTGAAAGTCGCGCTCACCGATCGCGGCCCCTCGGTCGGCCTGCCCGGAGCCGGACGCGTGGACCTGGTGCTCGAGGGCGCAGCCCCGCCCCGCATCCAACCGCTGGAACCGCTCGCCGCGCGGACCGATTATTTCGTTGGCGAGCGCTCCAACTGGCACACTGGTGTTACCAGCTATGCGCGCGTGCGTTATGCGCAGGTCTACCGGGGCATCGACGCAATCTACTACGGAAGCCAGGGCCGCCTGGAGTACGACTTCCTGCTTGCGCCAGGGGCCGACGCGGGTTCCATTCGCATGCGGTTTCGCGGCGCCGATCGCCTCCGTATTACGTCCGCAGGCGATCTCGAGGTGCAGGCCGGTGACGCCACCCTGATCGAGAAGCGCCCCGCTGTGCGGCAGGGCGACGTTGCGGTGGCGGGCCGATACGTCCTCCTTTCGCACGATGTGGCTGCGTTCCGCGTCGGCCGCTATGATCGGACGCGCCCGCTGGTCATCGATCCGCTGCTGGTTTACTCGACGTACATGGGCGGCGCAGCCGACGACCAAATCAACGCGGTAAAGCTGACCGCGAACGGCATGTTGTATGTCACCGGGTCCACCAACAACAGCGACATGCCTTACATTAACGGCGCCTACTCGAACGTCAGCGTCGGAGTGACTAACATCTTCGTGACCATTCTCGATACCAGCGCCGCGGGCGGATTTCGGCCGACTTACTTCAGTTATATCGGCGGTTCCGCGGTCGATATACCGCTGGCCATGGTGCTCGATGCGCAGGGCAACGTGTATATCGCCGGGACCACCCAATCGGCCAACTTTCCGATGGTCGGCAATTCCCTCCTGTCCACCTACCCCACCGTCCCTACTTCCATCTCGACCACCATTACGACCGTTTTGACGGAGGGGTTCGTTCTGGAATTGAACCCCGCGGGGTACGGCGAGGTTTCTCTGCTCTATTCCACGTTTCTCGGTGGCACCGAGGGCAACACCTACGCCAATGCCATCGATCTGGACCAGGCCGGCAACATCTATGTAGTCGGCACCACGCTGGCCGGCGACTTTCCGGTTACCGGCAACGCCTACCAGACCGGCCTCTGGGGAGGGCAGGATACCTTTCTCACCGAATTCAGCACCAGCACCGCCACACCCTTTTACTCCACTTTGCTGGGCGGCGAACTGGACGATGACGGGCGCGCCGTAGCGGTTGCGCCCAATGGCTTGGTTTACATGGCCGCCTCCACTGAGTCGACCGAGTTTCCGATGGCCGGCTTCTCTTATAGCGGCAACTTGACGGGAGGTTACGATCTAATCGTCGCCGTGCTCGACCCCTCCCAGTTCGGAACCGAATCGCTGATCTATGCCACTTATTTGGGCGGATCGGCCAGCGAGGAGGTGCGCGGGATGGCGGTGGACGCAAGCGGTAACCTTCTTTTGACCGGCTATACGCTGTCGAGCGATTTTCCGGTTACCCCGGATGCGGCGCAGCCCACCTACGGCGGCAATGGCGATATCTTCGTTGCCGTGGTGAACCCGTTCAATCCTCAGTTCCTGCTTTATTCGACTTACTTGGGCGGTTCGGATGCCGAAGTGGGTTATGCCATCGGCGCCGACGCTCAGAATAATATCTACGTCACGGGCTACACGCTCTCGACCGATCTCCCAACTACGCCGAACGCGCCCCAGCGCTTCTATCCGGGCGGCGTCGACATCGTCGCGGCTAAAGTGATACCGCACGTGGCTGGCCCGAGCGGATTTGGCTACGTCACTTACTTCGGCGGAGCCAGCATTAACAGCGGCCAGACGCTGGCGGTCGCGCCGGATGGCACCCTTTATGTCGCTGGTTTCACCGGCGGCGTGCTCACCACCACCAGCAACGCCGTGCAAGGCGGCTACGGTGGCGGTGTAAAAGACGGCTTTCTGTTGGTTCTGTCGCAGTAACCTTGGCGCACACCAGGCTGGCTGGAACGCTCCCCGCAGTTTGGATTTCGCCCCGCACCGGGAAGTGACCCTTGTGCATCCTCCATGGCACGCCTGCTTGTTTCCGGCTACGCCGGGTGGTCTACTGAGCAATTGGCGAGCACGGCCTGCCAGGAAAGCCAGCGGGCGCCGTCCCGCGCGATTTGCCGGAGGCGATCAAGATGTCAGGCAAGACAGCCCTCAAGGCGCTCCTTGCGCTGGGAGCTGTACTCTTCACCCAGATTGGATGTGACAACACCCGATCGCTCCGTAAGGCCTGCGATGGCGGTAATGCAAAGAGCTGCTACGACGTCGCCCGGATGTATGAAGACGGGACGGACGAGCACAGAGCCAAGGCTGTCCAGTTCTACCAGAAGGCTTTCCAACTCTACCAGAAGGCCTGCGATCGCGGCGAGGCAAAAGGCTGCAGCAGTCTCGGGCGACTGTACGGCACCGGCAAGGGCGTGCATAGGGACGAGGCCAAGGCCGTTCAGCTCTTTCGGAAGGCGTGTGACGGCGGCTACGCCTTGGGTTGCCTCAACCTCGGCTACATGTATGGCACTGGCAAAGGCGTCGAACATGACGACACCAAGGCGGTTCAGCTCTACTCGAAGGTCTGCGGTGAAGGCAACGCGGAGGGTTGTTCCTACCTCGGGGGGATGTACGCCCTTGGCACAGGCGTGCAGAAGGACGATGCCAAGGCGATTCAACTCCTCCAGAAGGCCTGTGACGGTGGCGATGGATTGGGCTGCTCCCGCCTCGGCTACATGTATGCTCAAGGTGACGGCGTGCGGAAAGACAAAGCCAAGGCGCTTCGACTTTACCAAAAAGCGTGCGACGCCGGCGACGGGTGGGCTTGCGGTTCCATCGGCTACATGTATGCCAACGGCGAGGGCGTACTCAGGGACCACGGCAGGGCTGTTCAGTTCTTCCAGAAAGCGTGCGACGCAGGCACGGCGAGGGGCTGCACCAGCCTCGGGTGGACTTACGCCCACGGCATGTCAGTGTTATCGGCGTTCACGCCGGGGTGTAGCCGCGATGCTGGATCGATGTACGGCAGCGGTATGGTGTGGCGAAATGAGGATAAGGCGGTCCGCCTCTACCGAAAGGCCTGCGAGGGCGGCGATGCAACGGGCTGCAGGGAGCTGGGCGCGATGTATGAGGCGGGCAAGGGCGCGCCGGCGGACGATGCCAAGGCGGTCGAGTTCTACCAGAAGGCCTGCGCCGGCGGCGATGGAACGGCCTGCGTCGACCTCGGCATGATGTACCGGAGGGGCAAAGGGGTGCGGGAAGATGATGCGCGGGCTGCCCAGCTCTACCAGAAGGCCTGCGACGGCGGCGATGCGCCGGGCTGCGGCGCACTCGGGTGGATGTATGCGAACGGTACGGGCGTGGAGAAGGACGATGCCAAGGCGGCGGAGCTCTTCCAGAAGGGGCGCGATCTCAAGAGCGCCCAATAGGAGCGGTAGTTGTTGGGCAGTCTGTGGCGTCGCGAAAACAGCCTGCCGGGTCACCTAGGTGTGCTATTATTCTAAAGGACTTCACTGTGGCGTCCCAGGCACGTCCTCCTGACGCGAATTAATCCTATCAATGAACTTACGTTCTCTATTTAGCTTGTTTTCTTCGGATCTCGCCATCGATCTGGGCACGGCGAACACCCTGGTTTACGCCCACGGCAAAGGCATCGTAGTCAATGAGCCATCCATCGTCGCCATCAATAAATCCACCGGCGAGGTGGAGGCGGTCGGCAAGGAAGCCAAGGAGATGCTGGGCCGCACTCCGGGGAACATCGTCGCCATCAAGCCCATGAAGGACGGCGTCATCGCCGATTTCAAGGTCACCGAGCGCATGCTGAATTATTTCATTCAGAAGGCGCACGGCCGCAAAATGCTGGTGCATCCCCGCATCGTGATCGGGGTGCCGAGCGAAATCACCCAGGTGGAAAAGCGCGCGGTGATGGATTCGGCTTATCGCGCCAAGGCCAGCGAGGTGCACCTGGTGGAGCAGGCCATGGTGGCCGCCATCGGCGCCGGCCTGCCGATTACGGAACCCTCCGGAAACATGGTCGTCGATATCGGCGGCGGCACTACCGACGTGGCCGTCATTTCGCTTTCGGGCATCGTCTACTCGCGCTCGGTGCGCGTGGCTGGCAACGAAATGGACGATGCCGTCATGCAGTACCTCAAGCGCAAGTACAACCTGCTGATCGGCGAGCGCACGGCAGAAGCCATCAAGATCGAAGTCGGTTCGGCCTTCCCCTTGGACAAGCCGTTGACCATGGAAATCAAGGGCCGCAACCTGATCGAAGGTGTTCCGCGCACCATCACGATCAACGACACCGAGATTCGCGAAGCGCTTTCCGAATGCGTGGCCACTATCGTCAACGCCATTCGCGTGGCGCTCGAACGCACTCCGCCCGAGCTCAGCGCCGATATCAGCGATCGCGGCATCGTGCTCACCGGCGGAGGCGCCATGCTCAAGAACCTGGACAAGCGAATCCGCGAGGAAACCGGCCTTCCGGTTTCCATCGCCGACGACCCGCTGGCGTCGGTGGTGCTGGGCACCGGCCGCATGCTCAGCGATTTCCGGCTGCTGCGCAAGATTTCGATAGACTAAAAGGGGCGCGGTCCCGCGTATGGAGTCGTTCGTCAACCGTTACCGCAACCTCACCATCCTCCTGCTGGTGATCTTCGCGCAGTTTCTGCTGCTGGCGGTACAGGTGAAAAACGATCAGGACGTGCGCATCATCCGCGTCTGGACCGTGACCGCGGTCACTCCGTTCGCCCGCGTCGTGGAACTGCTGCGCGGTGGCAGCGTCGGCTTTTTCCGCAACTACATTCTGCTGCACGACGAAGACGCCGAAAACCGGCGCCTGCGCCAACAGGTCGGCCAGCTCAAGCTGGAGAACGTTTTTCTCAAGAACGAACTGAACACAGCCGAACGGGCCAAGGCGCTCGGCGTGTTTCAGGCGCGCACCCCTTCCAAGACATTGGCCGCCACCGTGATCGGCACCGGCGCCGGCTCCAATGCCAAGGTGGTTTACGTCGATGCCGGAAGCGCGCGGGGGGTCGAGCGAGGTATGGCCGTGGTGACGCCGGACGGAATCGTCGGCAAAGTGATTGCCGCTTATCCGACCGCGTCGGAGATCCTGCTCGCCACCGACGCCGATTTCGCCGCCGGCGTGATCTCTCAGGACGGCGGCGTCCGCGGCACCTTGAAAGGGCAGGGAACCCCGTTCTTGAAAGTCGATTATGTGCCGATTCAGGAGAAGGTGCAGGTGGGCCAGTGGTTTTACACTTCCGGAGACGACCGCATTTTCCCCCGCGGCTTTCCGGTCGGCGTGGTGCGAGCCGTGCGCGACGCCCAGCCATTCAAGGAGATCCTCGTCGATCCGGTGGGGTTGCAACGCGGTCTCGAGGACGTGCTGATTATTACCCAGGGCGTGCATCAGGACATCCCGCCCACCCCCGTCGGCGATCAGCCCGTGTATATCGCTCCGCCGCCCCCGGATGAATCCAAGCCCGCCTCTCCCGCCGCCGCCGGCGCCCCGCCGCCCATTACCGAAGCCGACAAGCTGCGCCTGGAATATCAGGCCTCCGGCGAAGCGCAAGGCCACAAATTCGGCTCCGGGGAATCCGGGCCGCCCGACTTCACCGGGATCACCACAACTTTGCCGCAGAAACCTGCTTTGCCGCAGAAACCCGCGCCGGCTGCCGCCGTGCCAGCCGATGCGGACCCCAAGCCGGCTACCGGCGCCACCACCAGGACCACCGATTCCACCCGCCATTCCAACCAGGCCAATGGCGAGCCGGCTGGGAGCACCAAGAGATAATGGCGTACTCCTCCGGGCGCATGCTGCTCAGCCAGAGCGATGGTCCGGTTTCCCGCTTTCGCGCCTGGGTGTTCATTGTCGTCCCACTGCTGGCCATCCTCTTCCAGGTCTACGTTCCATTGTTTTTCCCCTTTCTCGGCTTCCTCGAGATGCCGCTAATGGTGGTGGTGTATCTGTCGCTGACCCAGCGGAGCCAGGTCGGCGGCATCCTCACCGGAGCCCTGATCGGCCTGGCGCAAGACTCGCTTTCCAAGAACCCGCTCGGCATGTTCGGCATCTGCAAGACCCTGGTAGGGTATTTTGCCGCTTCCGTCGGTGTGCATTTCAATGTGGACAACACTTTCGTCCGCTTGTTTCTATCGTTCCTCTTCTATTTCTTCCACCAGACACTGTATTGGGTGATGCAACGGATGCTGCTTGCCCAGCAGCCCCCCTTCGATTACCAAAGCTGGCTCCTGTTCGGCGCCCTGAACGCCGTCGTCGGAGTGTTCCTGTTCCACTTCCTGGACAAGCTCCGCGCCGCGGTTTGACCGGGGCAGGGCATGCTTTGGCTTGCCGTTTTTTCGCCCATGCTACGATAATTACTTGTCAGGTCTCGGGCTCCGTGCAACGGGCGGCTGCAAACCCCGCCAGGTCCGGAAGGAAGCAACGGTAGCGGTGTAGTTCGTGTGCCGCGGATCACCCGGGGCCTGGCATTCGGATCCGGACCGTGGCCGGATCGCCCACCCCATGTACCAGGTCATCGCCCGCAAATACCGGCCGCAAACGTTTCACGACGTGGTCAACCAGGAGCACGTCAAGACCACCCTCGAAAACGCCATCGCCCAGAACCGCATTGGCCACGGCTACATTTTCTCCGGCCAGCGCGGCACCGGGAAAACCACGGTGGCGCGCATTCTGGCCCGCTGCTTGAACTGCGTGGAAGGCCCTACCGCGACGCCGTGCGGAGTCTGCGCGAGTTGTCTGGAAATTACCGGCGGCGGGACAGTGGACGTGATCGAGATCGACGCCGCTTCCAACCGCGGCATCAACGAAATGCGCGAGCTGCGCGAGAATGTCCGCTACCGGCCCGCGCGCGACCGTTACAAGGTCTTCATCATCGACGAAGCGCACCAGATCACCAGTGAAGCCTTCAACGCGCTGCTGAAAACGATCGAAGAGCCGCCCGAGTGGGTGGTGTTCGTGCTGTGCACCACCGAGGCGCACAAGATTCCCGCCACCATCGCGTCGCGCTGCCAGCATTTCAGTTTTCGCTCGGTGGATTTCGAGGATCTCATCGCGCGCATGGCGTGGATCTGCGGGCAGGAAGGGATAGTGGCCGAACCAGAAGCACTGGCCGTGTTGGCGCAGGCGGGCGAGGGCAGCGTGCGCGATTCGCTCTCGGCGCTCGATCAGGCCATCGCCTGCTGCGGCCAGAAGCTCGATGCCACAGCCGTCCGCGCATTGTTGGGCGCGTTTTCGCTCGATTCGTTGGAACAGGTTACCGTTGCGCTGACCGATAGCGACCCGCGCCGAATGCTCGAAATGGTCGATGAGCTGGAACGTAACGGCCACAACCTGCAGCATTTCAGCCGTGAGCTGGCGCGCTACTTCCGCAACCTGCTGGTGGCGCGCATCGCCGGCTCCGATACGCGGCTGATCGCCGCCAGTGCCGCCGAGCGCGAACGGCTGGCCCAGATTGCAGCGCGTTTCTCCGAAGAGGACCTGACGCGGTATCTGCACCTGACGCTCGAACTGTTTCGCGATTTGCAGTACTCGCTGCAACCGCGTTTCCACCTGGAAATCGGTCTGGTGCGGCTGGTGCATGCAGGCCGCCTGCTGCCGATCGAACAGGCGCTGGCCGAATTTAGTGGAACCGAATCGCGTCCCGCGCTGGCCGCCGCGCGTCCCAGCCCGCCGCCGCGCGCCTCCGCGGCTCCCTTGCGCAGCGGTCCATCGCCGTTCGAAGTGGATCGCGCCAAGAAATCCGCTCATCCGGAGCCGCAGAATTCCGGCGCCAACGCGCTGGCCCCCGCGCCGCTCGTCCAAGGCGACCCTCGCCAGCGGCTGCACGCCTGGCTCACCGAACGCGGCCTGACGCACTTGGCCGACGCGGTCGAAAACGCGCGCATCACCCTCAGCGGCGGCGACATCCAGATTCAGGCTCCCAAGTCTTACCACCTGTATTTGAAGGACCGCAGCTTCGCCGAAGCGCTGCGCGAAGTCTTCGCGCGGCCGCTCAATCTGAAACTGTTCGCCGACGAAGCGCCGGAAGCCGCCGCGCGGGAAGCGGCGCCTGCCGCCGGGCTTGCAGCCGGACCAGCCGATGAGGCCGCCGGCCGCGCGCTGGCCAACCCGGAGGTGCAGCGCTTCCGCGAGGTCTTTGGCGGCGAGGTCCGCCGCATCCGCAATTTGAAGGAGCAGCCCAAGTGAAATTACCCGGCAACATGCAGCAGATGATGCAGAAGGCGCAGCAGATGCAGGAGCGCCTGCAACAGGAAATCGCGCAGATCAAAGTGGAGGCCTCCGCCGGCGGTGGCATGATTTCGGTGACCATGGACGGGCAGAAAAACCTGCTCAGCGTCAAGATCGATCCCGAGGTCGCCGGCGACGTGGAAATGCTCCAGGACATGGTGCTGGCCGCGCATAGCGAGGCCCTCAAAAAGGTCGAGGACGAGATCAAGCAGAAGATGGGCGGCATGCTCGGCGGTCTCGGCCTGCCTCCCGGTATGTTCTGACGATGCCCGATTTCGCCGAACCGCTCGCTCGCCTCATCACCGAATTCAAGCGCCTGCCCGGCATCGGGCAAAAATCGGCGCAACGGCTGGCTTTCCACGTTCTCCGCGCCGGCCGCGAAGACGCCGAACACCTCGCCCAAGCCCTCCTTGACGTCAAGGACAAGCTCGGCCTGTGCCGCGTCTGCAATAACATCAGCGACAGCGACCTTTGTACCTATTGCGCAGATACCAACCGCGATCCACGCGTGATCTGCGTGGTGGAAGAGCCGCACAACATTGTCGGCATAGAGACCACCCGCCAGTTCGAGGGCCGCTACCACGTGCTGCACGGCGCGCTCTCGCCGCTGCGCGGCATTGGCCCCGAATCGCTCAAACTCAAGAACCTGGTGGAGCGCATCGGCGAGGGCGAGATCCAGGAAGTAATCGTCGCCACCAATCCCACCGTCGAGGGCGAAGCCACCGCCGTCTATCTGGCGCGCCTGTTGAAGCCGCTCGGCGTTAAAGTGATGCGCATCGGGATGGGCATCCCCGTCGGCAGCGATTTAGAATTCGCCGACGAAGTGACAATCTCCAAAGCCATGGAAGGGCGACGGGAGATGTGAGGCTGGCAAGTGGCCGGGTTGGTAACCCGCGCACCGATGGTCAATCGGTGCAGGGCCGGGCATGCCCGGCCCCAACGAAAGGCGGGTGTAATTCAGGGACACTGAGGCCTTGAAGATTGGATGGAGTAGGTATTAGTGCGTTGCGGGTGGCCGGGCTTCGCGGACTTGGCGCCGTGCGTATCGGCCACCCGATGATTTGAGGAGTAACTTCGTTGACGTGAGCCCGCTGGATGGCGGACAATATCAGGTCGATTCGTTCCTTACTCTCAGTTATCCGAGCGGGTGGCAATGATAGCTATCCGTTTTCCGCCGGCGGTCATGAATTCCAGAATCCAAAGTCTTCCGTCGAGAGTCCAGCCCAAGGGGGACCCCGCATGCCGTTCACGGGCGCCGGAAGTTCAGTATCACTTCAGTGCAACGGTCTCTGGCCAAAGAGAAGGACTAGCAGCGGAACTCGAGCGCCACAGTCCCAATTCCAGAATAAATGGTGCGTCAAGGACTTTGAGAGCTAAGTGATTGAGATAATGGCCGAGACAGGTGGTGATTATATGAGAGCGCTGCAGCGCCTCGCGGCTACAATAAACCGCAAGTGCGACCTGAAAAGCACTTGGAGAGGAGCTGCAGCATGGAACATTATATCGGGTGTGACTCACACCGCCGGTATTCGGTGTTTGTGAGCATGGACGAAAAGGGGCAAGCTGGTGCGCCGGTGCGCGTGGAGCATGACCGCGCGGAGTTGCGGGAATTCCTGCGCCGGCTGCCGGCGGGCTCGCAGGTGGCGCTGGAGTCAACCGGTGGCTGGTATTGGTTGGTCGACGAGATCGAGGGAGCGGGGCTGCGTCCGCAACTGGCGCATGCGTTCGAGGCCAAGCGGCGCATGCCGGGGCGCAAGAAAACCGATCCATTCGACGCCCGCGGCCTGGCCATGGAAATGTTGAATGGCACACTGCCGACGGTGTGGATTCCCGGCGCGGAATTGCGCGACTTGCGGGGTTTGCTGCGAACCCGCTTGGCGTTGCGGATACACCGCACGGGGCTGAAGAATCGGGTACACGCCGCTCTGAACCGCTACGGTCTAAAGAAACCGACCGACGATGGTGACCTGTTTGCGGGCCGGGGGAGAGTTCGCCTGTCCGGCTATATCCAATCGTTGCCGGAAGAGACGCGAGAGGCGACCCTGCACGAATGGCTGTTGGTGGATGAGATTCGGGATCATATCACGGCGTTGGAGACACGGATTCAGCAGCGGATCGGCCGGCTGCAAGCGATGAAACTGCTGAAGAGCTTGCCGGGAGTAGGAGAGATCTTAGGGGCGACTCTGTATCTGGAGATCGGGGAGTCGAAGCGTTTTCCGACGGCGGCGCACCTGGCCAGCTATGCCGGTTTGGTGCCGACCGTGCACGCCTCCGGTGGCCGGACCTGGCATGGTCCGGTCCCCAAGAGCGCCAATCTGTTTTTGAAGTGGGCCTTTGTGGAAGCCGCCAACTGTGTGGTCGCCAAGCCGCACTGCTATCGCAACACGCACGTGCTGGGCTTGTATCAACGGTTGAAGGCGGGCAAGGGACACAACAAAGCTGCCGTGGCGGTGGCACGCCACCTGGCTGAATCCAGCTGGTGGGTGCTCACCAAGCAGCAACCGTATCGCGAGCCTCACCGGGCTCCGATATCTTCGTCCACGCACGGGTAAGCGCGACGTGCAGTCTGGCCAAGCGGTAGAGGCCGTCCTTTGTGATTGCGACACCCGGGGCGAAGATGCTCTTGCAGAAGTTGAGGGCGAATAGATGACTCGCTGACGAAGCAGCCAGTAAAGAGCAGATGGGCAATTCCTTGCATAGGAGGTAACTGAATACCGCGCCACACGCCGAGCTACCGACCCTGGGGCTCCGCCCCAGACCCCGGAGTTTAGCGCTTTGGTGCAGAGATGCTGGCGGGATTAGAAAGCAGCGGCAAGCCGGGAAACCTGGCGGCTCCCCGGCCCATCTCCGCCTCCGGTTCGGCGCTCGGGTCGCTCTCCAGCGTGGCCCTATCCTCCGACCGGCTCAGGGGAAGTGTATCAGAAGCCAAGATTACGGCTGCCGAAAATGGGCGAAAGTGGGCGGTTCAAACCATTCACGCGGGGCTTGACAAGCAGCGCTCTCATAGATGACTGGGAGGGCGAGCGTGACGGAAAAGACGGGCCTGGCTTTGCCCGGCCTGCGCCGATTGACGGCGCGCAGATTGTCAATCTGCCCCACATGCCTCGCGTAGGCCGTCCCCCGTCAGGCCGCCAATCTGCAAATCGGTCATCCGGTTGGCATCCCGCAAAGAAGCAAGCTGCACTTTGAGATAGTTTCCCGTGAGCGCCGTGCGAGGCTCGTGCAGCGTCACGGCGGATAGCGTACGGCCCACCATGAGCTGGCGGAACTCGCGGTTCTTCCGCTCTCCCAGCTCCCGCAGCACGCGGTTGCGCTCCTTGCGGACGGCCCTCGGAACCGCCATCGGAATCTCCGCCGCCGGTGTCCCTGGCCGCTCGGAGTAAGTGAAGACGTGGAGGTAGGTGAACGGCAATTGCTCGATGAACTGGCGACTCTCTTCGAAGTCCGCTTCCGTTTCGCCCGGGAATCCGACCATCACGTCGGCGCCAATGGCGGCGTCGGGCATCAGCCGGCGCGCCTTCGCGATGCGGTCCGCGTAATGCCGCGGCCGGTACTTGCGATGCATGCGGCGCAGAATCCGGTCCGAGCCGCTTTGCAGCGGCGCGTGCACGTGCGGTGCGATGCGACTGCCCGATGCCATCAGCTCCAGCAGCTCATCGGAAAAATCCATCGGCTCGACCGAGCTCAGCCGCAGCCGCTCGATGGCAGTCTCGTCGAGCAGCCGCCGCACCAGGCCCGCCAGCCGCAGCGTGCTTCCCGGCTCGCGGCCCCAGCGGCCCAGATTGATACCGGTCAGCACCACCTCGCGATACCGCGCCGCCAGCCGCGCCACCTGCGCCACCGCTTCATCCGCTGGCATGCCGCGGCTGCGCCCGCGCACAAACGGGATGATGCAGAACGAGCACCGGTTGTTGCAGCCGTCCTGAATCTTCAAATTCGGCCGCGTCCGGTCGCCGCCTGCATCCTCGACTGGCGCCGAAAGAAATGCCTGCTGCGCGAAGATATCGCCGACATGGATGTTGCCATGGTAGGGCGCGCTCGAGGGCGCCAGCGAGATCAGTTCCGGGATGGCGTGTTTGTGGCTGTTGCCAACCACCCACTCCACGCCTGGCAGGCGGGCGAGCTCCTGCGGCGCCCGTTGCGCGTAGCAACCGGTGACCAGGATCCGCGCCGCCGGGTTCTCGCGGTGCACGCGGCGAATGGTTTGCCGCACGTCTTCATCGGCGGAGACCGTCACCGTGCAGGTGTTCAGCACCACCAGGTCTGCCGTGGAGCGCTGGCCTGTCTGCGAAAGCCCGCCGGCCATCAGCGACGATTCCAAGGCTGCGCCATCCGCTTGCGTGGCTCGGCATCCGAAGTTTTGGACGAAGAATTTCCCCACCGTCCTATCCATTATACGGTCAGCATCATGCTTGGCCGGCGATGGCAGGTTGAAACCTGCCCAGCGCCGATTATCAATCGGCGCGCAGGATACCATCCTGCCCTACGGCATACAGGGGCTTATTGCACGGGTTGTATCATAGGCTGTTATGGATTCGCGCCGGATGTGCCCGCATTGCCGGGCGTTCATTACCAACAAAGACAAGATTTGCCCGTATTGCAATGAGCGAGTGGGGCCGCGCGCGATCGACCGGCGCAGCCCGGCGGACTTGCTGGGCGGGCTGATCCCGCACGCGCGGTTCAACACCATCGTCATTCTGCTGGCCAACTTCGGGCTCTACCTGGTGAGCACGCTCTACAGCATGAGGGCCGGCGCCGGGGGCGGCTTTTCGGGGATTGACGGCGCCACGCTGTTCGCCTTCGGCGCCAAATTCGGTGCTGCGATTGCGGCCGGTCAGTGGTGGCGGCTGGTGACGGCGGGCTTCTTGCACGGCGGGCTGTTGCACATCCTGATGAATTCCTGGGTGCTGTTCGACTTGGCGCCGCAGGTGGAGGAGATCTATGGCGCCAGCCGCATGTGGGTGATCTATTTTGTCTCGTCGGTGGGCGGGTTCTACCTGAGCAACCTGTGGAATCCGCGGGCGCTATCGGTGGGCGCCTCGGCGGCGCTGTGCGGTTTGATTGGGGCTATGATCGCGCTGGGAGTGACGCATCACGACGCCGCGATGGGAGCGATGATTCGCAGTACGTACATGCGCTGGGCGATTTACATCCTGATCTTCAGCTTCCTGCCGGGCATCGACATGGCGGCGCATATCGGCGGCGGCATCGCGGGATTTGGCGTGGCGTATCTGGCGGGCACGCCTCGCTTAGAAGGATCGCCAGTGGAGCGGCTGTGGCAAGCGGGCGCGGTGATCTGCCTGGGTCTGACGGGGCTGAGTTTCGCGCTCTGGTGGGTTTGGTTCAGCCATACGGCATAGACTGGCGCGCTTGCCGGCTGATTTGGGATAATTCAGGCAAGGGACGGCGAATGCACGTGTGGGTTCGCTGCGGAATTGCAGTGGGAGCCGCACCGGCGAGGAGGGGGAAATGAAGCATTGGCGGGCGAGTTGTGTGCTGCTGCTGGCCGCCATCCTGCCGGCCGGTGCCGGCGCAGCGGACAGATCTCCGGTGCTGGTGGAGTTGTTCACCTCCGAGGGCTGCTCGAGTTGTCCGCCGGCGGATCAACTCTTGGCAAAACTGGATCCCGCGGCGGTGGTGCTGAGCGAGCACGTCACGTATTGGGACCACGACGGGTGGCGGGATCGTTTCTCGTTGGATGAGGTGACTACCCGGCAGCAAGGATATGCGCAACGCTTCCACCTGGATAGCCCCTACACACCCGAGATGGTCGTCAACGGCGCGGTGGAGTTCAATGGCAGCAATGAGCGTCGCGCCGTCGATGAGATTGCCAAAGCTGCGAACCGCAAACAAGCCGTGCCGCGCCTTGTGTGGGCAGATCGCGGCGTGCAGGTCGAAATCGACGGGGCGAACGCAGGCGACCGGATTTTTCTGGCGCTGGCAGACTCGATCGATTCGACGGCTGTTTCGGGGGGCGAAAACAAGGGGCGCCAATTGCGTCATGTGGCTGTGTGCCGTGAAATCCGTCAAGCCGGCAAGGTACCACCGGGGGGAGCATTTAGCAGACTGATCCAGCTACCACAGCGGGCGCGGCGGCAACGCGTGATCGTATGGACGCAATCCGGCGACGCGGGAGCAGTGTCGGGCGCGGCCCTGCTCGCGCCGGAGCAAAGCGGAGCGACTGCGGCACCGTGACGGGGCGAGTTTTGCACTGTGGTAACTTATGATTCAGTCATACCGCATAGTAGACTGGCGTGTTGCGGACCGATCTGGCATAATCTAGGCGTTTGCGGACGAATGCGTCTGCGCGGCCGCCGCGGAATTGAAATGGAGAGCGCGCCGGCCGGGAGAGGAAAATGAAGCATTGGCAAGCGAATTGTGTGCTGTTGCTGGCCGCCGTTCTGCCAGCCGGCGCAGCCGGACCGGACAGGGCTCCGGTACTGGTGGAGTTGTTCACTTCCGAAGGCTCGGCGGGTTGCCCGCCGGCGGACCAACTGTTGGCGAAACTGGATGCGACGGCGATCGTGCTGGGCGAGCACGTCACCACTTGGGACGGTGCGCTGTGGCGCGACCGTTTTGCAACCGAAGACGTGACCAAACGGCAGCAGGCATATGCGGATCGTTTCCGCCTGGATGGCGTCTACGCCCCCCAGATGGTGATCAACGGTGCGGTGCAGTTCAGCGGCAGCGATGCCCGGCGCGCTGCCGTCGAAATTGCCAAGGCCGCCAAACGTGTCAAGGTTGTGCCGCGCCTCTTATGGGCGGACAACGGTGTGCAGGTGGAGATTGACGGGGCGCACGTGGGCGACCGCGTTTTTCTGGCGCTGGCGGACGACAGCGCAACATCGACCGTGACGGGCGGGGCAAATAAGGGGCGCCAAATGCAGCACGTGGCCGTGTGCCGCTCAATCCGCCCAGCCGGCCTGGTGCCGCTCGGGGGAGCGTTTTACCAGCTCGTTAACCTCCCGCCGTCGGCGCGGAAGCAACGCGTGATCGTGTGGTTGCAGGTCGGCGACGTGGGAGCGGTGGCGGGCGCCACAATGCTTCCGCCGGCCGATTAGCAGTAAGGCGGCGAAGAACCTGCAGCCAAGCTTGAACACGGATAAAGGCAGATAAGTTCTTTTGTTCTTATCCGTGTTCACTCGTGGCTTGAAATGGTTTTGACGCTTTCTGAGCGCCGCCGCGTGACGCGCGACCTCTCCCGCATTCACCGGCGTTAATGGGTGACAGTTTTCCAAGAGATACCTTGTCGCCGGCAGTGCCGGTGCGGGATAATCAAAGACAAGATGAGATTGCGCACGATCGCGCTGGCAGTGGCACTGGCATGCGGCTTCTCCGCCGCCGGCGAAGCCAAGAACAATGTGGTGCGCCCGGCCGCGAAATCGCACAAGGTGAAGAGAGTCAAAAGGGGCAAGAAGGGCAAGAACGGCAAGCGTCACACGCCGGCCAAGGCCAGGCACCGCTAGCACGCTCGCGCCGGTGCGGACGCTTACGCGCCCGCTTCCCCGGAAGCTGTGAAGAAATGTGCCCGCCGTGGCGCGGGCAGTCTGGCCTGGTGTGTCGAGAGTCGTCTCGACATTTTGTCGATGAGCGCGGCACTCCGCCGCCTTCGCCAAGGAATGTCGCCACGAATGGCGACGCTGCGGCCAATGCCTGCCCCCCCGGCGGCCGCGTTACAACAAGGGCAGAACTTTCTCCGGCCCGCGAGGCGCCAGCGGCTCGATCTGCACATAGAGGGCGATCAGCGGATCGTCCTGCGCGCGCAGCAGGTCGGCCAGCTTGGCGTTGCCCGGGTCCAGCGCCACGCGGCCGATCAGGGCGTTGACGGGAAGGAACCATTGGGCGCGGTCGCTCACCGTGGCACGGCTCTGTTTCAAATAGTTCAGCCAGGAGCGCAACACACTCTCGCGGCTGGCGCCGGGGCTCATCGCATACAGGTTGTTATAGACCCAGGTTTTTTCGCGAAATACTTCGTCCGCCTGCCCATTGGCGGGTTGCCAGGCTTCCAGTGCCGCCAGCGTGGCCTGTAGCTTGGCGCGCCAGGCGTCGGTATTGTGCTGCGATTCGAGCAGCGGTTGCTCGTCGGGCCCGAAGGCCAGGTCCCGCGCGAGTTGGTTCACGTTCTGGCAGGGGGCATCCTGGCAAGTGCGAGCGCCGGCGGCAAAACCGTCCAGGGAGTGCGGCGTGGTTTCCTGCTCCGAGAGCGGCTGCAATGGCGGCACCAGAAGCTTCTCCTTGAAGAAGACGGAGGCGCTCCAGCCGAGGACCTCACTCGGCTGGCCCGTCACCAGGTTCACGGTCAACGGTCCGTTGTTGATCAAGTGGTCGTCGGCGCACCGGTCACCGGTCAGATGGTGCACCAGGTAGAGGCGGTAAGCCTCCAGCAGCGGGAGCGGGGAAAGACTGCGGCTCTTTAGCTCTCCGACCAGATCCAGAATCGCCGGGCCGGTCGGGGTGGCGTAGTAGGTGAATGAGCGATCGTCGCCGGACATCTCGCGCAGGCTGCCGGCGAGCGAAAGAGCGAAGGCCTCCAGGTCGGCATCTTTCAATTCGGCCTGCTGGAGCAGTCGCGCCACCGGTGCAATCTGCGCCGGAGAAGTAATGCCGCCCACGCGGCTTTTCAAAAGCTTCGCCACGTCGCGGTGCGCGATCTTCGAAATCGCACCCAGTGCTTCGTAATAGCGGCCCACGTCGTAGACCACGATCTCCTCGCAGCGGACTGGCGGGACTGCGGGGCGGCCCATCGAGAGAAATAGCTTGGTCGCCTTGACGCTATCGAGCGGCAGCATTTGCTGGACGGCGCGCAGGCGGAGGGAGAGCGCGTCGAGATCCTGCTGATAGGCGCGCTCCAGAAACCCACCGGCGCCGCCGGCACGCGTGATAGAGGCGCGGAGCTTGAGAGGGTGCTGGGCTCCCGAGGCCCGGCGGAAAGCCTCGGTCAGCAATTTCACGCGCGTGTGAGAGTCCAGTTTCTCGTTCGACGCCAGGCGGATCAATGCGTCCGCCGCGAACTCCGGCGGGGCTTTGCGCGCCGAAGTGGAAACTGTGCCGGTAACGGAGTTGCCGGTGGCCCCCAGCAAAAAGAGTGGGAATAGAAGAAAGGCAGGAGTCTTCATGGTTCGGTTGCGTACAATATTATTTTAGACGCAATCGGACGTCCGAAAGACGGTGGACCGCAGCCGCCGCTCAGCTGGTCGCGAAGCCAGCGGCGTTCACCAGTTGCGAGTCGTTCGCCGACCAGATCGCTTTTACCGACGGCATGAATATTCCGATAATACTAAAGCAGGCGAGCACAAAGACGGCAATGATGATGGTATATTCGATCAGATCCTGAGCCTCATCGGTGCACCAGAACTGCTGCACGTACGCCCAAATCCGCACCATGGCCTCCACGTTCATTACAACGCAGACGTGCATCGCATGCAAGCAAATAGTACGTGCGATAGTACTGAAGAAACAACAGATAATATTGACTTTATTCATGGGTTACTATGAGTTGGCAGCTCATGCTAACCGAAGTTAGCATTTCGGATACGGATATTCTCCCATCCAGGCTAAGTCAGAAAGTGCTGCGCACGGAGCCAGAGGGCAGACGTGGAGTTGCGCTGACCGCGTCGCTGCGGCGGTAGACCGCCAGGAAGTACGAAGACCGCGGCTGATAGGTTTCCGCGGCCGCCTCCCACCGGTATTCGGTGGGTTTGCCGGAGACGATGTCGGCGATGCCCACCAACCGGTAGTGTCGCGCCCCGTACGCGTACCACCACTCGAAAACCCGCGTCGCCGATTGCGGGCGCTGCAGCCACGAGGCATTGCCCGAAACCTGCACCACGTACTGCGGCGCCGTCTTCTCCACCTCGCCGATCATTTCGTCTTGCATCCTCAGCGCGTACGGCTGCGCCTCCATCAGCCCGTACATGTAGATGTAAGAAGTCGCCGAATGGCGGTGTGCGTAGAAGTAAATCTCCGGCTCCGAGCCCAATACCGCGATGGGCGCATCTTTCTCCGAGTGCGCCCGGATGTAATCGGCCACTGGAATGGCTTCCGGAAACGGATTGGGCCCGTAGAGTTCGCGGGATGCCTGCATGGGGTCCAGCCGGAAGAGAAACTCGCGCTGCAAGCCCATCGACAACAGCAGCGCCGCGACGAAGACCCAGCCCATCGCGCGGCCGCGAATCGCCGCCCCCGCCAGCAGCGCCACCGCCGGCAGCAGTAGCACGAAATAATGCTGGCGGAAAAACAGGCCGGGACAAACGGCTAGAAACGAGAAGAGCAGAAAGGCCGTCACAAAGGCAGCTCGGCCCCGGTCTTCAGGCCTCCGCCAGATTGCGAACAGCCCCACCCCGGCCAGCAGCCACAGCGGCGCATTCTGTTTCAGAATGGGCAGGAAGTTCAGCGCGAATGCCCAGAACCCAGCGCGCAACGAAGCTTCGGAGGCGTACTGGCGGGCATAGGTGAAGGTCCAGAACCAGAACTTCGGGAAGACCCCCGCCAGCCACAGCAGCAGGCAGGTTGCCGCGAAGGGCGCCGCCGCGCCGGCGGAAAACGCCCCCAGCTTCATCGCCATGCCGCGCCGTTCCCGCCACAGCCGCGCCGCCGCATACGCCCCGCCGAAAACGCCGAAGCAGAGCCCCGGCTGCTTCATCACAAACGCGACGCCGAACAGGAAGCCGCTCCACCACAGAGTGGACGGGCGCCACGAATCGGCGGGACGCGTCAAGAGTAGCACTCCGGCGAGCGCTGGAACAACCACGAAGTGCGTCGCGTGCGCCGCCGTTCCCATTACCCCGGAGCCGATCGAGAGCAGCGCGTACGCCGCGCACGCTGCCAGGCCGCAGGCAGTTCCAAAAAGCCGTTTGCCCAACAGATAGACCAGCAGGATGGCCGCGCAGTTTACCAGCAGCAATCCTAAATGAATCCCCGCGATGTTTTGCCCGAAGACCGCCATCAGCGCGGCATACGCCGCATACGTTCCCGGCAGCTTCATATTGCACGCCAGCCGATAGGGTGGAATGCCTTGCAACATCAACTGGCCGGCATACGCATATTCGCCTTCGTCGCGCTCCAGCGGCAAGTCCAGCAGGCGCAGGCGCAGCAGGCCGGCCCCCAGCATCACCAACATCACCAGCACCCAGGGTCGCAGCTTCATGGTCATTTTGTCGCGGATGCAACCGGGCCAGCGCTGGGTGTCGCCATCAGGCTTCGGGTCCAGGCTTCGCGCTGCTTGGCATCGTCAGTCTGAAGAATAGCAAAACGGGCGGAGAGCACATAAGCGGGATCTGTGCTGCGGCAGGGGCTGGAAACAAAAAAACCGGGCGTCCAGGGGAGGGCGCCCGGGGAGGAGTCTCCCGTAGTCTGCTCGGAGGTTCAGACTACGGGGGTGGAATAGACCGTTTATGCCAGCAAACCGCCGTGGCCCAGGCAGGCAATTTCCCAGCCCGTGATATGATAGCGAGCCAGCAGCGGCGGCAAGACAAGGTCGACCACATTCGGCTTGGCGGAGCGGAAGCAGCCGGGCGCGGAAACCACCGGCACGTCATCCTTGTACGCCAACAAAAGCAAGTTCCCGGGCTCGACGGGGGCCAGGAACCGTTCCACTTGAGCGCCGACGCGAATCATGGCCTGGCCAATCACATCCTCCGGCCCAGCCGGAGCCGTGGTGGATGCCACCAGGATGACGCTCGGTTTGGATCTCAAGAGATGTTGTAGGCTGCGGGCGACAGAATTCTCATCTTCCGTGCAGGAAAGTACGAAATTGGTGTTAACGCCGAATCGCTCCAGGCGCTGCCGCATGATGTTCTCGAACAACTGGCGCGCTCGCTCACCGCTGATGGGATCGGTGTAGAGGACTCCGACAGCCGGAGAACGCACTGGCCGCGCCTGAAGAATCGGGCCGCGCTCCTTCAGAATGTTGATGACGGCTTCCAGTTGCTCCTTGGCCACGGCGAACGGAGCGCTCTTGACGGTAGCCACGCGCTGGCCGGCCAATGCGTGACTGAAATTCAGCGCAGTAGCGATGACCACACTGGCGGCGCAGTTGATCTGCTTGAGCAGTTCATCGTCCACCAGGACACAGCAATTCTCCGTGGCCACCAGGTTGGCACGGCCTCCCGCGGCAACGCGGATTTCGAAGCTGCCGCATCCCATTTCGCTGGCCACGGCCGCGACGGCGTCATCCTCGCCCACCTCCCCATCCTCCAGCTCGGTGACCCAGATGGTCTCCATGCCTTCGGATTCCAGGACCCGGATGTCCTCATCGCTGATTACATGGCCTTTGGCCAATAGTTTCTTTCCACCCGGGCGGAAAACGGTGCAGCAAAGGATCCGTCCCGTTGAGGATTTCACGTCAACAGTTTGCGCTCTCATGCCAGCCTCACAAGAAGTTAGGATCTGAAGGTGATAATTCCAGACTTGCAGCTCTTGAAACCTGATTGTATACCGAAGTACAGTCCAACCGTGGATTATTTCTGCGGTTTTTTGTGGGGGTGATGGAAAACCCAACTTTGCGGGTATGCTTCTGCCGGAACTTATGGGAGGCGAGGAGTGGGCACCGGGATCAACTGGTCGTCGGGTGTGGGCGCCCAGATTTCGGGCAACGCCTCCACCCAATGGTCGGGACGCAGAATTCGCAATACGGCGACCTCGTCGCAGGCCTGAAACTTGGGGCAACGGAGGCAATCCTTCCATGCCTTGAGTGGCAGAGCGCCGCGCTCCACCGCCTGAAAGCCGACCTTACGGAAGAACTCCACCACGTAAGTAAAAGCAAACACGGCGTCCAACTCGTATTGCTCGGCCTCGGCCAGGAGCGCCTCCACGAGTTTTCGACCCACCCCGTGTGTTTTGGCCTGTTCCCGCACGGCGAGGGAGCGGATTTCGGCCAGCGTGGGGCTGTAAAAATGAAGTGCTCCGCAGCCCAACAACTCGCTGCCGGAGGTGACCACGGTGAAGTCGCGAATGGCTTCCGACAATTCGAACTCGGTGCGCGGCAACATCACGCCCAGCGCGGCATAGTCGTTGATAAGACGGAGAATCGGACGGATGTCGCGCATGGCCGCCTTGCGTACGGTCAGCGGCGGGGCGCCATGCGATTCGACAAATGCGTCCTCGTGCACCCCGCTGATCATGCCGGCACCTCGTTCGATGCCAGCCGCGTGCCCAGCGCCTCGCCTTCCAGGATGCGCATCAAAACCCGGTCCGCCGCGCCGGGAACGATGCGCACTTCTTCAATCCCGGCATCGAGGGCTGCCAGCGCCGCATTGAGCTTGGCTTGCATGCCGCCGGTGGCAACGCCGGAAGCGATCAACGCACGAGCTTCGGCGGCGGTGAGCAGCGGGCGCACCTGGTGCGAGCCGTCCATCACGCCGGCCACATCGGTGAGGAAAATCAATTGGCTCGCGCGGAAGGCCGCCGCACAGGCCACTGCCATCTGGTCCGCGTTCACGTTGTAAATGTTGCCCGCGCGGTCGCCGGCCACGCAGGCCACCACCGGCAGGTAGCGGTTGGCAGCCAACAACTCCAGCAGGCCTGAATTGGACCGCGTGACGCGTCCCACCGCGCCCAAGGCAGGGTCGAGTTGCTCGGCCTCGGCCAGCAGGGCATCGATGCCGGTAAGGCCGACCGCCAGCGCGCCGGCGCGGTTCAGGCTCGCCACCAGTTCGTGATTCACGCTGCCCGCGAAGACCTTGAGCACCGCATCCACGGTCTCCGGTGTCGTCACCCGCAGGCCATTGACGAAGCGGCTCTCGATGCCGCGCTCGGCCAGATAGCGGGTCATCTGCTTGCCACCGCCATGCACTACGACGAGCTGGACGCCGGACGCGGCAACCGCCGCGATCTCGCCGGCCAGCCGCTGGCGCGACGCCGCGTCATCAAGCAGCGTGCCTCCCAGTTTGATCAGGATCCGGTTCACAGCAGACCTTCGGTTTCCGGGTATCCCAGCATCAGATTCATATTCTGTACCGCTTGCCCGGCGGCGCCTTTCACCAGGTTGTCGATGGCGCTCACCACTACGGCGCGGCCGGTTTTCGCGTCCAGCGTGACGCCGATGTCGCAGAAGTTGGTGCGTGCCACGGCGCGCAGATCGGGCACGTGCCCGGGCTGATAGAGGCGGACGAACGGCTCGCGCGCATAGCGCTTTTCATAGATGGCAAGCAGGTCGTCGGCAGAGCTGACGCTGTAGGCTCGGAAGTAGATGGTTTCGAGAATGCCACGGTCGAGCGGCAGCAGGTGCGCGGTGAAGCTGAATTCGCTTTCCTCCAGACCGCTGACCATCAGCACCTCGGGCACGTGACGGTGGCGCAGTATCGAATACGCCGAGAAGTTCTCGGTGACCTCGCAGAAGCTGGTCTTGAGAGTGGGCTTGCGGCCGGCGCCGCTGACGCCGCTCTTGGCGTCGCAAACGATGCCGGAGGTGCGGTCGACCACATCGGCTTCGAGCAGCGGGCGAATCGCCAGGTTGGCCGCCGTCGGGTAGCAACCAGGATTGGCCACCAGTCGCGCGCCCGGGATAAGGTCGCGATAGAATTCGGGCAGCCCGTAAACGGCCTCGGCCAGCCGCGCCGGCTGGGTGTGGGTCTCCTTATACCAGATCAGATAGTTGGCTGGTGTACGCAAGCGGAAAGCGCCGCTCAGGTCGATGACGCGCGCTCCGGCATCCAGCATGGCGGGCGCGAGGGTGAGAGAAACCTCCGGCGGCGTGGCCAGGAGGACCAGCGCAAGACCTTCGGCGTGAACTATTTGCGGATCGCAGGGGAGGCATTCCGGCGGCTCCGCGCCACGGATCGCCGAGGCCGGACCGGATTCTTCACGATGCTCCAGCAGGCAGGTTGCAACGCCGGGGTGCCGCGCCAGAATGTGAACCAGTTCCGCGCCGCTGTATCCCCGATAACCGACAATGCCAACCTTAGCTTTCAT
>CAWJLI010000186.1:0-8365 GCA_963843095.1 Bryobacterales bacterium
GTAGCCGCTCAGCGCAACACAGTCTTTCACGGTAACAGTCGCGGCGGTTGCCCTAACTATCAGCGGTACCCCAGGCAGCGGTACGGTGGGTGTTCCCTATTCGGCGACGCTCACCGGCTCCGGCGGATATGGCACCGGCACTTACACATTCTCGTTGGCCTCCGGAACCCTGCCCGCCGACATGACGCTGTCCGCCGGCGGAATTTTGTCGGGCACGCCAACCGCGGTGGGGACATCCACCTTTACGGTCGAGGTCACCAGCACGCAAACCGGCCAGCCACTCACTGCCACGCAGTCTTTCACCATCACGGTGGGTGTGGCGGCGGCGCCGCCCATGACGATTTTGGGTCTGCCCGCTACGCCCGCAGCAGCTACACAGTTGGGCTTGGGCGTGAGCGCCGGCAGCACCTATCCGATAGCCATTCAGGGCACGATCACTCTGACATTCGCGCCCACCTCCGGCCCGGATGATCCCAACGTGCAGTTCACCACGGGCGGCCGCACCGTTGCGTTTCAGATCCCGGCAGGCTCCAGCCTGGCGCAATTCCCCGGCGGCACTCCCAGTGTGCAAACCGGCACGGTTGCCGGCACCATCACCCTCACGTTGACCCTCACGGCGGCGGGAGTCGATATAACCCCGGCGCCGGCGCCCACGCAAGTTCTGCTTATAGCCAAGAGCGCGCCCGTGATCACCAGCGCAATCGTCACCCCCACCACTGGAGGCTTCAACCTCCTTGTGGTGGGCTACTCGACGA
The DNA here is from genome assembly GCA_963843095.1 of Bryobacterales bacterium. Taxonomy (GTDB): domain Bacteria; phylum Acidobacteriota; class Terriglobia; order Bryobacterales; family Bryobacteraceae; genus Bog-375. The sequence continues at coordinate 756 of CAWJLI010000186.1, forward strand.
CGCGCGACATGGTGTCCGCGGCGATTACGTTTACGCCCGCTGCCGGCGTCACCCTGGCCAGCAACAGTACAACCGTATCGTTGAGCCAGATTTTCACCACGTGGTATCAGAGTTCCACGTCGGCTCCGTTCGGCAGCATGTTTTCGCTCGAAATTCCGTTCACCATACAGAACGGCACGAACCCGCTCGCATCTGTATCGGTGGCGCTTACCAACTCGCAGGGCAGTTCGGCTGCGGCCACCGCCACCTTTTAACCGATCGAAGCCACTGCGAAAGGCCGCGGCGATTCCCCGGCCAGGTGCATCCGCCACATGGTTTCGAACGCGCTTTCGATGTGACGCGTGAACCGGCGGCTGTCGAACAGCGCCGTGGTAAGCCGGTTGGCATGCAGCTTTTCGCGGATCGCCCGCAAGCGGAGCGGATCACGCGCAAGCTCGAACGCCAGGGCCTCGTACTCCGCTGGTCGTTGGGTCACCAGTTCCGTCAGTCCGATCGCACGCAGCAGGCTCGCCGCCACACGCCCCGGGAACGCCCGGCCCGCGCACGTGATCACCGGGCATCCTCCCCAAAGCGCATCGCTCGCGAGTGTATGCGCGTTGTAGGGAAGTGTGTCGAGAAACAGGTCGGCGACGCGGAAGCGAGCCAGGTGTTCCGGATTCGGCAGCGACGGCGCGAACACCAATCGCGCGGCCCCTCCGGCGAGTCTCAATTCCGCCTCGCGCCGCAGATTCTTGGCCGCCGTCGCGTCGGACGCGAGCAACCACAATATGCTTCCCGGCACAGCGCCGAGCAGCCGCATCCAGATATCGAATATCGGCGCCGTGATCTTGTATGCGGAACTGAAGCAGCAGAACACGAACGCCTCTTCCGGCAGTCCGCACTCCGCCCGCTCTGGTGTGTGCGATGAGATCGGCCGCCGCCGGTCGTTCACCTGGTAGCAATCCGGTAGGTGCACGAGTCGCTCGGTAAAGTACGGCTGCTCGTCCGCCGGGACCACCTGCCGGTCGACCAGCACATAGTCCAGCTTGTCGCTTCCCATCGTGCCGGGATATCCGAGGTAGCTCACCTGAACCGGCGCCGGCCGGAGCGCCAGTATCTCCGGCCGCGCATCGGTCGTGTAGCCTTTCAGGTCCACTAGGATGTCCACCCCGTCCGCCCGTATCCTGGCTGCGGATTCGGAGTGCGAACTATCGAGCAGATCCACGAACTCGTCAAACGATTCCCGCAACTGGAGGCGGGCCGCACTACCATCGTCCCGCCCGTAGGAATACCCAATCACTCGGAACCGCCCACGATCGTGCAATCGAAACAGTTCCGCCGTCAGGTGCGCGGTGGCGTGCTCCTGAAAGTCCGCCGACAGATAGCCGACCGTAATGCGGTCCTTGCCTTGGGACGCCGAGGGCCGTTCGGCCGTAGCGCCCAATTGCTCGGCCGCCCAACGTTTCGCGCAAAGCCACTGCTGGCGCGGCGTGGTGTCCAGGCTCAGAAACACGAACGGATTTACCGCCGCGGAGCCCGCCTCGACAATCTGGATGAGTTCCGCCGTCAGGTCGTCCAACTGGGTCCAATCGCAAAGCTCTTTCAACAGGTAGACCAACTGGGATTTTGCCGCGGCGAACTCCGGATCGATCTCAATCGCCGAACGGAGCGCCGTCGCAGCCTCGTCCGGCCTTCCAAGCCGGCGCAATGCGCTGCCCAGGTTGCGGAAGGCCTCGGCGTAGCTGGGCCGCAGGCCCACCGCCGTGCGATAGCGGGCCGCCGCCTCTTCGAGTGAGCCCGTTATCTGCAGCAGATTGCCCAGATTGTTATGCGCCTCGGCGAAGTCCGGCGCTTCCTCAATCGCCTGGCGGTAACTGGCGGCTGCTTCGGCGAACATGCCCTGCATCGCCAGCAGATTGCCGAGATCGTTCGACGCCACCGCGCAGTGAGGATCGCTTCGCAGGGCCCTGCGTAGCAACTCCATCGCCTCGCCCGGATGACCGTCCTGCCAGGCGGCCAGCCCAACCAGGTGCAGCGCCTGCGGCTGGTCCGGTATGGCCTGCAGAATCTTGACGCAAATCTGAGCAGCGCCCGTCAGATCGCCCGACCGCGCCACATCGCGCGCCAACGCTATGGCTTGTTCGACGGTGAGGGATTGCGGCACCGGATCAGTATAGCTGCTGCGGCGGTCGCTCGTCTTGCGATTCGATAGTGCCGAGATCCCTTGAATTACTGCGGCGAGTTTCCCAGCCCTGAAACACCCCACCTTTCGTTCGGCTGCGATCCCAGGCGAAACTGCAGCACCCCGCCGTTCACGATCTCGTCGTGAGTAATCCACGCGCGCTCCAGCGGCTTGCCGTTAAGTGTGGCCGACCGGACGTAGATATCGGCGGGCGCCTTTCTGACCGCTTCCACCGTAAAGGCGGTCCCGCCGACGATTGAGGAAGGCGCCGCTTCCAGCTATCATCAACCTGTTAACGGCTCGCGTTTTCCGAAGGGGGCACTTACTTTGAATCGTCGTGATTTTGTCAAAGCTGCGACTTGCGCGGCGATGTCTCCGGCGCTTGCCGCATCTTCTGGCTCATCGAACGAGCAACGCTGGCTTGCCATTGCAGAGAGGTTGAAGCCCAAGCTGAATCGGGCGTCCGTCTCGCCGACCGGCATCGTTAAGATGGTCGCCGACAGCGCTGAGTTCCTCCGCTGGCGCGTCGAGCGGGTCTCTCCGATCGAAGCACTGAGCGAGCGCCTGCTGCGCCGCGGCGACTCTGCCGTCGTCGACTTCGGCCGCCATCTGACGGGCTACTTTTCATTTTCGATCACGGGCGAGGGCCGCGGCGTCGATTCACCCGCCCGGCTGAAGCTGACTTTCGGGGAAGTCCCGGCCGAAGTCGCGCAACCGCTCGACCCATACCACGGCGGTCTCAGCCGGGCTTGGCTGCAGGACGAGGTGATCAACATCGACGTGCTGCCTGCAATCGTCGAGATGCCGCGCCGGTACGCGTTCCGCTACGTGAAGCTGGAGATTGTCGATACCTCTCCGAACTACGCCGTGCGCATCGGGCAGATGAAAGCGACGGCGCTGTCTTCCGCGGGAGCCGATCCACCGCCCCTGCCGGAGACCGTGCCGGCGCTGTTGCGGCAGATCGACAGAGTCAGTATCGCCACTTTGCGCGACTGCATGCAGACCGTGTTCGAGGACGGTCCCAAGCGCGACCGGCGTCTGTGGATCGGCGATCTTCGCTTGCAGGCCCTGACGAATTATGCGACCTTCCGCAGCAACGATCTGGTCAAGCGGTGTCTATACCTGTTCGCCGCATTCCCGCGCGAGGACGGCCTGGTGCCCGCCTGCGTGTTCGAAGATCCCGAGCCTCATCGCGGGCACGAGTACATCATCGACTACGCCGCGTTGTATGCAGCGGCAGTGCTGGACTATGCCAAGGCCACCGGCGACTGGAATACCGCAGTCGATCTGTGGCCCGCGGTGCGGAAACAGATGGACCTGCTCTCCGCCTATGTTGGGCCGAACGGTATTTTCGCTGCCCCGCCACGCAGTTGGGTCTTCATCGATTGGAGCGACTCGCTCGATCGCGCTGCCGCAATGCATGGAGTTTTTGTGTTCTCGCTCCGGCGGGCGGTCGGACTCGCGCGCCACTGCGGGGCGGAGAGTGACGCCGCCGCGTACGAACAGTTGATCGCCCGTATGACCGCCGCGGCGCGCAGCGCCTTCCATGACCCATCGCAAAGAGTGTTTGTGAGCGGCCCGAAGCGCCAGGTCTCCTGGGCTTCGCAGGCGTGGATGGCGCTGAGTGGCATTGCCACCAACGAGGAGGCCGCACAAGCGTTTCGCGCCATCGCGGTACAGACCGATGCAGTGCGCCCCGGGGCGCCATATCTTTATCACTATGTCGCCGAAGCCATGTTGCGGTGCGGGCTGAAACAGGAAGCGCGACAATTGGTTGAAACATATTGGGGCGGCATGGTGAAGGCTGGCGCCGACACTTTCTGGGAAGTTTACGACCCGGCGAATGCCGACCTCTCGCCCTACGGCAGCACGCTGGTCAACAGCTACTGCCACGCGTGGAGTTGCACGCCCGCCTATCTGCTGCGCAGCCTCGATCTGGCCGGGAAATGATGTGGGTGTGCCCCATTGCGTCTCGATCTTGCGGGCGAGTGGGGCAGGCGCTTTCGCCTGCCAACCCTATTCTCAGTCGCGTTGGAGATCATTGATGCTGAAACGAGTTGTCCCGTTCCTTGCCGCGGTTGTGGCAGCCACGCCGTTGTGGGGAGCGTCTTATTACACCGTCCGTCTGGACGACCCCAAAGCGGTCTACTTGGCGCGGAACGATTTCGCGGTGCGCGGCGACGGCATTGCCGATGACACTGACGCGCTTCAGCAGGCGATCAATAAGGTCCAGGAGACCACCAATCAAGGCATCGTCTTCGTTCCCGAAGGCCGATACCGCCTGTCCAAAACGATCTACATCTGGCCCGGCATCCGCGTGATCGGGTACGGGGCCAATCGCCCGGTGTTGGTGCTGGGCGAAAACACTCCCGGTTACCAGGACAAGGACAACGAGAAGCACATGGTGTTGTTCGCAGGCTGGCGCCCCGGCGCAGGACGCGGCGGGCGCGGTGGCCCCGGCGCTCCAGGCGGCCAACCGCCCGGCAGAGGCGCCGGCGACCAGGCTCCGGATGCCGGGCCGGGCACCTTCTATTCGGCCTTGAGCAATATCGATCTGGAGATTAAAGACGGTAATCCCGGCGCGGTCGGCATACGCGCGCACTACGCCCAGCACTGCTTCCTGGCGCACATGGACTTTCACATCGGTTCCGGCCTGGCAGGCATTCACGAGGGCGGAAACGTAGCCGAGGATGTACACTTTTACGGCGGCCGCTACGGCATCTGGACGCGCACGCCTTCGCCCGGCTGGCAGTTCACGCTGGTGGACGCCACGTTTGAAGGGCAGCGCGACGCCGCCATCCAGGAAGGCGCTGCCGGCCTCACCCTCATTCGGCCGCGGTTCCGCAACGTTCCCACGGCAATCGCCATCGAACCGGGTTTCCCGGACGAGATCTGGGTGAAGGACGCCCGCATGGACGGACATCTCGGGTCCCGCAGTGATCATCAGTCTCGAAAACAGCCCCCGCACCGAAATCAACATGGAAAACGTGGTTTGCAGTCACGTGCCCAGGTTTGCCTTCTTCCGCGAAAGCGGCAGAAAAGCCGCCGGACCGGCGCCCATCTATGACGTGAAGGTATTCTCACACGGGCTCAGCTACACCGACATCGGCGCCGTTCCGCAAATCAAAGACATTTTTGAGACCACGGCTCTCAGCGCCTTGCCCGCTCCCATGGAATCCGATCTTCCCGATCTGCCGGCACCCGACACATGGGTGAATATTCGCTCCCTGGGCGCCAAGGGCGACGGATCTACGGATGATACCGAGGTCTTCCGCAGAGCGATTGCCGAACACCGCACCATTTACCTTCCGACGGGCAGATACGTTGTCAGCGACACCATTACGCTCCGGCCGGACACTGTCCTAATCGGCCTGCACCCCAGCGCCACCCAGATCGACCTGCTCGATTCGACTACCGCGTTTCAGGGTATCGGCTCGCCCAAACCGTTGATCGAGGCGCCCAAGGGCGGCACTAACATCCTGATTGGGATCGGGCTTTACACCAACGGCATCAACCCGCGTGCGGTTGCCGCTAAATGGATGGCCGGCCCGAGTTCGATGATGAACGACGTCCGTTTTTTGGGCGGCCACGGCACCAACAAACTCGACGGGAGCCGCGACAATCCCTACAACAATACCCACACCGCCGATCCCGACCTCAATCGCCGCTGGGACGCACAGTATCCCAGCCTGTGGGTGACGGATGGCGGAGGCGGCACGTTTTTCGATATCTGGACTCCCAGTACCTTCGCTCAGGCCGGCATGCTGGTGTCCGACACCTCGACTCCCGGGCGGGTCTACCAACTGTCGAGTGAACATCACGTACGCCACGAAGTGCAACTGCACAACGCCTCCAACTGGCAGATCTATGCGCTGCAAACCGAGGAGGAGCGCGGCGAGGGTGGCTTCGCGCTGCCACTCGAAATCGATGGCTCCAGCAACATCACTCTCTCCAACTTCCATATCTATCGCGTGATCAGCTCCTTTCAGCCGTTCCCCTGGGCCATCAAGGTCTCGCGCTCGAAGAACATCCGGTTCCGCAACGTCCATTGTTACAGCAACAGCAAAGTTTCATTCGACGATGCGGTTTACGATGCTACCCACAACGCTGCGATTCGCCAGCGGGAGTTTGCCTGGCTGAACCTGTCCGGCAACGCGCCAGCGGCTTCCGCCAAGGCGCCATCGCCGGTGCTTGCGGCCGGCGCCAGGCTGGAGAAACTTGCCGGAGGCTTCTTCAACATCTCCGGCGGAGCGGCCGATCCCGCCGGCGACTTCTACTTTGTGGACGCCCATTGGCAGCGCATCTACCGCTGGTCGGCGGCCAGCCGTCAGCTCTCCACCGTGCGCGACAATCCCTTGGACCCGATCAATCTGGCCTTCGATCGGGTCGGCAACCTGATGGTGATTTCATATGCCGGCAACGGGACGGTTTACTCCTTCAAGCCGGGATCGCCGGATGACGCGATCGCCATCTTGCAGCCGGAATCCGTGGCGCCGCGGCCTGGCATGACTGCCGTGCTGCCGGTGGGCGATTGGCGCGTCAACGCCGTGACGCTCCAGCAGCCCTATCGGCAGTACGTCTCCCCGGATGGCACAACCTTCATTCCCGCCGGCCAGGATTTCGTCAACGGTGCGACATCGTGGGGCATCAAGAGCAGCGCTCTGCTTCGGGGGTTCGGGCTCGCCCGCGCCGTTGCTGGAAGACCGTTCTATATCACCGACGAAGCCCAGATGACGACCTGGGTCGGGACAGTTCAACCCGATGGCAGCATGCCGTGCCGGAAACTCTTCGTCAACCAGGGTGGCGAAGCAGTCACCACCGACGCCCAAGGCAACGTGTATCTCGCCGCCGGCCAGGTCTACGTGTACAATCCCGCGGGCAAGCTGATCGATACGATCGACGTCCCGGAGCGGCCACTCCAATTGGTGTTCGGCGGCAAAGACAGGCAGACTCTGTTTATTCCCGCGCGCACTTGCCTTTACGCTGTGCGCACCAGGTTCAAGGGGTGGTAGCCTGGGTCTGCAAACACTACGCCAGGAAAGGAGAAGGATATGTCCGAAAAGAAGCTGACCACCAACGCGGGTGCGCCCGTCGTTGACAACCAGAACGTGATGACCACGGGACCTCGCGGCCCGGCGCTGTTGCAGGATGTATGGTTCCTGGAGAAACTCGCCCACTTCGATCGGGAGCTGATCCCTGAGCGTCGCATGCACGCCAAGGGCTCGGGCGCGTACGGCACCTTCACCGTCACCCGCTTCACCAAGGCCAAGATTCTCTCCGCAATCGGCAAGACGACCGAACTCTTCACCCGCTTCTCGACAGTGGCCGGCGAGCGTGGCGCGGCCGATGCCGAGCGCGATATCCGCGGCTTCGCGATGAAGTTCTACACGGGCAACTGCACGAAGGCCGATCCGGCCTAACAAGACGACGGTTGAAGTGGCTACATACA
>CAWJLI010000187.1:0-5689 GCA_963843095.1 Bryobacterales bacterium
TGAGCCATTTTTCGATCATGTACGGGCTGCCGCACTCGGGGCATTTTTCCGGCATCGGCTTGCCCCACGCGACAAAATCGCACTCGGGCTAGCGGTTGCATCCGTAGAATGTCTTGCCGCGCTTGGAGCGCCGCTCCACCACTTCGCCTTCGTTGCACTCCGGGCACTTCACGCCGATGGTTTTCTGCTTGACGTACTTGCAGGTGGGGTAATTGCTGCAGGCGGTGAACTCGCCGAAGCGGCCGTTCTTCAGCACCAGGTGGTTGCCGCACTGCGGGCATTTCTCTTCCAGCTGCTCGTCGGGTTTCTTTTGCTGGCCGCCGATCTGCTTGGTGGTCTTGCAATCCGGGTAGCCGGTGCAGGCGAAGAACGTGCCGAAGCGGCCTTTCTTCAATACCATCGGCCGGCCGCAGTTTTCGCAATACTCTTCGTCGCCCTGTTCGGAAAGATCGGCCTTATCGACGTCCGGCAGATCCACCGTCAGTTCGCGCGTGTAAGTGCAATCCGGGTAGCCGGTGCAGGCGATGAAGCTGCCGTGCTTGCCCCACTTGATCACCAGCGGCTTGCCGCACTTTCGCAGATCTCGTCGGTGGGCTTTTCCATCCGCTTGATGTTGGTCATGTGCTCTTCGGCGTGCTTCAGGTCTTTGTCGAAGCGCTCGTAGAACTCCTGCATGGCGACGCGCCAGTCGATCTTGCCTTCCTCGATCTCGTCGAGCTCCTCTTCCATGCGCGCCGTGTAGGTGACGTCGAAGATGTCGTCGAAGCTCTCCAGCAGCAGGTCGGTCACCACCATGCCCAGCTCGGTGGGAGTGAAGCGGCCGCCGTCTTTCTTTACGTACTCGCGCTCCTGAATGGTGGAGATGATCGAAGCGTAGGTGGAAGGCCGGCCGACGCCGTCGGCTTCCAGTCGCTTCACCAGCGTGGCTTCGTTGTAGCGCGGCGGCGGCTCGGTGAAATGCTGCTCGGGCCGGATGGCCTTGAACCGCAGGCGCTCGCCTTCGGCCACCAGCGGCAGGTGATGCTTCAACTCCTCGTCTTCCTCGTCGATCTGGTCCTTGCCTTCCTTGTAAACCTTGAGGAAGCCTTCGAACTTCAGCACCGAGCCGGTGGCGCGAAAGAGGTAATCGCCGCCGTTCTTGCCTTTGGCGCTCACGTCGATGGTGGTCTGGTCGTAGAGCGCCGGCATCATCTGGCTGGCCACGAAGCGGTTCCAGATCAGCCGGTACACCTTTCGCTCGTCTTCCTGCAGATACTTGTCCACCACGTCCGGCGCGTAGGCCATGGAGGTGGGACGGATCGCCTCGTGGGCGTCCTGCGCGTCCTTCTTGGACTTGTAGAAATTCGCCGAATCCGGCAGGAACTCGCGGCCGTAGCGCTCGCCGATGAAATCGCGCACGTCGCGGATGGCGTCATCGGAAACGCGCGTGGAATCCGTGCGCATGTAAGTGATGAGGCCGACCGGTGTCCTTGCCGACTTCCACGCCCTCATACAGCCGCTGCGCCAGCATCATGGTGCGCTTCACGCTGAAGCGCAGCTTGCGCGACGATTCCTGCTGCAAGGTGGAAGTGATGAACGGCGCCACCGGGAAACGGCGCTTTTCGCGCGTCGAAACCGACTGCACCGTGTACGCGGCGCCTTCGAGCTGCCGCCACCACGCCGTGCAGCCGCCTCGGTCGAGCCGATCTCGGCGGCTTGGCCGTTGATGCGCGTCAGGCGCGCCGTCAGCGCCGGCGGCTTCTTCGCCGCCAGGTCGGCGTCGATGGTCCAATATTCCTTGGCAACGAAGGCGCGGATCTCGCGCTCGCGCTCCACGATCACCCGCAGCGCCACGGTCTGCACGCGGCCGGCGGAGAGCCCGCGCCGCACCTTATCCCACAGCAGCGGCGAAATCTTGTAGCCCACCAGCCGGTCCAGCACGCGGCGCGCCTGCTGCGCGTCCACCAGGTTCACGTTCACCTGGCCCGGCTTTTCGAAGGCCTTGGCGACCGCCTTCTTGGTGATCTCGTTGAACATCACGCGGTAGATCGCGCGGCCCCTTCTTCTTCTCGGAGAGCTCTTCCTGGAGGTGGAAGCAGATGGCTTCGCCTTCGCGGTCCGGGTCGGCCGCCAGATACACATCCTGCACTTTCCTGGCGGCTTGTTTCAGCTCGGCGACGAGCTTCTTCTTGCCTTCGATGACTTCGTAGTGCGGCTCGAAACCGTGTTCCACGTCGACCGCGAGATCTTTCTTGGGTAGATCCTTAATATGACCGAGCGAAGCCTTAACGATAAAGTCCTTGCCCAGGTATTTGTTGATGGTCTTCGCCTTGGCGGGCGATTCCACGATTACCAGAGCTTTTGCCATATATGCCGTTCTTCAAGAAAACAGTCTATCCCCGTCGTCCGTGAAAATGGATTTGCCGGGAACCCAGACTGTGCTACCACACTTTAACAAAGTTTTTGCCGGGAAGTTGCCTGACCAGCCCCATCATCTCCAGTTCGAACAGCGCGGCCAGGAGTTCGGAGGTCGAAGTATCCTCGATTTTTTCGAGCAGGTCGTCGAGGTGGGTGGCGGCATCTACCTTGAGGGCTTCGAGCGTGCGGCGGGCAACCGGTCCGAGATCGGAACCGGGTTCACTGGTATTAGATGCTTCAGGTGCGGCGGCGGTTTCGCCTCCTTCCACCAGAATGCGTTGGCGCCCTCTATCGATGAGATGCCGGCGGGATTCGGCGGGCAACTGGGAGACCACGTCGTTCCAGTCCTGCACCAGGCGCGCGCCCTGCTTGATCAACAGGTTCGGGCACCAGCTCAGCTTCGAAGTGATGTTGCCGGGAACGGCGAAAACCTCGCGGCCCTGGTCCATGGCCAGCCGCGCCGTGATGGCCGAGCCGCTATACTGCGCGCCCTCCACCACCAGCACGCCCAGACTGATCCCGCTGATCACGCGATTGCGGATGGGGAAGTTCTGCGGGAACGCCGTGGTGCCCATGGGAAATTCGGAAACGATCAGTCCCTTGCGCGCCAGGTCCGCCATCAGCCCGCGATTCTCCGACGGGTACACCACATCCACGCCGCAGCCGAGCACGGCGATGGTGTCGCCGCCCGCTTGCAACGCGCCCTTGTGCGCCGCCGTATCGATGCCGCGCGCCATGCCGCTGGTGATGGCCAGGCCGGCGTGCGCCAGGTCCGAGGAGAGCCGTTCGGCCACCGCGATACCGTAAGGCGTCGCACGGCGGGTTCCCACCACGGCGAGCGAAAGCGCGCTCAACAGCTCCACCCTTCCGCGCGCGAAGAGCACGATGGGAGGATCGAAGATCTCGCGCAGCGCCTGCGGATAGCGCGGGTCTCCGATGGTGACGGCTAAGGCGCCGGCCGCCGCCATCTTCTCCTGCTCCGCCACGGCGTCTTCAAACGTGCAGCCGCTCGCAATGGACTGCGCCACCGCGCCGCTCACGCCGGCGGCTTCCAGCTCAGTGCGCGAGGCGCGGAAAATGGCCGCGGGCGTGCGGAACCGGTCGAGCAGTTTGCCGGCGCCTCTGGCGCCCAGCCCGGGCACCAATTGCAATGCCAGCCAGTAGAGTTCTTCATCCCGGCTGAGTACGGGAGGTGACATGGGGAGCGGATTTCCGATCACGACGATAACAACCGGCTTAATGCACGCGCAAGGATGCCCCCATCGGCGCGCATCCCGCTTACACTGGTAGCGAACGCCCCATGAAACAGGAAGCTGCATTTTTCGACGGCAAAGAGCCGGTGCTGATCTATATCGCCAAGCGGCTCAGCGACGCGCTGAAGCTGGAGTCGCTGCTCACCGAAGCGGGCCTGGATTATGGCGTGGAGGCCGACGAGTACCGCGGCGGCATCATCTTCGCCACCACGCGCGCCGGGGCGTTCTTCTACGTGCTGCCGGAGTCCGACGTCCGCCGCGCTCGAAGTCATGCGCCGCGGCGGCTACAAGCCATACGCCGGCGCGCCTTCGCCGAAACCGTTAAGCTAGTGTGGCGCGGGCTGTCAAGCCTGCAGTGTCGAGAGTCATCTGGACATTTCTTCCCGGAAACGCGCCACGAATGCGAAGTTGGCACGCAGAATGCGTGCGCCACGGCTTAATACGCCCATCTCCAGAGGCTGGCGCCTACCGTGTAGCCGGCGCCGACGGCGGCGAACAGGACCAGGTCGCCTTTCTTGAGGTGCCCCAGGCGGATGGCGTCGCGCGTGGCCAGCGGAATGGTGGCGGCGGTGGTGTTCCCGTAACTGTCGATATTGATCGACACCTTCTCCGGCGCGATGCCCAGCCGCTCGCCGGCGCCGTGTGATGATGCGCAGGTTGGCCTGGTGCGGAATCATCGCTCGCCACGTCGTCCACGGTGAGTCCGTTGCGCGCCAGCAGATCGCGGCAGGTTTCGTACATCTTGCGGACGGCGTATTTGAAAACCTTCTGGCCATCCTGTTTCACGTAGTGCAGGTGCTTGTCGACGGTTTCATGCGACGCCGGCAAGCGGCTGCCGCCGGCGGGCATGATGAGCGCATCGCCGCCGGAGCCGTCGACCTCGCCCAGGAAATCGATGAAGCCGAGCGGGCCGTCGCCATCCTCGACCGGCTCGATCAGCACCGCTCCGGCGCCGTCGCCGAACAGGACGCAGGTGGCGCGGTCGGTGTAATCGATGATGCGGCTCATCGTGTCGGCGCCGATCACCAGCACCTTCTTGTGGGTGCCCGCCATGACCAGGTTCGCGCCCGTGGTGGTGCCATAGACGAAACTCGAGCACGCCGCAATCAGGTCGAATCCCCAGGCGCCTTTGGCGCCGAGCCCATGCTGCACCAGGCAGGCGGTGGAGGGAAACATGTGGTCCGGGGTGACCGTGCAGACGATGATGACCTCGATTTCCGAGGGATCGATGCCGCGCTGCTCCAGCGCGCAGCGCGGCGGCGGCCACCGCCAGATCGGAAGTGGCCACGCCGGGATCCGCGATGTGACGCTCGCGGATGCCGACGCGCGTCATGATCCACTGGTCGTTGGTGTCGACCATCTTTTCCAAATCTTGATTGGTGAGGACGCGGGGAGGCGTATAGCACCCCAGCGCCGTGATTTTGGCCCTTGGCAATGTTTTTTGTCCCTTTAAAGAGTTCAGGGTAACCCAAAGTGGTACATCGCGCGCAAGTCCGCATCGCGGGTCTCTGGTTCGCCTGGGCGAGCGTTACCGTGCCGGGCGCGCGGCTTTGGCGCGAGCGGCGCGTTTGCCGGCCGCCGTCAACTCCCCGGCGTGCCGTTCGGCCCAAAGGCCCAGCGCGAGTATCGGCTCTTCGAGCGACCGGCCGAGCGGCGTGAGCCGGTATTCCACGCGCGGCGGCACTTCCGGATAAACCCTGCGGTGGACTACGCCGATGTCCTCGAACCGCTTCAGGGTGAGCGAGAGCTCGCGCTGCGTCACGCGGCCGATGGAGCGCCGCAAAACCGTGAACCGGACCGGCCCCGGACCGCGGAGCAGGTTGTAGAGCACCGGCAGCGCCCACTTGGAAGCGATCACGCCGATCAGCCGGGTCATCGGACAATCGCCCCCGGTATCCGTCGCCGGCGGTCTCTTGGTTGGCTCAAGCATACCAGATATGGAAACCAATTCCTACTTGCAAATTATAGCATGGTATGGTAACCATACCAATAAGAGAGGACAACATGGCGCAAGAAAAGTGGAATTTCGATCCGGTGCA
>CAWJLI010000188.1:0-3565 GCA_963843095.1 Bryobacterales bacterium
AAAGCCGGCACCGTCTGGCAGTGCCCCAACGCCGGGTGCAAGCATAAGCAACCCGCGCCGCAACCCGTCGAAACCGTCGCCCAGTAAGTGTGGCCCTTGTGGCGCAGGTCCCCGACCTGCGAAATGTGTCTCGCACTTACTCCGCTTCTATCCGGCGCCGCTCGCGCGCCCTGGCTTAAAATGGAGTTCTCACTATGAAATTCCTTGCCAACAGTCTTTTAGAGCTAATTGTCCAGACATCCACCAACCTGCCGCCGGACGTGCGCGCCGCGATGGGGATCGCCGCGGAGGGCGAAACGCCGGGGACGCAGTCCTCGCAGGCCCTCGACATCATTCTCACCAACATCGATATGGCGCACGACGATGCAGGCCCCATCTGCCAGGACACCGGCATGCCGACGTTCCTGGTGCACACGCCCGTCGGCTTCGACCAGATCGCCCTCAAGAAAGCCATTCGCGAAGCCGTGGCGGAAGCTACGCGGCTGGGCAAGCTGCGCCCTAATTCGGTGGATTCGATCACCGGCAAGAACAGCGGCAACAACCTGGGGCCCGAAACGCCCGTCATGCACTTCGAGCAGTGGGAGCAAGACGACATCGAAATCAAGCTGATCCTCAAGGGCGGCGGCTGCGAAAACAAGAACATTCAATATTCGGTGCCCGCCAACCTGGATCATCTGGGCCGCGCCGACCGCAACCTGGAAGGCGTGCGCAAGTGCATTCTGCACGCCGTGTGGCAGGCGCAGGGGCAAGGCTGCGCGCCGGGCGCCCTCGGCGTATGCATCGGCAGCGACCGCGCGCACGGCTACGAACTCGCCAAGGGCCAGCTCTTCCGCACGCTCGACGATGTGAACCCCGATCCCACGCTGGCTAAGCTGGAAGCGGAGATCCTGGAGGAGGCCAATCGGCTGGGTGTCGGCGCGATGGGCTTCGGCGGAAAGGCTTCTCTCATTGGATGCAAGATCACCGCCGCCAACCGCCTGCCCGCCAGCTTCTTCGTTTCCGTAGCCTATGAATGCTGGGCGTTCCGCCGCTTGGGCGTGCGCCTGGATGCGGCCACCGGCGCCATCACCGAGTGGTTGTACCGCGACCCCGCCAGCCCCGTGGAGCGCATGGCGCGCGGCGAAGGTTTCCCGCTCACCGGCCGCGAAGTGATTCTCACCGCGCCGCTCACCGAGGCGCAGGTGCGCGCACTCAAGGTCGGCGACGTGGTGCTCATCAGCGGCGAGATGTACACCGGGCGCGACAACGTGCACGCCTACCTCATGAAAAACCCGCCGCCGGTGGATCTGCATGGCGCGGTGCTGTACCACTGCGGCCCGGTGATGCTGCAGGAAGACGGCCAATGGAAGGTGAAAGCTGCCGGCCCCACCACCAGCATTCGCGAGGAACCGTATCAGGCCGACGTGATCAAACGGTACGGCGTGCGCGCCGTCATCGGCAAGGGCGGCATGGGACCCAGGACGCTGGCCGCGCTCAAGGAATCGGGCGCCGTGTATTTGAACGCCATCGGCGGCGCCGCGCAGTATTACGCGCGCACGCTGCCCGAGGTGCTGGGCGTGAATCTGATCGAGTTCGGCATCCCCGAAGCCATGTGGCACATTCGCGCCAAGGACTTCCCCGCCATCGTAACCATGGACGCCCACGGCAACAGCCTCCACGCCGACGTGGAGAAGGCAACCGGCGAAGCGCTCGCCGGTCTGGAATCCGCCGGCAAGCGCTGAGTACCGCCTGTAGGGGTAGGGCATGCCCACGGCATGCCCTACCCGCAACGCTGCCGCATCCTGTTCGATTATCGGGGCTTGGGCGCCTTTGCGGTGACGAGAGTGCAAAAGAGGAGAGTCAGTTCGTGAGTGTCAGAAGGTCGATCGAAACTCATCTGAACCGCGTTCTGAGGCGATACGGTGCTCAGATCGTTCCAACCAGGATTCTCCATGAGTGGCAGCGCGTCCGCGTCGATCAGCCCAGCCGGAGCAACTGGACCTTGCCCGACGATGCGGCGCGATACCTCAGGCCCGACAATCCCAAACTTATCGAGCTTCAGCAAAGGTACAGAGCGTTTGACTCAGATGTAACGACCCCTTTCATCTGGACCGATCGCTATGTGCGCTCGGAGGATATTGCCTATTTCCGGGGGGACAATGCGTGGGTCTGGCAGGTGAGAGGCAAGAATGCAAACGTCCTCGCGTGCGCTCTCAGTCTGTACTACTTAAGGTCCATCGACCACCTGGGGCTCCTGGACAAACTGGTCGAGGACGATAGCTTTGGGAGTTTCACGTTCACAGTTGCCGGTCGCAAGGTCTCGCGCGACTTCCTTGAGTCAATCGCGGAAATCTACTTCCTGGATCGGCACCTGGGAGTCGCCGCACGTTCGGGTCTCCGTGTGCTCGATATCGGAGCTGGCTACGGGCGTCTCGCGCACCGCATGGTGAGCGCGCTGCCCGGGATTGACAGATTCTTTTGCACGGATGCCGTTGCTGTTTCCACCTTTGTGTGCGATTACTACTTGCGGTTTCGCGGCCTTGAGAAAGCGCAGGTAATTCCTCTGGATGAGATTGATAACACGCTCCGCGATCATCCCGTCGATCTTGCGATCAACGTCCACAGTTTTTCAGAATGCCGGACACAAGCCATCGAGTGGTGGGTCCGGTTGCTCAGCAAGCATCGCGTCAAGAACTTGTTCGTCGCTCCCAACGGCGACGGCGAACGTTTGCTCACCAATAGTGGCCACGATTTTCTTCCGCTGCTGGAGCGTCATGGGTATCAGGCTGTTCTGAAAGAGCCGCAGTTCCTTGACCCCATAGTCCAGGAATATGGACTTCTGCCGACCTGGTATCACTTGCTGGAACTGCGGACCTGATTCGCCGCCAATTCAAGCTCTCGCGGAACTGGAAGCTGCCGGCCTTGTGCGTAGTCCCCGGCCTGCGTTGGGCCGGCCCACCGGCCCGAAAATGGGACAATCTGGCGAAAACAAGGTCGGGTGCTTCGGACCGCGCGGGCGGCTTCAAACGCGGTCCGGCCTCACGGTTCGAACTTGACGGGCACCGAAAGATCGAAACCAGCCTCCTTCAGTTGTTCCGCATTTCCGATCACTGCTCCGTTGATCCTCACGTTCTTGAACAGCACCGGAGCGACGTGTTGCCCCATCAGCAGGCCGGGCTTTCCGGCCTTATGGAAAATGCAGTTCTCGAACACAAAGTTCGTCAGCGTATTTTCGCCACCGTCGATGTAGACATGCCCGCCGTCGTTCTCGAACGTGCATCTCACAAATCGGAAATCGTCCAAATCGGCATTCTTGCTGGGCCTGGAGCCCGAGGAGTAACCTCGCCCCGTAAAGTACGCAGGCGTCAATTGAATCCAGACGGCGAACTTATTATGGGTAGTAACGAAGTGCACGTCCTCGAAGCGCAGGTGCTTGACGGACGGGGCGGAGCCATACCCGATAGCCAGCGCCGAGGTGTAAGTGTAATTCACGAAGCCTTTGACGACAAAATCATCGATGATCCTGGCCGCGCCCGTCCGGCTGTCTCTGCCGCCGTAAAGGGCAAACGTATCGTCCATGGTCATC
>CAWJLI010000189.1:0-12555 GCA_963843095.1 Bryobacterales bacterium
TGGGCGGAGAATCCCAAGAAGTGGCCGGAATTCACCGAACCGAGCGATTCCTATCACGGCGTGATTTTCACCGAGGCGCTAAAGCCGCTCGGCAATCTGGCGTACATCATCCACATCCGCACCCACTGGCTGCGCGACACGGGAGGCACACAGAGTCCGTTTGCGGCGTTCCTGCTGTTACTGGGCATCGAGACTCTGCACCTGCGGCTGGAGCGGCATGTGCGGAACGCGCAGGCGCTGGCGGAGTGGCTGCTGAAGCATCCCGCGGTGACCTGGGTGAACTATCCCGGTCTGCCGAACCACTCGCACTACCAGAATGCCAGGAAGTATTTGCCGCAAGGCGCGGGAGCGATTCTCGGGTTCGGCGTGCGCGGCGGGAAAGTGGCCGGCGTCAAGTTCATCAACAGCGTGAAACTGGCGAGCCACCTGGCGAATGTCGGGGACGCCAAGACGCTGGTGATTCATCCTGCGTCCACCACGCACTCCCAGCTTACCGAGAAGGAACAGGCCGAGACCGGAGTCACGGCGGACTATATTCGCGTGTCGGTCGGAATCGAAGATATCGAAGACATCAAGGCCGATCTGGACCAGGCCTTGCAGATTTCTCAGGAGTAACTCATGGCAACGTTCGAAGACAACTCACTCAGCATCGGAAACACGCCGCTCGTCAAGCTCAATCGCATTGTGAACGGCTCGGGGACGAAGGTGTACGGTAAA
Organism: Bryobacterales bacterium; assembly: GCA_963843095.1. Lineage (GTDB taxonomy): Bacteria > Acidobacteriota > Terriglobia > Bryobacterales > Bryobacteraceae > Bog-375. The sequence continues at coordinate 718 of CAWJLI010000189.1, forward strand.
ATCGAAGGCCGCAACCCCTCTTACTCGGTGAAGTGCCGGATCGGCGCCTCCATGATTTGGGACGCCGAGAAGCGCGGTGTGCTGAAGCCCGGCGTGGAACTGGTGGAACCGACCAGCGGTAACACGGGGATCGCACTGGCGTTCGTCGCAGCGTCGCGCGGTTACTCGGTCACGCTGACCATGCCCGAGACCATGTCATTGGAGCGGCGCAAGGTGCTGAAGGCATTTGGCGCCAACCTGGTGCTTACAGAAGGCGCGAAGGGGATGAAGGGCGCTATCGCCAAGGCGGAGGAGATTTATAACTCCGATCCCAAGCATTATCTGCTGCTGCAACAGTTCCAGAACCCGGCCAATCCCGAGATACACTTCCGCACCACGGGCCCGGAGATCTGGGACGACACGAACGGAGCGATCGACGTTCTGGTGAGTGGCGTGGGGACGGGCGGAACCATCACTGGCGTTTCGCGCTACATCAAGGGGACACGTGGCAAAGCGATTACTTCGGTAGCGGTGGAACCGGCGGCCAGCCCGGTGATCACGCAGAAACGGGCCGGACTGCCGCTGCAGCCGGGGCCGCACAAGATTCAGGGCATCGGCGCCGGCTTCATTCCGGATACGCTGGATCTCTCGGTAGTGGACCGCGTGGAGACGGTCACCAACGAAGAGTCGGTGGAAATGGCGCAGCGGCTGGCGCGCGAAGAAGGCATTCTGAGCGGCATTTCGTGCGGAGCCGCGGCGGCGGTGGCAGCGCGCCTGGCCCAGCAACCCGAGTTCGCCGGGAAGACGATTGTGGTGATTCTTCCGGACTCCGGGGAGCGCTATCTGACGTCGGTCCTCTTCGAAGGCATCGTATAGAGACGAGCGCGAACGCCCGCCTCGGTGGGCTCTGGGATTCGAGTTCGTCAATGGCTTTCGCGACACGGCCAACGCGGTGGCCATGGTGATGGCGTCTCGACCGGCATCTCCAGTCTGGCGCCCGGCGGCCGGTATACAGCCAGCCGCCTTCCTTCGAGATAGTCGGTCGCAACTCTTGTGACAGGCTGCGGAGCAGTGATCTAAACTAAGGTGTACACTGAGGGCGAACGAGCCCGGTTCCGTGGTCACTGTTGTATGTATGGGGTAACGGATTCCGAACGAATAGTCGCGCACTTGGTCTCCCGATTCCTGCGGAAGAGCCGGTGACAGTGGAACCTGACGGAGATTCGGATGTTTGTGGCACCAGGTTTATGACAGGCGCCGGCGCAGTCGCGGTAGCCATGGCGGCGCTGGCCGGAGCGGCGTTCTGGCTGGTTGCCGCGCCTCCTACTGCAGAGAGCCCCATCCGATTCGCTTACCGGCCGATCGATTTCAGGCTGGAGAATTGTGAGACGCCCGAGCGCCACGCGCCTGAAACCATGGCCGGCGGCGTGGCCATCTTCGATTACAACAACGACGGCAAGCTGGATATCTTCTTCACCAACGGAGCGGATATTAAGACGCTCAAAAAGAGCTCGCCGAAGTACTCCAACCGCCTGTTCGAGAATGATGGCACGGGCCATTTCAAGGACGTCACCGCGCAAGCGGGTCTGGCCGGGACCGGCTACGATACCGGCGTAGCTATTGGCGACTATGACAACGACGGTTATGAGGACATCTTCGTCGGCGGCGTGTATCGCAACACCCTGTACCACAACAACGGCGATGGCACGTTTACCGACGTTACGGCGAAGGCCGGCCTATCCTCTAAACCCGATCCCGAGTACGGCCCACTCTGGTCCGTGGGTGCGGCATGGGTGGATGTCAACAATGATGGCCTCCTGGACCTGCTGATTGTGAACTACCTGCAGTGGAACGGCGAAAAGGAGCCGGTATGCCTGGATAACGGCCACAAGGAATACTGTCACCCGAAGTTCTACGGGAAGACGCCGAACCAGTTATTCCTGAACAACGGCGATGGCACGTTCACGGACGTCTCCGTTTCCTCCGGTTTTCGCGCCCATCCCGGCAAGGGCATGGGCGTGGGAGTGGCGGACTACTTTCTGGACGGCCGCATGGACTTCTTCATCGCCAACGACAAACTATTCAATTCGTTGTTTCATAACAAGGGCGGCGGGAAGTTCGACGAGGTGGCGTTCGATGCCAATGTGGCGCTCCGCGAAGACGGCACATACATCTCCGGCATGGGTGTGGATTTCCGGGACCTCGACAACGACGGTTATCCCGACATTTGCCTGGCGGCGCTCGATAACGAGACTTTTCCCATTTACAGGAACACCGGGAAAGGGAACTTTGTCGAAGTAACTTCGCAGAGTAAGATGAGCCAACTGAGCGCGTCCATGTCGGGTTACTCGCCGATGATCGCCGACTTCGACAACGATGGGTGGAAGGATATCTTTGTCTCGCGAGGCCATGTGCAATCGCTGCTCGCTTCGTCGCACCTGCTGGTGGCGCAGAATAACACCGTATTCCGCAATCTAGGTGGCATGAAGTTTGCCGCTCTCACCGGCGAAGCCGGGTTCAAGGCGCAAGCGCCATCGCGGCACCGAGGTTCGGCCATGGGCGATCTCGATGGCGACGGGCGCCTGGACATCGTCGTCAGCGCGCTCGACGCGCCCGCCGAGATCTGGATGAACGAGAGCCCAGGGTCGAATCATTGGCTGGAGCTTCGACTGGAAGGCACGAAGAGTAATCGCGATGCCATTGGCGCTCGCATCAAGATTGTCACTAAGAGCGGCGCTCAATACAACCACGTCACCACGAGTGTGGGTTACGCCTCCTCTAGTGCCGGCCCGGTGCATTTCGGACTGGGTCAGAATGCCTCCGTGGACTTGGTGGAGATCCACTGGCCCTCGGGCATCGTGCAGGAACTGAAGGATGAGCCGGGCGATCGGCTCCTGAAAGTGAAAGAGCCGGCGCGCTAACCTTATCTTCCGGTTCCGCTGCTCGTCTTACCAGAAGTGTCGTTCGAGTATGCGGGGCGGCCCGGACGTGCCGTGAATGACTTTCGTCGCCAGGACAACCTGAATGTTCTTTCGCTCCCAGCCCTTCGGCGCGCCTTTGGCCATGGCTTCGAGGTAAAGGGGATCGGTGAGAAACTCACCCGCGGCAACGGTTCCGTAGCCGGTGAGCCCTCCAATGACCACGACCATGCGGGCGGTGGTCGGGTCCAGCGTCCGGGATATTAGTGCGTAGTCTTCCGTGAGACTCAGGTAAGGCGTCCGGTAATTCACGGCGCGATCCTGCCTGGATGGATTCTGGCGGTCCTTAATCCAGAACGTGTCGCGGTCGCGCTCGAAGCTGAACCGCATGGGCCCAGTCAGCCGCATGGTCCAGTCGTTATCGAATGCGCCCACCAGGACAACCGGCCCATCTCGCAAGTCTGCGAAATCCGTGGAGAGCTGGCCGCGGATATGGAACGTCTTGCCCTTGGCCTGCAGAAGTCCGGTGAGCCTGCCGATTGTGCTCACATCCGTCAGTGACAGATTCTGACTGCCCAGATAATACAACTGGAAAAGCGTGATCGGCCCGCTTGAAACGCCCGGCAGGTCGGTAACGGCCACCTGTCCAGGTTCAGGGGACGAGCCGAGGAACTCGCGTTGCCCCATACACAGCAGAACGGTGTTGGAGGAATCGAGTACCGGTTTCCAGAAGCGGTCGAGTTCGCTTGGCCTGGCCCACGGTCTGAGCCAGACCGTCGCCACAACCAGCAGCCCGACCGCCGCCGCTACAGTGAGCGCGCGCCAACGACGAATCGCCAGACGGGCGGCTGCCGGCACAGCTTGCTGAACGGGCGCCGCGGCAGGCGGCGGGACCGGCATTTCGAACTCCGGAATGTACGATCGGGGCGACAGATCGATGCGGACTTCCGTCGCGTGCCCAGGCTCGTGATAGTATTGCGCGATTCGCTTGCGGATTTCACCCGCAGTGGCGCGCACTACCGGATCGACATTGGTGTCGTAGTCCGGCTCGCGGCCAAAGACCGCCACGCCGAGTGAGCGTTCCTTCAACTCGCCGGTGCGACCCTCTAGCGTGTTTTCCACGACATACCGCAGGAGGTTCGGGTAGCGCTTGCTGTACTTGAACAGAGGATTCGCCAACATCCGCTCCAACTGCTGGCGGATAGCTTCCCGCTCCGCATCGTCGAAGGGGACGTGCGTTTCTTCGCGAAGGTGCGCCGCGTACATGGCTGTGCTCCTGAGACAACTCCCTTGCCGGGAATTATAGCACTCATCGTGGGAACGGCCTTTGCGTAATTGAAATATGTGTGCGCCATGATACAAGCCGCGACGAGCAGGGCGGTATCTGCACGTAAGCGCCGGTTAGTTGCCTGCTAATTTCACGGTGGAGCATGGAACCGCTTCCATTAGCCAGCTAATGAGCGATTGAGTTAGTTGTAAATTGCGGCGACGAAGGATGGAACCGCTTCCATGGGGCCGCCAATGCTGGCTGGCGCCGGGTTCTGCGCGTTGCCACGACCGGCATTCGGGTCTGTTTATCCCCGAATTGGACTGAGGAGTCGTATCGAATGAGGTTGTCTAGCCATCTGCTGGCCCAGAGTGCCCGATCGAAGTCGGCCGGACTGTGAAATCTTCGCATGGGACAAAAAAGCCCGCCCGCACCCTTTTAGGGAGCGCGAGCGGGCAGGAATCGAACCTTACAGCAGTTAGAAGAGGAGCTTTACACCGATCTGCATGACACGCGGATCGAACGCGGAAGTGATCGCACCCGCGCCGCTGCCGTACGTGGTGTTCAATCCGTTCCACTGGGTGTGGTTGAACGTGTTGAACGTTTCGAAGCGGAACTCCAGAGTGCCACGTTCCCAATTGAAGTCCTTGAACAGGGAAGTGTCCCAGTTGTCCCGTCCGGGTCCGCGAATGATGTTCTTGCCTTCGTTGCCGTAGGTGCCCAATATGGGAGCGGTGAACGCCGCCGGGTTGTACCATTCGCCAATCGTGTGGGGATAGGAGATCGCCCCAGTCAAGTCGGGCCGGTTGGTGACGTTGCCGCCCATGCCCAGGGTGTTCCCACCCAGCGTCTCGGTGTACGGAACGCCCGACTCGGCGGTGATAATGCCGGACAGTTTCCAACCGCCCAGAATAGTTTTCACCGCGCCGCTGCTGTGGTTGAAAATGGGAATGTCCCAGACGTAGTCGGCGATGAACACGTTCGGGCGGTCATAGGAACCGAGTCCCCAATCGTAGCTGCGATTGTAGGGATTCGAGATCGTGGCCAGGTCGCCCGAGTTCCCGTTGACGGCTACGCCGGTACCCTCGTCATAGTTCTTCGAGTAGGTGTAGGCGAGTTGCACGGTGAGGTTCTTCGCGGCCTGCGCGCGGAATTCGGCCTGAAGTGCATTGTACTTGGAACGGCCCGCGTCCTCGTACATCAGGATCCCGCCGTAGCCCTGGTAGGGACGGATTGCATCGACGGGCAAAGTTCCCGCGATTACCTGGAGGCGCTGGGCCAGAGTCGCGCTGGAGTACAGCGGGGCGTTGATGTCAATCGCATCGTTCTGGTGCGTCCCGACGTTGCCGACATACGACACCTGTCCAACCGCTCCATGCCAAAACTCATGCTGCACACCCATGCTCCATTGATATGAAGTGGGGTTCTTGTAGTTGTACTCGCTCTCGCCGGTGATCGACGTAGTGGTGATCGGGGCGGTAGCGGTCTGCCCCGTGAGGACGCTCTGCAACGGGTTGTTGAAGTAAACGTTGCTCACGGTCGGGCTCGCGCTGAATGGGACATTCGGACCCATGTTGTACACGTCGTTACCCTGAACGCGTTCGTACATGGTGCCGAAACCACCGCGAATTACGGTCTTGCCGTCACTGGTCGGGTCATAGGCAAATCCAAGCCGCGGACCCCAATTGTTCCAGTGGTTTTGGACTATATCAGTGGGAGCGCCGTTCTTGCCGGTAATCGCCATGCCGTTCTGATACAGGTTGAGGGTGGACGCCGCTCCCACGCCGGGAGCCAGACCCGGGCTGCTGGGACTGATGTTCCCGTTGGGGAGGAGTATTGCCGCATCTGCCGGGTTGTACAGTTGCGGATAGAAGTTCGACATGCGATTGTTCACTTCGTATGTGTGGGGAATGCCTTCCCAGCGCACGCCGAGATTCAGGGTGAGGTGATTGTTCACGCGCCAGTCGTCCTGCACGTAGACGGCGATGGTGTTGCTATGCCAGTCACCGCTGTCCTGGACGGCCAGCTCGTTATAGGTGGCGGCATAGCCCAACAGGAAGTCGGCAAAGCCATCACCGGTGTAGGTACCGTTAAAGGCGTAGTTGCCCTGCGACTGGCCAAAGAGCTCCTGGGTCTTGGTTTGGAACATATACTGGCCGCCGAACTTCAGGCTGTGCCGACCATGGGTCCATGAGATGTCGTCACGCCACTGGTAATTCTCGAACGCGTTGGTCCAGGGATAGTTGGACACATCGTAGGTGGAATTGATGCCTCCGCCGCCGAAATTGAGAGTCGGCAGGCGGTTGTCCGCGTTGCCGGCGAACAACTCCGGCGGGTTGGTGCTGGAGGTGCGCTGATAGATCCCCTCCGGCGTGACGTTGATGTTGTTGCCATTGTAGTTAAACGCCACCTCGTTGACAACGGTCGGGTTGATAGTGTACGTGGCGTGAAGCACGCCGCTCCAGGACGGATTGACAAACACCGAACCGACGGTCGGATAGCTGTCGCCGCTCCAAAGGGACGTCCCATAGGTCTGGTTGAGCTGTTCCGACACCCAGTGGCCAAAAACAAAGAACTTGTCGCTGAACTGGTGGTCGATACGAGCAATCTGCTCGCCCACGTAGGTGGGAGCGTTGGCCCCACCGGTGAACGCAGGGAATCCGCCGCTAGTGGTATTGGGCGAGTTGAATATACCAAGCCCAATAAACGCCGTGGCCAGCGGGCTGATCAGGCTGGATGGAATCTTGTTGTTCGGGAAAGGCTGGCCGGGAACGAGCCCCAGCGAGGTGAACCGGGCGAGTTCCGTGGAGTTCAGGCTGGCGGCTGAGGGCACGTTGATGGTCATGTTAGACGGGAACTGGCCACCGTCCATCGCGCTCGTAGGCGTTTGAACCGTGTTGGTGCCGCCCTGGATCATGCGCCGCCACTCAAAGTTGCCGAAGAAGAACGTCTTGTTTCGGTCCTTGTTGTAGTGCGGCAGAATCACCGGGCCGCCGATGTTGAAGCCAAACACGTTATAGCGCAATTCCGGTGTCGTCGCGCTTGCCGCGTTGACGAAATAGTTCACCGCGTCCAAGTCGTTGTTGCGGAAGAATTCCCACGCACCGCCGTGGAAATCCTTGGTGCCGGACTTGAAGGCCAGGCTGAGGGTCGCGCCGGAATTGAGTCCGTACTCAGCGGAATAGTTCGAGGTGAGCACCCTGAACTCGGCAACCGAGTCGACGGACGGCATGATGTTGAATTTTCCGCCGGAGCCGCGATCGTAATTTTCCCCACCATCCACCATCCAGACGTTGTGGTCTGGACGCTGGCCATTGAAACTGATGGTGAAGCCGCTGCCCTGTGCGCTGGGGCCATTGAAATCCGCCACAGTGGAGGACACGCCTGGAACCAGTTCCGCGAGGCCGACCAAGTTGCGGCCGTTCATGGCCAATTGCGTCACCTGTTGTCCGGTAACCACTTCGCTAACTTCGCTGGAATCCGATTGGACCCGGGTGGATACAGCCTCAACGGTGACGCTCTCTTTGGATTCCCCAACCTGCAGTTGGATATCGATACGAGCAACAGCACCGACGTTCAGAACGACGTCGTTCTGCTGGGCGGGCCTAAAACCAGAGGCCTCGGCCTTGACACTGTACTTGCCGATTACAAGGCTTGGCACGGTGTACTGGCCTGTGTCATTGCTGACGATGTGGCGAACAGCGGAGGTTTCGTTGTTCGTGACGGTGATTTGTACGCCGGGAACGGCTGCCCCCGATGGATCTGTAACCGTTCCGACGATGGTTGCCTCCTGCGCTGCGGCGTGGAACGCGAAGGCTAGTGCGAGAGTGCACAATATCAGTAACTGACGTAGTCTGACGTGCTTCACATTTCTCTCCTTAAGCGAGATTTTCTTAGCGAGATTACTCTAGCCTCACCAGGCACCCCCATGGCGCTGGACGAGACCGCATAGATTGTAAGGAGGATTAGTGCTTCTTTAGTAGAGGATTACGGTAAGGTACCGTATCAACGTTGTGTTTTGATGCGATTACGTGGTGTCGCTATGGTACGAGCATGTACGTGGAAGAACAGACCGTTGATATCTCCCCAGTTCAGCGACAGGTTCCGGAGCTTTCGCCACGGGATGTCTGGAAGGCGCAGCTCACTGAACAGGCGTTCGGACCCACGTTCCACGTGTCGTTTCGCTGAAAGCACTGTCCCGCTTCAGCGCGAGACCCGGCAACCGGTTTGATGCCCCCGTTTGGAGATGGGGGTGCCCGTTTGGTAGGTGCACGGCTGCGGATGAGAGTTTGACAGGCGATTGATGATTTTGTATGCGTGGGAAGCGCCTTTCCAGCACGAGCTGAGATTCAGAGTGAATTGGCCCGCAGTAAGTCGGCGAAACTATCGCCGATATAGGCAGCGCTAAAGGCGACGCTGACCTATATATATCGGTGAACAGCGTGAACGCTGTTCTCACGGGCGCGACCGCTATCGCGCCGATTGCTACTACCGGGGCTCAGTTTCTCTGAGCGCCGAACGTCGTTGTAGCCGACAATGTTTATTACGTTCCCATATTCACCGGCGGAGTAACCAGAGCGCGACTGCTCGCGCGTGAGATAATCGCAGATGAGCGGCCCTGCAGGCCAAGCCAGGTCTCCATGACGTGCTCGACAGTGCGACTAAGGTCGATGAGTTCGGCCTGTATGGAATGCGATCGTTGCCAAAGAGAAGCGTATCTCCCGCCCAGTTAATGATTCCTGCGAGCATGGTGGTGGGGATGTCGCTCCTCGCCGCGTCATTTGCCGGACCCAGCGCCGACGACAACTCCACGCCGCGTTTCGATGACATCACCAGGCAGGCAGGCGTCCGCTTCGTCCATTTGAAAGGCAACAAGGGCGTCGCCAATATCATGGACGAGGCTGGTCCGGGAGTCTGCGTGTTCGACTATGACGGAGACGGCTGGCCCGACATTTACTTAGTCAGCGCGCGCGATCTCTACGGGCGGGGTTTGGTGGCGCGCAACGCTCTGTATCGGAACAATGGCGATGGCACGTTCACAGACGTGACCGAAAAAGCCGGCGTGCCGGGCACCGGCTATGGCCTTGGCTGCGTAGTCGGCGACTACGACAACGACGGACACCCGGATCTCTACGTGATGCAGTACGGCAAGAACGTGCTGTACCACAACAACGGGAACGGCACCTTCACCGACGTCACCGCAAAGGCGCACGTGGACGGTACCGACTTCGGCACGCGGCTGCATCTGGGCGCCACCTTTTTCGACTACGACCGCGACGGGAAGCTCGATTTGTACGTCGGCGGCTATGTGGATTTCGGCCCGGAGGTGAAGCAAACCTGCATCATCGCCGACGCGGAATCAAGCTGCCCGCCCGGTGAGTATCACGGCAGTCCGGACGTGCTGTACCACAACAACGGCGACGGCACGTTCACCGACGTTACCAAAGCCGCCAAGATCTATCAGCCCAACGGCAAGAATCTTTCGGTGATTGCATCCGACTACGACAATGACGGCTGGCCCGATCTGTTTGTCGCCAACGATGGCATGGAGATCTACCTTTACCACAACGATCACGACGGCACGTTCACCGAATCCGGACTGATGGCGGGCGTGGGGTTGACCGAGGACGGCGGCACCATGGCGGCGATGTGCCTCTCGGTGGGCGACTACGATAACGACGGATTGCTGGATCTCTACGTTTCCGACTTTCAGGATGTGCCCCACCATCTGTGGCGCAATGCCGGAGGCGGGACGTTCGAGGATGTCGGCCGCAAGGCGCGCATCGCCACTATCACCGCACGGTTCCTGAGCTTCGGAGGCGGCTTTACCGACTTCGACAACGACGGCTGGGTGGACCTGTTCATCGCCAACGGGCACGTCTATCAGGGCGTGGAGAATTCGACCGTGAAGGGTCACTACAAGCAGATAAACCTGCTATTTCACAACAATCGCGACGGCACGTTTACTGACGTGACTGCCGATGCGCAGGCTCACGGGGACGGTTTTTCTGTGCCCCACCTCGGACGTGGCGTGGCCTTCGCCGACCTGTTCAACGACGGCCACGAGGACATAGTCGTAGGGAATAACGACGACCCGCCGTCGATATTGCGAAACCGCAGCGGGGGAAGCAATCACTTCGTAAGTTTCAAGCTGGTGGGCACGCGCAGCAATCGCGATGCCTTGGGCGCGCGAATCCGGCTGAAGGCCGGCGGCATTTCGCAAATCCGCGAGATTGCCGCAGGCGGCAGCTATCTTTCGCAGAGCGACCTCCGCGCACACTTCGGGCTGGGGCCAAGCAGGCGAATCGACAGCGTGGAAGTGAGCTGGCCGAGCGGCGTCCGGCAAGAGTTTCATAACGTCGCGGCCGATCAGTTCTACGTGATCGAAGAGGGAAAGCCTGCTATCGGGACGCAGGTGATCGCCCGGCGCCACGCGGGGAAATAGTGCAAGGCATCGCCTCGGCCCCCTACTTGTCGGGCTGTAGCTCGGGCGGGTGGCCGGTCACTTTCTGTAGGTTGTCTTCGCTCTTCTCCTCGCGCAGACGGCGGACAATGGCCAATTCGGCGGCGGATTCGGCAGGTTTGCCGGCTTCTTTGTATACGCGCGCCAGGCGGAAATGGGCATCGGTTTTGGAATCGTCGAGGCGTATCGCTTCCTTGAAGGCAGCAATGGCGCGGTCGTACTGTCTGTCCTGCGCGAAGACGATGCCGAGATCGAGATGCGCGATGCGGACGCTTGGGTCGATGGACAGCGCCTGGTCGAGGAGCGGCTTCGCCTTCTGAAAGTCGTTGCGGCGGATCAGCACGTCGGCCAGCCATGCCCACGCCTGCGCATTGGCCGGATCGTGATCCAACTCCAGACGGAACTCGCGTTCGGCCTCATCGTCTTTTTGCTGCGACCAGTAAATATACCCGATGGCGAAATGCACGTTGGGCTCGGCAGGCGATCTCGCGATCGCCGCCTTTAGCTCCAGGATCGCTTCCTCCGGGCGGGTGAGGCCGTCTAACGCTTCGGCCATGAGCACGTGCGTGGCGGCAGAATCGGGGTCGTGGCGCTGCAACCACTCGAACTCCTGCAAAGAGCGCTGGTACTCGGACGACGAAAGCAGGCTCTGCGCGAAGTAGTAATGAAGCTGCACGTTTTCCGGGTCGGCGGCGAGCGCGATCTCGAGGTTCGCGGCCGCGTCCTTGAACATGTGGCTGCCGTAGTAACTCATGCCCAGCAGGGTCCGCGCCTGCATGTTCTTCGGGTCGAGTTCCAGCACAGCCCGGAACGGCCCGGCCGCTTGGCGGAAACGCCCGCTCTTGAACTCGGCCAGACCGAGGTTGAGCTGGATCTGAGGAATCTTCGGGTCAATGGCCAATACCTTGCGGTAGCAGACAGCCGCGGCATCATACTGTTTCGCGTGTGATAGCGCAAGGCCGGTGTTCGCCAGAGCGTTGATATCTTCACGTTTCGCAGCAGGCAGGACCTCGCAGCCGGTGGCCTGAGCGTGAAGATTCGCGACCGGAACCACAAACAAGACCGCCGCACAAATTCGCGTCGCGATCCTCTGTCCGCGCTTGCGAGCTGCCGATGCGGATTCCGGTGAGCCGAGGCCCATTTCAGTCCTGTACGCCCAACCCATCCCTTCCAGCATAGACCCGTGTTGACGCCTGCGGCTCCTGCCCGAA
>CAWJLI010000190.1:0-25947 GCA_963843095.1 Bryobacterales bacterium
ATTCGCGGCGCGCCGCGAGAAAGCATCAGGGCGTTATACTATCCCCGAAGCCGAATCGAAGACGCCGTGCGTGGACCGTACCTATCGAGGCAGTGAACTTTGGACTCACGCCGCAATTTCGTCAAGACAGCTATGTTGGGATCGGTCGCCGCGATGGCGTCGCGCGCGCCGTTGCTCAGTGACCCGATTCCTCCATCGAGCGGAGCGGGCGGTTTTCGCTTCGGGGCGAACTATGTGCCACGCAAGCGCTGGTGGTACTGCTGGCAGGATTGGGATCAACAGGCCATCGCGGAGGACCTGGACGCGGTTGCCGGGCTGGGCCTGGACCACGTCCGAATTCAGTGTCTATGGCCGATCTTTCAGCCTGGAATCAACAGCGTGAGCGACCAGGCTCTGGCCAACCTCGATTCGCTGCTGGAGGCAGCCGGGAAGGCGGGGCTGGATGTCGAGGTCACGGTCTTGAATGGATGGATGAGCGGATTCGCATTCCTGCCATCCTGGGTCGCGCCGCTGGCAAATGCAGTCAGTGACAAGAACCGGAACATGTTCGTGTCCCCCGAGATCATCGAGGCGGAAAAGCTGCTGTTTCGCAGGATTGCCGAAACCGTGGGCGGGCACAGGCGGTTTCTCGGTTTCGACATTGGGAATGAGCTCGGTGTGTTGCAAAGAACCAACAACAACCCCGTTTCGCAAAAGGACGGGGACGCGTGGGCTGTCGAGATGCTTCGGTACTGCGACGAGATCGCTCCCGGCAAGTTTCACGTCAACGGAGTTGATCATTCGCACTGGTTCAATGACTGCGGCTTCAGCCGGCCCAACCTGGCAACTATCGGCCACGCGAGCGTCGTGCATTCGTACATTGTCTTCACCGGCGTGCTCGATCGCTACAAATACTCCGATCTTGCCTCCTTGCATCTGGCCGAGTACATGGTCGAACTTGCCTATGCCTATCAGACCGACCTTCACCGCCGCGTGTGGGTGGAAGAGACTGGCGTGTCGGTACAGGACATGCCCGAGAGTTACATGCCGGAATACATGGACCACAGCGTCCGAAACGTTGCGGCGACGGGCAAAGCGTGGGGTATTACCTGGTGGTGTACGCACGACATCGATCCAGCCATCAAAGGCTTCGACAAAGGTGAATACGAATTGGGACTGCTTGACATCCGGAACCAGCCAAAGCCTTTGGGACGGAAGTTCGCAGCGCTTGCATCGGAATTAAGGCGCTCCCCGCCGGAGATAGTTCCGCGGAAAACCGCACTGGTGATTCCCGACCGGGGACTGTCCACGAAACAGTGGCCGGCCGACTGGAGATATGCGAAGCCTTACATGGACCTCGTCGGCCGGGGAGAGACGCCGGCCATCGTATTGGAGAGCCGCGCCAAAGATCAAGCCTATCTGAGGGAGCGCGGAATCAGCGATCTTTTCCGCTAAGAGCCTTGCCCGCACAGTGACACGTCATGGACTCCGGGGAACAGCGAGTAACAGGGAGTGGATTACATGTTCTCTTGCCTACCGTCGGCAGCGCAGGCGACGTGCATCCGATGATCGCACTGGGAATGACGCTCCAGCGGCGAGGTCATCGCGCGACGGTCATTACCAACGAAGTGTTTGCGGATACTGTGCGTTCAGCCGGGCTGGAATTCATTTCGCTGGGCACAGCCGCCGAGGCGCAAGCGACGATCGCCGATCCGCGTCTCTGGCACCCCGTCAAGTGCTTTCAATGTGTCGCAGAGCGGGTCTTGATCCCGGCCCTTCCCCGGCTCTACGACATCATCGCCAGCCATGCCGGCTCCCACGTGGTGGTGGCGGCGGCAGGCACTTGTCTCGGCGCGCGGGTGGCTCAGGAAAAACTCGGCGTGCTGGCTGGCGACCATCCATCTTCAGCCGGCGATGTTTCGCAGTTTGATCGATTCCGGCCGGCAAGGCCGTTTCACGATGGGTCCCCGCGTTCCGCGTTTCGTCAAGAAATCTCTGTTCCGGCTCATTGATACCTTCGTCATAAACCGCCACCTGCTGCCCGAACTCAATGGATTCCGCGCACGACTCGGTCTGCAACCGGTGGACAATGTCTTTGGCAGTTACCTACATTCCACTCAGCTTGTGGTCGGCTTGTTTCCCGAATGGTTTGCCCCTCCTCAACCGGACTGGCCCCCGCACACGCACCTGACCGGATTCCCGCTCCACGACGGAGGCGGGGAACGCGAGACAGTGGCAACCGCAGAAGAGTTCCTGGATGCCGGCCCCCCACCAGTGATGTTTACGCCTGGATCGGCAGCGGCAGGGCAGGAAAGGTTCTTTCGGGAATCTGTGAAGGCGTGCCGCATGGCCGGACTCCGCGGTATGTTGGTCACTAACTTTCCCGGGCAGCTTCCGAAAGATCTGCCCCCTTCCGTGCAAGGCTTCTCCTATTTGCCGTTCAGCCGGATTCTCCCGCGGTGCGCCGCGCTGGTCTACTACGGCGGGATCGGGACGCTGGCCCAAGCGGTCAAAGCCGGGGTTCCTCACCTCGTTGTCCCCCATGCCCACGACCAGCCAGACAACGCTCTACGCGTCGAACGACTGGGCTTGGGACGGGGCCTCTATCCGGAACGCTACAAAGCGGCCACTGTGGCTCGCATGCTGACCGAAATAATGAGCTCCAGCCAGGTGCGGCAACGCTCGCAGAAATACGCACAAGAGATCGATACAGAGACGACCCTCCGCCAGACCAGCGAACTGATCGAGCAACTCGGGCGCTCGCCCGCCAGTTACACTATGAACTTATGAAGAAGCGGACCATCGGGCTCCTGGTTCACGCAGTCGGCACCACCGGGGTGCTGCACAAACTGACCGGCGTAATTGCGGAGCACCGGGGCGATATCACTTCCGTTGAAATTCTGGCGAACCGGCCCGAAGAGGCCCGCACGTACTTCGAGGTTATTCTGCCGGGAGATGTCGATCCGCTGATCGAGGGGCTGCGGGCCCTTCCCATCGTGCGCGACGTTGAGATCGTCAATACTCTCGAGACCGTATATGGCAAGCGCATCATCATCATGGGCGGCGGCGCGCAGGTGGGCCAGGTAGCCATAGGGGCCGTCTCGGAAGCGGACCGTCACAACATTCGTGGCGAACACATTTCGGTGGACACCATTCCGCTGGTAGGCGAACAAAAACTGGCCGACGCCGTCCGCGCCGTGGCCCGCTTGCCGCGCGCCAAGGCGCTGGTGCTGGCCGGATCATTGATGGGCGGCGAAATTGAAACGGCGGTCCGCGAGGTTCGGGAGCAGGGTCTGCTGGTGATCAGCCTGAACATGGCCGGCAGTGTCCCCGATGCGGCGGACCTGGTCGTCACCGACCCCGTGCAAGCCGGTGTGATGGCCGTGATGGCGGTCGCCGAAACAGCCAAATTCACTCTGGAACGCCTCAAACGCCGCGTGTTCTAACGGGAGGGTTGAGAAGGGTCACCTGCCGGCGAACTATGCAATTGGCGACCCAGCCACGAAACAGTCGGTTTAGGTTATTGTAGCCACATGAGTTCTATTTCACTCCACACAGTTCGTGACATTGCCGGTGCGGGCGTACTCGCCATGGTCCTGGCCCTTGGCGCTTCCGTTGCGGGGGCCCAGGAAGCGAAGCCGGCGCCGCCAGCGGCGCCCGCCGATGCGAAAGACAAAGATAAGGACAAAGAGAAGGATAAAGAGAAGGCCGGCGACAAAGAGGCTCCGTTGCCCACGGACGCGCATGTGGCGCAGAGCATGCAACTGGATGGCAAGCCGCTCCACTACACGGTCACCGTGGGCACGCTGCCGGTCTACGACAACGGCAAGAAGACTGGGGAGGTGGTCTATACCGCGTACACCGTGGAGGGCCAGGACCGGCCGGTCACCTTCGCCTTGAACGGCGGTCCGGGTGCGGCTTCCGTGTTTCTGAATCTCGGCGCCATCGGCCCGAAGCACCTCGAGTTCGGCATGGAGGGAGACAGCCCATCGGATCCGGCCCAGTTGACCGATAATCCGGCCACTTGGCTGGATTTCACGGACCTGGTGTTCATCGATCCGATCGGCACCGGCTTCAGTCGGTCGCTGATTCCGGTGCTCGACGCCAAGATTCAGTTTTACTCGACCGACAACGACATTCACTACCTCTCGCGCATCATTTACGACTGGCTGGTCGGCAACGGGCGTTTGAGCTCGCGAAAGTACTTCGTCGGAGAGAGCTACGGCGGCTATCGCGGCCCGCGGATCACACACTACCTGCAAACGCAGCTCGGCGTGGCGATGAACGGGGTGGTCCTGGTTTCGCCGTACCTGAACCCGGCGCTCGACGACAACCGAGACATCTCTCCCGTCCCGTGGATGCTGACGCTGCCGTCGATCACGGCGGCGCATCTGGAGCGCGAGCACAAGCTGACGCCGGAGGCCATGGCGCCGGTAATTGCGTACACTCGCGGCGAGTATGCGACCGACCTGTTGAAAGGCCGCTCCGATCCGGAAGCGACGCCGCGGATCGTGAAACGCGTGACCGCGATGACCGGCCTGGAAGAGGAGTTTGTGCGGCGGGCCGGCGGACGGCTGGAAATCGGCGCCTATCTGCGCGAGGTCTTCCGCGAGAGCGGTAAGATCGGCAGCATCTACGACTCGAATGTCACCGGCTATGATCCGTTTCCCTTCGCTCCGGAGCAGCGCACCAACGATCCCATGCTGGAGAGCATCATCGCGCCGACCACTACGGCGATGGTGGAGTTCGTGACGCGCGTGGTCGGCTGGAAGACGGACGCGCGGTACAACACGCTGAGCCGGGAGGTGGGTTCGCAGTGGGATCGCGACAGCCGCTCCCTGCGCCTCGGCGCGGTGCCCGATCTGCGACAGGCGGTGGCGGCCGACCCGAAACTGCGCGTCATCATTGCGCACGGCTGGAACGATCTTTCGTGCCCGTTCATGGGCTCGGTGCTGACGGTGGACCAGATGCCGGTGATGGGCGATCCGGCGCGGGTCGCGGTGCGTGAGTATCCGGGCGGCCACATGTTCTACAGCCGTCCGGGCAGCCAGGCTGCCTTGCGCAAAGACGTGCAGGCGATGGTCGGCAAACACTGAGGTGAATCCACGCAATCGCTGCGACGACCGCTCCCTATGGTCGCGGCTCCGATAGCGTTCCGGGTCGTCGCTAGCGACCCAGGAACGAACGCCACCAGGGTTGCGGCTGCGGCGCGGGCGCGCGCACCAGGGCCGCATTCCGGCCCTCCACCACGTTTCGCGGATTGTCGGTGAACAGCAGGTCCGCCGCGTCCTCTCCCATCTTGCGCAGGACCAGTTCGCGCGCCAGGTCGAGACGCGGCGGCCGGAACTGCGGATCGTGCGCGTCGCTGGCGACGAAATGCACCAGACCGCGGGAGAGCATCCGCCACGCTGCGTCCGTAGCCATCGCGCCGAATCCTCCCTCCAGCGACTTCGCCGTGATCTGCACCAGGACGCCGCGCTCGCACCACTTCTCCAACTGGTCGAGCTTGTGGGCCAACACAGGGTTCCGCTCGGCATGTGCGATGATCGGATCCATTCCCGCGTCCGCCAGTCGTGCGAGAAGGTCCTCCGCGTGCGGCGGGATCTGGCCGGCGAACTCCAGCAGGAGGAAATTCTTGCCGTTCACGGTGTACTTTCGCGGATTGGCGAGGGCGTCCTGGATGGCGTCAAAGCTGACATGCAGTTCGCAGCCGCGATGAATTCGCGGCTTGCCATCTACCTCGCCATTGAGATCCTCCATCTGGCGATCGATCGCCTCCGGGTCGGGCACCGACTCCGCGTTCGCATGGGGCGTGCCGACGATGTCGGTGGTGCCGCTTTCGCTCGCCAGCCGAAGCATCGCGAGCGTGGTCTCCCGGGTATCCGCCCCGTCGTCCACCCCCCAAAAGATGTGGCTATGAATATCTACCAAGTCTTAAGGTATACCGCAGATTCGAATGTCATAGAAAAAGAACCGGCGGCAAAGACCGCCGGCGTTGCGGCCAGGAGCGCTGCTTGTTTTGTAACGCCGGCGGTCTTTGCCGCCGGTTCTTTGCGAGCTACATGGGAGTCGGAAGGCTACTTCTCGGCAGGCCCTAATTTTCTTAGCAGCCACGCCATGTTGCGTCCCAGCACTTTCATGGTGCGGATGCCTTCCTCGTCTTTTTCCACCTCGCCGGGTTCCCGCCCGATCCCGATGTTCCAGTAGGACGATCCCGGTATGATCATCTCGCTGATCAGGAAAAAGTGGTTCAGGGCATCGAACGCGTGCATCGCCCCCGCCCTGCGCACCGCGATCACCGCCGCTCCCACCTTACGGCGGAACATGCCGCCATTGGCGCCACCAACCATACAGGCGCGGTCGATCAGCGCCTTGATCTCCGGCGAGACGTCGGCCACATAGGTTGGCGAACCGAGTAGAATACCGTCCGCCGCCGCCATTTTTTCGATATAGGCGTTCCCCTCGTCTTTGCTCTGCGCGCACCGCCCGTCTTTTCGGGCCGAGCATTTGCGGCAGGCCAGGCACCCATGGATCTTCGATCCACTCAGTTCCACCAATTCGGTTTCAATGCCTTCCTTTTCCACTTCGCCGAGCACGTAGCGGAGCAGGATCGCAGTATTGCCGCCTCTTCTCGCACTGCCGTTGAAAGCGATTACCTTCATGTCGGACCTTTCGTTTCGAAACCTTATTCTCTCTCCTGGCGGGTTTTCGCCGGGATTCCGCATCCGTGATACCGGCAGCGCCTGCCCTCTGAATTTCCAGTGGCTCAGAGTTGCTCGCGGCGCCCTGAAGCATAATCTTATTTCGATTTGGGGCTGGTTTTCTTTTACAATCGTGAGAAGCGTTGATCTTATGACCCTGCCTTCCCTCGCTTCGATCCGGGCCGCCGCGGAGCTTGTCTATCGCGCCATGCCACCGACTCCTCAGATCCGGTGGCCCCTGCTCTGCGCCCGCGTCGGAGCGGAGACATGGGTGAAGCACGAGAATCACTCTCCCGTGGGAGCGTTCAAGGTACGCGGCGGTCTGGTCTACATGGATTCGCTACGCCGGCGCGAACCCAACGTGACCGCCGTGATCGCGGCGACTCGTGGAAATCACGGCCAGAGTGTGGCGTTCGCCGCGAGCCGCGTTGGATTGCGTTCGGTCATCGTGGTTCCGCGCGGTAACAGTCGCGAGAAGAACGCGGCGATGCGCGCGCTTGGCGCGGAACTGGTCGAACGCGGCGGGGACTTTCAGGAGGCCTACGAGTACTCGGCCAAACTGGCGGAGGCCGAGAAACTGCACCTGGTCCGCTCCTTCGACAGCACGCTAATTGCCGGTGTGGCGAGCTACGCGCTCGAACTCTTCGACGCCGTCGCTGGGCTAGATGCCGTGTATGCCCCGATTGGCATGGGTTCCGGGATTTGCGGGATCGTAGCCGCGCGCAATGCGCTGGGGTTGCGAACCGAAGTCATCGGCGTGGTGGCCGCCCGGGCCAGTGCCTACGCCCAGTCATTCGCCGCCGGCCGCCCGATCGCCGCCGATGTCGGGCAGACCATTGCCGACGGCATGGCTTGCCGGGTGCCGGACCCTCGGGCAATCGAGATCATTCTGGGCGGCGTCAGCCGCATCGTCACCGTGGAGGAAGACGAGATCCGGGCTTCCATGCGGCACCTGTTCTCCGACACGCACAACGTCGCCGAAGGCGCCGGCGCGGCTGCGCTTGCGGCACTGCTCCAGGAACGCGACCGAATGCAGGGCCGGCGAGTGGCGGTGATTCTGTCCGGCGGAAACGTGGACACCGAGGTGTTCGCGCAGACGCTCGCGAGCAGCTAGCCCCGAGACTTTTCGCGCCCAAGAGTTGGCGGGTGACGCCGGCAGTTCCGCTTACTCTTCCCGCAACGAAACTGCCGGGTCCACACGGGCGGCGCGGCGCGCGGGACGCCAGGCGGCGATAGCGGCGGCCATCGCCAGGACCAGAGCCGCGGTTGCCAGCGAGAGCGGGTCGAACGACGAAACCTGGAACAATGCGCCGCGCGCGATTCGCCCCAGTGCCGCGGATACCGCCCAGCCAGCCGCCATTCCAGCCAGGGTCCAGACGCCGGCCTGGTGTACCGCCAAGCGCGCGATCTGGCCCGGCGAAGCGCCGAGAGCGATGCGCACGCCGATTTCGCGCGTGCGCTGCGCCACCAGGAATGACAGCACGCCATACAGCCCGATCGCGGCCAGAAGCAGCCCGAAGACGGCAAACAACCCGATCAGCGCCGCCAGGAAACGCGCGCGCTCGCTCAAGCGGTCCACCTTGGTCTCGATGGTTTCGATGGTGACGGGCAGCGCCGGATCGATGGCAGCCATCTGTCGGCGCACCCAGCGTTCCACTATCCCCGCATTAAGCGGCGTTTCGAGCAGCGCCACGGCGCTCAGGCCCGGCGCCCACGAATTGTGCATGCGGAGCAGGTAGTATTCGGGCTGCGGCGCATCGGTGAGCCCCGAATTCTTCACATCACCCACGACGCCCACAACGGGCTGCCAATGGCCGCTTACGTCGAGGTCGATCCGCTGACCCACCGGGTTCTCGGCCGGAAACATGCGGTGCGCCAGTGACTGGCTGAGGATCACCGGCGTCTCGGTTCCGGAGCGCTCCTTCTCGTCGAAATCGCGTCCGGCGAGAATGGGGATGCCGAGTGCACGGAAGTAGCCGGGTGTGATGAAACGAAACGCCACCATGCCGCCTTGCTCGGGAAGCGGCGGGTGGCCCGCAATCCGCATGTTGGAAAATGGCCTTCCGCGTACTCCGCCCGATGGCGGAATGGTATCGCTCAGGGCAAATCGGCTGACGCCGGGAATCGCGGCGAGCTGCCGCTCCACCTCGGCGTACAACGCATCCTGTTTCTCCGCCGAACCGTAGCGATGCCGGTTGAGCGTGAACGACGCGGTGACCACCCTTTGCGGCTGAAATCCGAGCGATTCACCTTCCAGCTTCCACAGGCTGCGCACCAGCAGCGACGCGCCGGTCAACAGAACGAGAGAAATTGCCACCTGAGTGGCCACCAGCACGGGTCTTGCCCATGAGCGCCCACTTTCGGTTGAATGCCATCCGGCGAGCGCGGCCGCGCCCAAACGCTCCCAGGCCGGCAACAGGCCGGTCGCCAGCGCAGCCGCCAGCGAGACCGCGATTGCGAACAACAGAACCCGCGCATCCAAGCGCGCCTGGGGAAGGCGCGGCAATGCTTGGGGCGCCATCGCTACCACCGCGCGCAACAAGCCCCAGGCGAAAACGCACCCCGCCGCGCCGCCAGCCAGGCTGAGCAGCAGGCTTTCAGTGAACATTTGTCGCGCCAGGCGGCCGCGGCCAGCGCCGAGCGCGGCACGCATCGCCAGTTCTTTCTTGCGCGCGGCGGCGCGCGCCAGCATGAGGTTGGCCACGTTGGCGCAGGCCAGCGCCACCAGAGCCAGCACGGCGCCGAACAACAGCCAGGACGCCAGCTTCACATCATGAATCTGGCGGTCGCGCAGGCTGCGCACCACCAGCCCGACCTCGCGCCTGAGTTGCGGCGGCACGTAACTTTGCACGCTGTCAGCAAACAGCGGCAGCAGTTGTTGACGCGCGGTCTCCGCGGTGGCGCCATCTTTCAGACGGGCGAAGGTGCGCAGGAAGACGGTTGACCTTGGCGCGCGCGCGACGCCTTCGTCCAGTTGCTCGGCCAGCAATACCTCGGCTTCGCCCAGTTGCGGCATCTCGAATGTACGCGGCAGAAAACCGATCACGCGGACCGGGGCATCATCCAGACGGATGGTTTTGCCGACGGCGCCGGGATCGCCGCCGAAGCGCGACTGCCACATGGCGTAGGAGAGCAGGGCCACTTTGGGAGCGCCGGGCCGGTCGTCCTCGGTATGGAAATCGCGGCCGGCGGCGGGGACCATACCCAGCGTGTCGAGGAAGTTCGCTTCCACCTGGACGCAGGGGGCGCGCAGGGCCGGCGCCTCGCCGAGATCGCACTGTCCGCCAGGATACATCGAAGTCATGGCGGTAAACACGCGCTGGTGGTCGCGCCAGTCCAGGTAAGCGTTACCGACATTGAATTCATTGGTGTCGACGGGTCCGCTGAAGCCGACCGATACCAGGCGCTCGGCGCGCGGATAGGGGAGGCTGCGAAATAGCAACAAATCCACCACGCTGAACACGGCGGTGGAAGCGCCGATGCCCACCGCCAACGTGGCCACCGCCGCCAGGCTGAAGGCGGGCGAGCGCCGGATCACGCGCAGGCCGTGACGCGCGTCCTGGGCCAGCGCGTCCAACCACGGCGCGCGATGCACCGCGCGAACGGCCTCCAGCGCACGCAGACGGCTGCCGAAATCGCGCGCGGCGCGGGTGCGGGCGCCGTCCGGCGCAACGCCCTGTTGCTCGTGCCAGGCGGCGCGCATGGCAAGGTGACTTTCGATTTCCTCCTGCCACGCGGAATCGCGATGGAAAAGACGCCTCAGCCAAGCGGGCCTGACGATGGTGTTACGTCCCGACATCTCCCCTAAGTCCCCGCTAAGTGGATCGCCACCAGTTTCCAGGTATTATCCTGTTTCCGGTAGACGAACGTGCCGCTCGTCCGCTGACCGCCGCCCGCAGTTGCCTTGAGACGGCTCATCACGATGGCAGTATCCCCGTACAGCCGCACCTGTGGGCCATCGAGATCCATCAGCGGAAGCCTCTGCACAACTTGCGCTTCGTCATCCGGCACCAGGCGGTCTTTTGGCAGGACGTCGCCGGCTGGCGTAGTGATGAGGCAAAGCGCGTCCATGATGTTGTTCAGCGAGGCGCGATCACCTTTGCTAATGCTCTGCAGCCAGTCCCGGGTCGTTTGGACAACCTGATCCTGCGCCGTCGGCTGCGCCTGAGAGAGAGTGCCGGCCACTGCAAACAGACAAATCAGAATAACGTGGCGAGACCCCATTTTCCCCTCCTTGTCGGATTGACACCGGCTGCTGCTGCTTTGTTCCTGATGACACCGCAACATGGTCCTGCGCTCATGCCGGATGCTGAAGCCGCCCCTGCCGGTTTGTGCTTCATACGAACCTCAGAACTCTGTCGATGCCCAGTGCCACCGACGACCAGCTCTCTTCGTTCTCCGCCAAGCGTTTGCGGCCGGCTGCGGTAAGCGCATAAATGCGGGCTCGGCGGCCGTTATCCGTCTGCCGCCACTCGCCGGATATCAAGCGCTCCCGCTCGAGGCGGTGCAGCGCCGGGTACAGCGATCCTTCTTCCATATGCAACAGTCCCTTGGAGACCGTTTCTACATGGAGCGTGATGCCGAAACCGTGATTGGGCCCGGCGGCGAGGGTTTTCAGGATCAGGAGTTCGAGCGAACCGAAAAGGCGATCGGTGTTTTTCATGAGTCAAACCGTCGGTGTGCTTCTTTCCCTAGAATGCTAGGGTAGACCTCTAGGGAGATCGTGTCAATCCCCCTCCTTCCGCATTATGTGATTTTCCGCCCATGATACTTAGGGCCGGCGGCAACTAACAGCGCGCAGGCGGCGCCTGGCGCCCAGCGCTATCAGCCTTGCGGGGAGCGATATAGCGAATTATCGGGCGCGAGCGTCCGCCTCGCGGCGGGGAGAGAATAGACCTATGAGTCTGACGAATCTGTTGCTGGGCCGCCCGCTGGCGACCGAGGAAGAGAAGGCCGAGCGGATAGCTCCCGGCAAGGGCATTCCCATTTTCGGCCTGGATGCGCTCAGCTCCGCCGCCTACGGGCCGGAAGCCGCGCTGACGCTCCTGATTCCCCTTGGAATGGCTGGGGTGGCTTACATAGTCCCCATCAGCATCAGTATCATCGTCCTGCTCGCCATCGTGTACTTCTCTTACCGGCAGACCATCATGGCGTATCCGCAGGGCGGCGGATCGTACACGGTCGCCAGTGAAAACCTGGGGGTGTGGCCGGGACTGCTGGCCGCCGCCTCGCTGATGGTGGATTACGTGCTGACCGCGGCGGTGGGCATTTCGGCCGGCGTGGGCGCCCTGATTTCCGCCGTGCCCTCGCTGGAGAAGCACACGCTGGGTCTGTGCCTGGTAATTCTGATTCTAGTAACGCTGGTGAATCTGCGAGGCGTCAGCGCAACCGGCGGCATCTTCCTTGCCCCAACCTATCTGTTCATCTTCTGCCTGCTGGGGATGATTGCGCTGGGCGTCGTCAAAACGATTCTGGCCGGCGGGCATCCCGTCCCCGTGGTCACGCCGCCCCATCTGGGTGCGGCCACCGAAGCTCTGGGCATCTGGCTGCTGCTGCGAGCCTTCGCCAGCGGCTGCACGGCGATGACCGGCGTGGAGGCGGTAAGCAATGGCGTGATGGCCTTCAAGGAACCGGCTTCCGCCACCGCGCGGTTCACCCTTACGCTGGTAATCGGAATTCTCACGGTGATGCTGGCCGGCATCGCATTCCTGGCGAAGGCGTACGGCATCGCGGCCACGACTCCCGGCGTGGCGGGCTATCAGAGCGTGCTCTCGCAGTTACTCGCCGCCATCACCGGCACTGGCATCTTCTATGGCGTGAGCATCGGGTCGATCCTGATGGTTCTGGCGTTATCGGCGAACACGGCCTTCGCCGATTTTCCGCGCCTTTCACGGGCCATTTCGGAGAACGGTTTTCTGCCGCATGGCTTGTCGATCCGCGGCCGCCGGCTGGTTTATACCCAGGGGGTCTACGCACTGGCCCTATTAGCCGGGTCGCTGCTCATCGTATTCGGCGGGGTCACCGACCGCCTGATTCCCCTCTATGCCGTGGGTGCGTTCCTGGCCTTCACGCTCTCTCAGGCCGGTATGGTGATGCATTGGAAGCGCGTACGGGGCCCGGGCTCGTTCAAAAGCATGTTCGTGAACGGAGTGGGAGCGGCCGCTACCGGACTCACGGTGATCGTCGTACTGATCGCCAAATTCACCGAAGGAGCCTGGATTACGCTCCTCTTGGTCCCCGGGCTCATCATCATGATGCGGGTGGTGAGGCGCCATTACGATACCGTGGCCGAGGAGGTCAATATCGATGCGCGGTTGAACATCGCCGATCTCGCCCCGCCGTTGGTTGTAATCGCCGTCGACCGTTGGAGCCGCATTACGCAGAAAGCTCTGCGCTTCGCGATGGCGATCTCATCCGACGTCCGGGCAGTGCACGTAGATGGCGGCCAGGAGTCCGACACTCTGGCGAGCCAGTGGGAAGACCTGGTGGAGGAACCTTCGCGCCAGGCCGGGTTGGCCGGGCCAGGCCTGGTGGTTCTCAAATCCCCCTACCGATTCGTGATCCGCCCGATCCTGCAATACGTGCTCGAGCTTGAAAAGTCCCACCCCGGGCGGCAGATCGCAGTGCTGATTCCCGAGTTGGTAGAGCGCCGCTGGTATTTGAATCTGCTGCATAACCATCGCTCTGAAGTGCTGAAAGCCCTGCTCCTGTTCCAAGGCGAACGGCGGATCACAGTGATCAATATTCCCTGGTATCTGCCCGACTGAGTCCAGCAGGACTCGCGGTTCACCAAGGCCGGCGGGAGCCGGTTACGACGTGCTATCGGCAACTGATCCGGCCTGAAACGCTCTCCACCGGGCCACATCATCGTCCCGTGGATCAGGACGAAGAACGCAAGAGGAGATGGAGGCCGCCTTCAGTGTGGGAACGGGGCCGGCAGACGATACACATCGTCCAGCGAGGCGGCGGTGTCCCGCGGCGTACTGAAATGGACGGCGTGGATGCCCAGGCGGCGTGCTCCGTCCACGTTCTGCAGCCGGTCGTCGAAGAACAGTGCCTCAAAAGGCGCGACGCCCAGCCCCGCCAGGCAATGCTCGTAGATTGCGGCGTCCGGTTTTCCGACGCCCAGGTCGCAGGAGAATGTCGCGAAGTCGAAACCGGCGAACCAGTCGCTCTCCTGGACGATCCAATTACGGAGTTCGAGCGGCATGTTAGAAAGGATCGCGATGCTCACGCCGCCTGCTCGCAACCGACGCGCCCATTCCATCATGCAGGCATCCAGGTGCGTCCAGCTTCGAACGTCGAGCTGAGTCAGGCGCGAAATGTCGCTTTCGGCGAGCGGGCGTCCGAGGTCGCGGGCGAGCGTTCGCCAGTAGGAGACAGCATCCAGTCTGCCCTCGTCATAGGGCCGGCGGTGCGGCCAGTAGACCGCCTCGAACTGCGCGGGTGGAATTTGGAAGACTGCTGCCATAGCTTCGACGTCCTGGCGCGGCTGGGGGACACAGAGGACATTGCCGTAGTCGAAGATGATCGCTTTTGGTTGAATCGGCTTCACAAGTACGATGATACCGGCTTAGACGTGCGTCGACCAGAATTGGATTTGCGATTGCAACAGCGCCAAGGGGCTGCGAAAACATCGCCTCACCTTCCCTGGACCGCTCACTCATGCCGAAGCGCCTCCAAGGGATCGACCCTTGTCGCTCGCCGCGCCGGAATGTAGCATGCCAGCAGGACCGCCAGGATGAGCACGCCGGAGCCACACGCGAACGCTTCGGCGTCGATCGGCCGCACCCCGAACAGCAGCGTCTGCAGCGCACGGGTCGATAAGAATGCGCCCGCCAGCCCCAGCGCAACGCCCACGACAGTGAGCCCCAGCCCCTGCCTCAGGATCATCGCCAGCACGTCGCCCGGTTCCGCGCCGAGCGCCATGCGGATACCGATTTCGTGGGTCCTTCGCGCTACGGAATAATTCACGGTGCCATACACCCCAACCGCTGAAACCATCAGCGCCAGCAACGCGAACCCCACGAGCAGCACCATATAGAACCGCGGAACCGCCACTGACTCCGCCAGCATGTTATCCAGCGTGTCAAACTCGCCAATGATCATCCGCTTGTTCCACGAGCGCATCTCTTTCCGAATCGCGCCCGCCAGGCTCAACGGCGGTACCGCCGTCCGCACCAGAACCCAGACGCCATTACCCCAGTCCGCCTGGCGATTGGGAAAATAGATCGCCGGCATCGGGTCGCCGGCCACGCCGAATCCTTTCACGTTTCCGGCCACGCCGATCACCGTAGCCCAGTCCGGCGTGCCCCACCGCACGTGTTTTCCGATGGGATCCTTATCCTGGAAGTCGCGCGCGGCGAGCGCCTCGTTGATCACCGCTACCTTTGGCGCTGTCTCTCCATCGGCTGCGGTGAAGAAGCGGCCCCGCTGCATGGTCATACCGACGGCGCGGAAGAACCCGGGTGTGGCCACCATGTTTCCCGTCACCCACTGTTTTCCCTCCCGCTTGGGCCGGCCTTCGATTTCAAGGCATTGATCGCACGACGTGCCGGCCGCCCACTGCGGGACAGCCGTCGCCGCCCCCGCTGCCTGCACTCCGGGCAACGCGCGCAGCCGCGCCAGCAAATCGTCGATGCGCGGGCTCACGTTCCAGGGCAGTTCGGCTCCCAGGACGCCCTCGGGATGGAAACCCAGCGGCACGCTCACCCGCATCACGAAGCTGCGCAGCAACAGCACGGCGCCAACCAGCAGCGTCACCGCCAGCGCGATTTGCGCCGCCGCCAGCAAACTCCGCCCGCGGTTCTTTCCGAACTCGCCCCCGCCTGGCGCCCCCGGTCCTTCTTTCAACCAGTTTCCCAAGTCGGGTTTCGAAGCACCCAGTGCTGGAGCCAGCCCGAACAGAAGGCCCGTCGCTATCGCAGCACCCAGGGCATACAGCAACACGGCGCCATCGATCGCCACCTCGTGAATGCGCGGGAGGTGAATCGGATCGAGTGCCACAAAGGCGCGCACCAGCCAGTACGCCGCCGCCACACCGAATACTCCGCCCGCCAGCGCCAGCAGTACGCTTTCACTGAGCAGGCAGCGCGCGATGCGCCAGCGGCCCGCACCCAGTGCCAAGCGGAGCGCGAGTTCGCGACGCCGGCCGGTTGCTCGCACCAGCAGCAGGTTCGCCACGTTCGCGCAGGCGATCAGCAGCACGCAGCCCACCGCGCCCATCAACACTAGCAGTGCACGCCGCGCCTCGCCTACGATTTGCTCCGTCAGCGGAACCACATTGGCGCCGATTCCCTGGTTCTCTTGCGGATGCGCCAGTTTCAACCGGGCCGCGATGGTACGCATTTCGGTTTGTGACTGTGTGACGGTGACGCCCGGCTTCAGTCTCCCGATGACCCGCAAATAGTGCGCACCGTTGTTGTTCCGGTGGTCGCTGCCGGCCAAAGGGAACCACAACTCGGAGTCGGACGGGAAAGCGAAGCCGGGAGGCATGATGCCCACCACCGTGAAGACTTCACGATCGAACTGCACGCTCTTGCCTACCAAATTGCGGTCGCCGCCCAACCGCCGCCACAAACCGTTCGAGAGCACGGTGACCGGCGCCGCGGCGCTGCGCGTTTCCTCGGGCACAAAAGTCCGGCCCAGGATCGGTTGAATTCCGAGCGCCGGGAAGAAATCGCCGCTTACGCGGGACGCCCGGATGATTGCCGGTTCGTCGCCTACATTCATCCGGACGCCGTCCCCCACGAATACCGCCATCTGCTCAAACGACCGGCTCTGGTCCTTCCAGTCGCGGAAGTTCTCGTAGGAGACCACGACGCGGTCCTCGCCCAGCTTCTCCCGCGTCTCCCACACCATCATCAACCGGCCCGGATCGCGGAATGGCAGCGGCCGCAATAGCACCGCATTCACAACCGAGAAAACCGCGGTGCTCGCTCCGATGCCCAAGGCAAGTGTCAGCACCGCGACCGCCGTGAATCCGGGGTTCTTCCGCAAGGCACGAACGGCGTATTTCACGTCGGCTGCCCACGCCTCGACTCCCGCCCAGCCCCATGCCTGGCGGCTGTCTTCCTGCAGCAGCGCCGCATTCCCGAATTTCCTGCGGGCGGCCGCCGCGCCGAACTCGGCAGCTTGCATGTCCAGATGGAACCGCATCTCCTCTTCGAGATCGCGATCGAATTGCCGCCGCCGGAACAGGAACAGCAGCCTGCGCCACAACTCGCCAAGCCATTCCATACGTCCACCATCACGCCGGTTGAATCACGCGTGTGATCGCCCGCATCACCTTTTCAAACTCCGAGATTTCCACGCTCAACTGCTTTTTGCCTGCGGGCGTGAGCCGGTAGTACCGCGCTCGCCGGTTGTTGTCGGACTGGCCCCACTCGGCGATCACCCAGCCCTTGATCAGCATCCGTTGCAGCGCCGGGTACAGCGAGCCCTCTTCAACCTGAAGCACGGCTTCGGACGTTTGCTGGATGTGCTGGGCAATGCCATAACCGTGCATCGGCCCGAGTTGATTCAAGGTCTTGAGGATGAGCATGTAAAGCGTTCCCGGTGGGATCTCGGTCCGCGATGTAGCTTCCTCTCGTCCCATAGTATGACTACTGGTAGCTTGAACCATAATGCCGATTGTGTCAAGTGGTTTCATTTCGGTTTGGCCGGTTTGCCTTTTGCGTCCCGGCGCTTGCTGCGTCCCCTTGCGCAAGATGTTAGGATGCTGCGTTCCTCGAGAACATAGGAGTCGCAGTTGCAGCGAAAGGAGAACTCATGACTCTGCCGCACTCGTACGGCATGGCGTTGATGCTGACGATCCTGACCATGATCTGCTGGGGTTCCTGGGCCAACGTGCTCAAGATCGCCAAGGGCTGGCGCTTTGAACTCCTCTACTATGACTACTCGATCGGAGTGGCGCTGGGCGCCGCCCTGGCTGGGCTGACGTTCGGCACCTGGGGATCGGACGGCCTCCGCTTTGCGGACGATCTGGCGCACGCAGGCACCGTCAATATTCTCTGCGGGTTCTTGGGCGGGGTGGTTTTCAACCTCTCGAACATCCTGGTGGTGGGCGCCATTTCCGTGGCGGGCATGGGCGTGGGGTTCCCCATCGGCGTGGGACTGGCTTTGGTGGTGGGGGTTATCTGGAATTACATCGTCAACCCGCAGGGGAATCCGCTGCTGCTGTTCCTTGGTGTGGCCCTGATTGTGGGAGCGATCGTGGTGGATGCCATCGCCTACCGGGCGCTCGCCGTCAGCAAGAGCACCGCCGGAGACGAGGCGGATGCGGCCGCGAAACGAGCGGCCCCATGGAAAGGGATCCGGCTGGCCATCGTCGGCGGCATTCTGATGGGAACATTCTACCCGTTGGTCGAGATCGGCAAGACAGGCGAGAAGGGACTCGGCCCTTACGCGGTCGGATTCGTCTTTGGCCTCGGTGTGCTGGCCTCGGTTTTTGTGTACAACCTCTACTTCATGAGATACCCCATCGATGGTCCGCGGCTGAGGTTCGGAGACTACCTGAGAGGGAACTGGTGGGTGCACTTTCTCGGCATCATAGGCGGCGTGGCCTGGATCGCTGGTTCACTCGCGAACTTCGTGGCCGCCAGCGCCCCTCGCGAGTTGCAGGTGGGACCGGCGATCAGCTACGCCATCGGGCAAGGCTCGACCATGGTGGGGGCGCTGTGGGGCGTCCTGGTGTGGAGGGAGTTCGCGGGAGGCGGGGCGCGCGTGAACCGGCTCCTGGTGCTCATGTTCGTGCTCTTTCTGACGGGCCTTGGGGTGGTTTCCATCGCGCCGCTCTATGCTGCCCACTAAGGGCGGTTGCCGGAAGGATAACGTGGAACCACTACTCCTCGGCCTCGATGCCGGAACCAGTTCCGTGAAAGCCGTCCTGCTGGACCTTCGCGGCAACCTCTGCGCCGATCTGCCAAGCCGAATATCCGCTCCATCACATTCGGCCGGGGTGGGTGGAGCAAGACCCCGAAGACTGGTGGCAGGCAACCCGCAAAGCCGTTCGCGAGACGCTGGCGAAAGTCCCGCACGCTGCGGAGAGAGTCCTGGGTCTGGCCGTAAGTTCCCAGGCGCCCACTCTGTTGCCGCTGGACCGCGACGGCCGGCCGCTGCGTCCCGCCATCATCTGGATGGATCGCCGCGCCGAAGCGGAGGCTGTGCGCCTGGCCGAAATGTTGGGCGCGGAGGAAATCCATCGGACGACCGGCAACCGGCCTGACGCCTTCTACGGCGCCGCGCGGCTGCTCTGGCTGCACAATCACGAACCCGAGGTTTTGAAGCGGACGTGGCAGTTCGCCCAGGTGAACGGCTACATCAACTACCGGCTCACCGGACGGCTCACCATCGATCCAGCACACGCCCTGCTGATGCAGATGCGCATTTACCCCACGGGCGAGTGGTCCGAGGTTCTATGCTCGGCCTGCGGAGTGGATCCGGCGCAGCTTCCCGAGATCCTGGAAGGGCACCGCATTCAGGGCGAGGTCACCGTCGAGGCCGCCGAGGCCACCGGCCTGAGAGCGGGTACTCCGGTGATGGCCGGGACCGTGGACAGCCCCGCGGCGGCGTTGGAAGCCGGCGTGACTGAGCCCGGCATCGCGGTCGAAATGACGGGGACCTCGACTGTCGTCATCATCCCCAACGACCGCGGCCTGACGGAGCCGGCATTGATCGCGATGCCCCACGCCCTGCCGGGAATCCACCTGCTGCTCGGCGCCATGGTCTCTTCCGGCGGGAGCCTGCGTTGGTTCCGCGACCAGCTTGGACAGCCTGAAATGCAGGCTGCGATGGAACAGGGGGCCGATGCATTCGATCTGCTGACACAGCAGGCGGCGCAGGTTAGGACCGGGCAGCGAGGGTGTCATCTTCCTGCCGTACATGATGGGGGAACGCTCGCCGTTGTGGCATACCAATGCCCGCGGCGTGTTCTTCGGCCTCTCGCTAGCCACCAGCAAGGCGGCGCTGGTGCGCTCCATTCTGGAGGGCGCCGCCTTTGCCCTCCGCCACAACGTGGAAGTGGCGGTGCGCGCCGGCGCCGCAGTCCGAGAGATGAGAACGGTGGGCGGATGCAGCCGCAGCTGCTGCGGCTGCAACCGCCCACCGTTCTCATCTCTCTGACTGCGGCGCCGGCGCGCGCCGCTACTTCTACGTTGTGGCGGAGGGCAAAGGCGGCGCCCTCCAGAATGGAGCGCACCAGCGCAGCCTTACTGGTGGCGAGCGAGAGGCCGAAGAACACGCCGCGCGCATTGGTATGCCACAGTGGCGAGCGTTCCCCCATCATATACGGCAGGAAGATGACACCCTCGCTGCCCGGTCCCAACCGCGCCGCCTGCTGTGTCAGCAGATCGAATGCATCGGCCCCCTGTTCCATCGCAGCCTGCATTTCAGGCTGTCCAAGCTGGTCGCGGAACCAACGCAGGCTCCCGCCGGAAGAGACCATGGCGCCGAGCAGCAGGTGGATTCCCGGCAGGGCGTGGGGCATCGCGATCAATGCCGGCTCCGTCAGGCCGCGGTCGTTGGGGATGATGACGACAGTCGAGGTCCCCGTCATTTCGACCGCGATGCC
Organism: Bryobacterales bacterium; assembly: GCA_963843095.1. Classification (GTDB taxonomy): domain Bacteria; phylum Acidobacteriota; class Terriglobia; order Bryobacterales; family Bryobacteraceae; genus Bog-375. Next base: position 20,251 of record CAWJLI010000190.1, read on the forward strand.
GGGCTCAGTCACGCCGGCTTCCAACGCCGCCGCGGGGCTGTCCACGGTCCCGGCCATCACCGGAGTACCCGCTCTCAGGCCGGTGGCCTCGGCGGCCTCGACGGTGACCTCGCCCTGAATACGGTGCCCTTCCAGGATCTCGGGAAGCTGCGCCGGATCCACTCCGCAGGCCGAGCATAGAACCTCGGACCACTCGCCCGTGGGGTAAATGCGCATCTGCATCAGCAGGGCGTGTGCTGGATCGATGGTGAGCCGTCCGGTAAGCCGGTAGTTGATGTAGCCGTTCACCTGGGCGAACTGCCACGTCCGCTTCAGAACCCGGGTTCGTGATTGCGCAGCCAGAGCACCGCGCGGCGCCATAGAAGGCGTCGGGCCGGTTGCCGGTGATCCGATGGATTTCCTCCGCGCCCAACAGTTCGGCCAGGCGCACGGCCTCCGCTTCGGCGCGGCGGTCCATCCAGATCATGGCGGGGCGCAGCGGCCGGCCGTCGCGGTCCAGCGGCAACAGAGTGGGCGCCGGAAACTCACGGCCAGCCCCAGGACTCTTTCCGCAGCGTGCGGGACTTTCGCCAGCGTCTCGCGAACGGCTTTGCGGGTTGCCTGCCACCAGTCTTCGGGGTCTTGCTTCACCCACCCCGGCCGAATGTGATGGAGCGGATATTCGGCTTGGCAGACCGCGCAGAGGTTGCCGCGAAGGTCCAGCAGGACGGCTTTCACGGAACTGGTTCCGGCATCGAGGCCGAGGAGCAGTGGTTCCACGTTATTCTCCGGCAACTGCCCTTAGTGGGCAGCATAGAGCGGCGCGATGGAAACCACCCCAAGGCCAGTCAGAAAGAGCACGAACATGAGCACAAGGAGCCGGTTCACGCGCGCCCCGCCTCCGGCGAACTCCCTCCACACCAGGACGCCCCACAGCGCCCCCACCATGGTCGAGCCTTGCCCGATGGCGTAGCTGATCGCCGGTCCCACCTGCAACTCGCGAGGTGCGCTGGCGGCCACGAAGTTCGCGAGTGAACCAGCGATCCAGGCCACGCCGCCTATGATGCCGAGAAAGTGCACCCACCAGTTCCCTCTCAGGTAGTCTCCGAACCTCAGCCGCGGACCATCGATGGGGAACCGCATGAAGTAGAGGTTGTACACAAAAACCGAGGCCAGCACGCCCAGGCCAAAGACGAATCCGACGGCGTAAGGGCCGAGTCCCCTCTCGCCCGTCTTGCCGATCTCGACCAGCGGGTAGAATGTTCCCATCAGAATGCCGCCGACGATGGCGAGCCGGATCCCTTTCCATGTGGCCGCTCGTTTCGCGGCCGCATCCGCCTGGTCTCCGGCGGCGCTCCGGCTCGACGGCGTGCGCCCGGTAGGCGATGGCGTCCACGACGATCGGCACCCACAATCAGGGCGACACCAAGTGAACAGCAGCAGCGGATTCCCCTGCGGGTTGACGATGTAGTTCCAGATGACCCCCACTACCAGAGCCAGCCCCACGCCGATGGGGAATCCGACTCCCATGCCCGCCACGGAAATGGCGCCCACCACCAGGATGTTCGAGAGGTTGAAAACCACCCCGCCGGCGAACCCGCAGAGAATATTGATGGTGCCTGCGTGCGCCAGATCGTCCGCGAAGCGGAGGCCGTCCGACCCCCAGGTGCCGAACGTCAGCCCAGCCAGGGCGGCGCCCAGCGCCACTCCGATGGAGTAGTCATAGTAGAGGAGTTCAAAGCGCCAGCCCTTGGCGATCTTGAGCACGTTGGCCCAGGAACCCCAGCAGATCATAGTCAGAATCGTGAGCATCAGCGCCATGCCATACGAGTGCGGCAGAGTCATGAGATCTCCTTTCGCTGCAACTGCGACTCCTACTTCTCGAGGAACACAGAATACTAACATCTTGCGCAAGGGAACGCAGCAAGCGCGGCGACACAAGAGGCAAACCAGACAAACGAACCTGAAACAACTTGACACAATCGGCGTTAAGGCTCAAACTACCAGTAGTCACACTATGGGACGAGATGAAGCTATATCGCGGACCGAGATTCCACCCGGAACGCTGTATATGCTCATCCTCAAGACCTTGATTCAACTCGGGCCAATGCACGGTTGTGGCATTGCTCAGCACATCCAGCAAACCTCCGAAGCCGTGCTCCATGTTGAAGAGGGCTCGCTTTACCCGGCGTTGCAACGGATGCTGATCAAGGGCTGGGTGATCGCGGAGTGGGGCCAGTCCGACAACAACCGGCGGGCGCGGTACTACCGGCTTACGCCCGCAGGCAAGAAGCAGTTGAGCGTGGAAATCTCCGAGTTTGAAAAAGTGATGCGGGCGATCACACGCGTGATTCAACCAGCGTGATGGTGGACGTATGGAATGGTTTGGCGAGTTGTGGCGCAGGCTGCTGTTCCCGTTCCGGCGGCGGCAATTCGATCGCGATCTCGAAGAGGAGATGCGGTTCCATCTGGACATGAAGGCTGCCGAGTTCGGCGCGGCGGCGGCCCGGCGGAAATTCGGGAATGCCGCGCTGCTGCTGGAAGACAGCCGCCGGGCATGGGGCTGGGCGGGGGTCGAGGAGTGGGCCGCCGACGTGAAATACGCCGCTCGTGCCTTGCGGAAGAACCCCGGATTCACGGCGGTCGCGGTGCTGACAATGGCGTTGGGCATCGGCGCGTGCATGGCGGTTTTCTCGGTCGTGAACGCGGTGCTGTTGCGGCCACTGCCGTTCCGAGAGCCGGATCGGCTGATGATGGTCTGGGAGACCCGAGAGACGTTCGGCGAAGACCGCGTCGTGGTCTCCTACCAGAACTTTAGCGACTGGAAGGAGCAGAGCCGGTCGTTTGAACAGATGGCGGAATTCGTTGGGGACGGTGTCCGGATGAACGTGGGCGGCGAACCGGCGATGATTCGCGCATCGCGCGTCAGCGACGATTTTTTCCCGGCGCTCGGAATCCAACCCACCCTGGGCCGGACGTTTGTGCCCGAGGAGACGCGCATGGCCGCCGCACCGGTCACCGTGCTCTCGTACGGTTTGTGGCGGCGGCTGGGCGGCGACCGCAATTTGGTCGGCAGGGCCGTACAGTTCGACCGTGAGGTCTTTACGGTGGTGGGCATCATGCCCCCGGGCTTCGCTTTCCCGTCCGACTCGGAGTTGTGGTTTCCTTTGGCCGGCAGCGACCACCGGAACGACGGCGGTGCGCACTATTTGCGGGTGATCGGGAGGCTGAAACCCGGCGTCACTTTGACACAGGCCCAAACCGAGATGCGGACCATCGCGGGGCGGTTGAAAATGGCGCATCCGAAAAAGAACCAGGGGATCGGTGCTAATGTGGTGCCGCTCGAGGAACAGATCGTAGGCGAGGCGCGGCGGGCACTGCTGGTGTTGATGGGCGCGGTGGGCTGCGTGCTGCTGATCGCTTGCGCGAACGTGGCGAACCTGCTGCTGGTGCGCTCGACCGGCCGGCGTCGCGAACTCGCGCTGCGCCTGGCGCTGGGCGCGGGCCGCTGGCGCATCGCCCGCTGCCTGCTCAGGGAAAGCGTACTGCTGGCGCTGGCCGGCGCGGTGCTCGGTGTGGCGGCGGCTTACTGGCTGGTGCGCGCCTTTGTGGCACTCGATCCGATTCACCTCCCGCGCATTCACGAGGTGGCGATCGATGGCGCCGTGTTGCTGTATGCCTTAGGTGCCGCGATGGCGACGGGGCTGCTGTTCGGGCTGGCTCCAGCACTGGGCGCTTCGAAACCCGACTTGGGCAACTGGTTGAAAGAAGGTCCGGGGGCGCCGGGCGGGGGCGAGTTCGGAAAGAACCGCGGGCGGAGTTTGCTGGCGGCGGCACAGATCGCGCTGGCGGTGACGCTGCTGATTGGCGCCGGGCTGTTGCTGCGCAGCTTCGTGATGCGGGTGAGCGTGCCGCTGGGGTTCCATCCCGAGGGCGTGCTGGGAGCCCAGTTGCCCTGGAACGTGAACCCGCACATTGACGATTTGCTGGAGCGGCTGCGCGCGTTGCCTGGGGTGAAGGCGGCGGGCGCGGCGACGGCTTTCCCCCAGTGGCCAGCCGGCACGTCGTGCGACGGTTGCCTTGAGATCGAAGGCGTGCCCAAGCGGGAAGGAAAACAGTAGGACACCGGATACATGGTGGCGACGCCCGATTTCTTCCCTGCGGCAGGTATGACGATGCGGCGGGGCCGGTTCTTTACGGCGGCCGATGGTAAAGACGCGCCGAAGGTCGCGGTGATCAACCAGGCGCTGGCGCGCCGCGATTTCCCGGAGAGGACGCCATCGGAAAGCACGTGCGGTGGGGCACACCGGACTGGGCTACGGTGATCGGGGTAGCCGGAAACGTGAAAGGATTCGGCGTGGCGGGCGATCCGATGCCGGCGATCTATTTTCCGAACCGCCAGGCGGACTGGGGTAACGGCGTCCAGGTGCTGGTGCGAACGGCGGTACCGCCGTTGAGCCTGGCGGGCGCAATTCGCAAAGAGATGCGCGCGTGGAACAAGCGAATGATCATCAGCGAGTTTGACACGCTGGACAATATGCTGGCGGAGACAGTGGCGGCTCCGCGATTCTACATGGTGCTGGTCGTGGGATTTGCGTTGCTGGCGTTGGTAGTGTCCGCGGTTGGCGTGTACGGCACCGTGAATTACTCGGTGGCGCGAAGGACCCACGAAATCGGTATCCGCATGGCGCTCGGCGCGAAACGGGGCGACGTGCTGGCGATGATCCTGGGGCAAGGCCTGGGGCTCATTTCGGCGGGTGTCGCGCTGGGGCTGGCGGGCGCATTCCTATCGACACGTGCGCTGGAGACGTTACTTTTCGGAGTGCGGCCGATCGATGGCGAAGCGTTCGCATATGGCTCCGGCGTGCTCGTCCTGGCGGTCCTGCTGGCATGCTACATTCCGGCGCGGCGGGCGACAAGGGTCGATCCCTTGGAGGCGCTGCGGCATGAGTGAGCGGTCCAGGGAAGGTGAGGCGATGTTTCCCCTTGGCGCTGTTGCAATCGCAATCCGTGGATTCGACGCACACGTCTAACTCAGGTATCATCGGTCCTTCCTGCGGAAGCCATTCAAAGCGACATTGCTTCGACTACGGCAATGTCCTCTGTGTCCCCCAGCACGCCAGACATCGAAGGTTCAGTATTTCAATTTCCACCCGCACAGTTCAGAAGGCGGTCGGAACCGCGCCGCCGGCCCTGGCTCGAGGGCAGCTGGATGCTGTCTCCTACTGGCGAACGCTTGAGCCCCGGACGCCCGCTCGCCGAAAGCGACATTTTGCGCGCCTGACTCAGCTCGACGGTGGAAGGCAGAGCGCGCCTGGATACCTGCATGATGGAATGGGCACCAGTCGGTTACAAGAGGCGGCGTAGACATAGCAATACCTTTCTAACATGCCGCTCGAACTCGGTAATTGGATCGTCCCAGGAGGACGACTGGTTCGCCGGTTTCGACTTTCGCAAACATGCTCCTGCGACCTAGGCGGTATCGGAAAACCAGACGCCGCAATCTACGACCGATTTCCTGGCGGGGCTGGGCGTCGCGCCTTTTGAGGCACTGTTCTTCGACAACGGCCTGCAGAAAGAACAGCCGCCCGGCATGAAGGCCAGTACAACGTACACCACGGGACACCGCCGGGCCTGCGCTGGACGATGTGTGTTGTTATCGTCTGCCGGCCCCATTTCCCCACACTGAAGGCAGCCTCCATCTCCTCTAAGACGATG
>CAWJLI010000191.1:0-17032 GCA_963843095.1 Bryobacterales bacterium
ATTCGGAAGAAAACGGGAAGACGCGGCCGGGTGTATACTGACTCGAACACCGGAGTCCAAGCGGGAACCTCCGGCCAGCTCAAGTCCACCAGTCTATGATCGGCACAACGGTCACCCATTACCGCATCGTCTCCAAGCTGGGCGAAGGCGGAATGGGCGTGGTCTACGAAGCCGAGGACCTCACTCTGGGACGCCGCGTGGCGCTCAAGTTCTGCTTGAGCGGCCGCGACGATGCGAAGCTGCGCGCCAACCTGCTCAAGGAGGCGCGCGCCGCATCCTCGCTCTCGCACACGAACATCGCGCACATCTACGAGTTCGTCGAAGACCCCGGCGGCGACGCGTTCATCTCCATGGAACTGGTTTCCGGCGCCACCTTGGCGCACATCCTCAGCCAACGGCGCCTGGGCATCGAGGAGACGCTGAAAGTGGCCACCGGGGTGGCATCGGCGCTGGCTGAGGCGCACCGCCATGGCATCATCCACCGTGACATCAAGCCCGGCAATATCCAGATCACATCGGCGGGTGAGGTGAAGGTGCTCGACTTCGGTATCGCGCGGCCGGCTGCCCTGCTCGCCGCGGGCGCGGGCGCCACGGATATCACCCGGACCATCGAAGGCTTCTCCGGAACGATGCTCTACATGTCGCCCGAACAGGCTTCCGGCGAAGTCCTGGATGCGCGCTCGGACCTGTTTTCGCTCGGCGTGGTTCTGTATGAATGCTTGGCCGGCAGGCCGCCGTTCGCCGCGGACAGCCTCCCGGCGGTTCTGGCGCGAGTGCTGACGTGGCAGCCGCCGCAGCCTTCGCGGCTGAATCCGCAGTCGCCGGCCCACCTCGACCGCATCATCCTGAAGCTGCTTGAGAAGGACCGCAAGAAGCGTTACGCATCGGCCGACGAACTCTTGGCCGACATGCAGGCTCCCGGACGCGTCCATTCCCGCCGCCGCGCCGTGGCTGCGCTGGCCGGAGGCATGGCCTGCGCTGGAGGCGGCGCTCTAGCGTGGCTGTGGAATGCGAAGCGCCATCACGACCCGGCGCCGGCCGCGGTTGGGTGGTATCGCGACGGCCTCGCTGCGCTGCGTTACGGCAGCTATCACCGGGCGAGCAAGCTGCTGGCCCGCGCGGCGGAGATCGATCCCTCTTATGCCATGGCGCACGCCTACCTGGCCGAAGCCTGGTACGAACTCGACTACTTGGAACGCGCCAAGGACGAACTGTTGAAAGCGATGGCGTCGCTGAGCTCGCTGCCAGAGGTGGAGAAGCTCCATCTCGACGCGATTCATCAGACCGTCATCGGCGAGTTCAAGGCCGCAGTCGGTAAGTACCAGGAGATTTCTCGCATGGTGGCGCAGGACGAGCGCGGCGCCGCGCTGCTCGAACTGGGCCGTTCGCAGGAACGCAACCAGGATACGAAGCAGGCCATGGCGACATATTCCGAAGCGATCCGCCTAAACGGGCAGAACGCCGGACAGAACGCCGCCGTCTGGCTGCGCCTGGGAACGCTGCAGGCCCGGACCGGCGCGCGGGAGGAGTCCAACCGCTCGCTGGACCGCGCGGAGAGCCTGTTCCAGGCCGCTTCCAACGTCGAGGGCGCGACCGAGTGCCTCTACATTCGGGCCCGGTATGCCAGCACTCCCACCCAGGCCCGCGACCTGATCGGCAAGGCGCTGTCGGCGGCCCGCGTCACCGGCAACGATCAACAGCAGATTAAGCTCCTGCTCCTGTCGAGCAACAGCTATCTCGAGGTCGGCCAGGACGCGGAAGCCCTGGACGACGCCAACCGCGCCATTGCCATCGCGCGCGCCGACGGCATCGAGAACCTGGTCTCGCGGGGACTGATCGACATGGGCATCGCCCTGTTCGTCAAAGGCCGCAGCGCCGAGGCTTTAAGCACCATCGGGGAAGCGCTTGACATCGCCCGGCGGAACGGTGAAAAGCGGTCGGAAGCACGCGCGCTGGTCAACCTGGGCAGCATCCGCATCCAGACTGGAGACACGGCGCGGGGCTGGCAGGAGGTGCAGACCGCGCTGGCCTACTACCGGCAGGGCAGTTTCCGCACGGAGGCCGCGCTGGCCCTGATCCTGCTGGGCCGTGCCGCGCGCGAGAAGGGCGACTACGAGGGCGCGCGCCGCGCCTTTGCGGAGACTCTGGCCACGCTGAAGCCGGCCGAACCGTCGCTTCCGTTGGCGCTGGCGCAGGAGGGGATGGCTTCGCTCGAACTGCTGCAGGACCGATGGCCGCAGGCGTTGCACATGTTCGACGAGACACGGCGCGTCTTCGAGGCCATCGGTAACTCCTCCGGCGTGGCCACCAATCAGCTCAACGTGGCCCTGGTGCACGCCATGCTCGGCCACCAGGGCGACGGCACGGCGGTGTCGCAACCGGCCGCCGAATCCGATCCCGTGAGCGCCCTCCAAATCGTTTTGACGCAGGAACATTTCAGCGAGGCCCGCGCCAAAGCCGAGGCTTTGCTCCGCAGCGCCGATGCCGGCGACCTGGATGCGCGGCGCGAGGCCACTTTAGTGCTGGGCCTCGCGCTGACCCGCTCCGGCTCCGCGGCACGCGGTCTGGAGGCTTGCCGCAAGGCGTTCGAACTGGCCGAAGCGGCCGGCAAGCCGGCGGCGGAGGCCGACGCGTTGCTGGCCTCGGCGGAAGCGGCGCTGGCCGCCGGCGATCGCGCGGCGGCCGCCGAAAGCGCGGGCCGCGCGCGGGCTTTGTTCGAATCGGCCCAGCGGCCGGAGTCGCTCTGGCGCGCCTGCGTGTTGCTGCTCGGATCCGGCACAGCGGACCGCGCCATCGCCGCCGAGGCCTCTGCCGCACTCGGCGAATTGAAAGCCACTTGGCCCGCGGAGGATTTTCGCTCCTACTTGAACCGCCCGCTCATACGGCGCCTGCATGCGGAACTGCTGCGCGCCAACCCGGCGGCGCCTACAATCGACTGATGGAAAGGAACCAAACAAGCAAATGACACGGCTCACACTCGTAGCTGCTCTCACCCTCGCGGTCCTGCTGCTCTGCGGCAGCCCATCGCAGATACAGGCTCAAAGCGACACCAAGATCGTGATCAAAGACGGAGGCTCCCTCCTGCTACAGGCGGATGGGCTGGATGCGGGCAAGACCTGGGCACTCAACCCGAACGAAATCAAGCACGCTAACGAGAACGGCGTACTGAGCGGCGTGCAGATCACCAAAGCGGGCGCCGACCGCTGCAAGGGTAAACCGACATGCGGCGTCGACACGACCAAGCCCTGGTCGATCACGGTGACCTACGGCGCCGGATCGGTTGCCATCGCATCCCTCTCTTCCTCTTCCAACAAGGGCGTGCACCTCACCCACAACGCGCTCCCCTTCGACCAGTGGAAGCGCACAGCCAATGCCGACGAACGCGAGTTCGGCCATGGCGACGGCCACCGCATCACCGCCATCGCGGTGAATGGCGTCAAGCAGTGCTTGGGCCCAGGCTGCGTTATCACCTTGCACTATTCGCCCCGCTAGCGCCTTGCGCCCGGCCCCTGGGGTTTCCACATTGTTGTGAGAGGGGTCCGGCCACGCCGCCGCGTTTTTTCTCTTGCATTTTAGCTGTACTATCAGTAATAATACACGTGTGATTCCGTTCCGCCTGGTCTTTCAGCCCGGCGTCGCTCTCTCCGAGCAGATTATCTACGCAGCCACCAAGGCGATCGTCTCCGGCCAACTTCGTCCCGGAGACCCGTTCCCCAGCGTCCGCACTCTCAGCAGGGAACTCAAGATCAATCCCAACACGGCCCACAAGGTGGTGATGCAACTGACCGCTCGCGGGCTGGTCGAGGTCCTTCCCGGCATCGGGACGGTGGTTGCCGCGACGCTGCCCAAGCCGACCGCCGCCGCGCGGGCCGGCCTTCTCGGCGGCGAGATCGAAGGACTGGTAGTGGAATCCAAGAAGCTCGGTATGCAACTGGACGACGTGCTGGCCGCCGTCACGCGGCACTGGCAGAGCCTGGGCGGAACGGAGCCGGCGCAACCCGCGAAAGGGGGACGCAAGACCAATGAGTAGCAGCATCTCCACGCACGAACTGTCGAAAGCTTTCCGCCACACCGAGGCGGTCAACGCGTTGGACCTCGAGGTACCCGAGGGCAGCATCTACGCGCTGATCGGCCCTAATGGCGCCGGCAAGACCACCACCATCAAGCTGCTGATGAACATCCTGCGCGCCTCCGCCGGGTCCGCCGAGGTGCTCGGCGTAGACTCACGCCGTCTTTCGCCTCGCGAGTTCGCGCGCATCGGCTACGTGTCGGAGAACCAGGAAATGCCCGAGTGGATGACGGTGGACTATTTCCTGCGCTACCTGCGGCCGTTCTACCCGACATGGGACGACGCCCTGGCCGACGATCTGGTGCGCCAGTTCGAGCTTCCGCGCGACCGCAAGCTGCGCCACCTCTCGCGCGGCATGCGAATGAAAGCGGCGCTGGCTTCGTCGCTGGCGTACCGTCCCGAACTGGTGGTGCTCGACGAACCCTTCACCGGCCTCGACGCGCTGGTGCGCGACGAGTTCACCAAGAGCCTGCTCGAGCGCGCCGAAGGCACCACCATTCTGATCTCCTCGCACGATCTCGCCGAGATCGAGAACTTCGCCAGCCACGTGGGCTACATCGAAGAGGGGCATTTGCGATTCACCGAAGAGATGGGCACGCTGGCCGACCGCTTTCGCCAGGTGGAACTGACCTTCGATGCGCCGCCTCCACTGCCCGCCGACTGGCCCGCGGCGTGGATGCGGCCCGAGACTTCGGCCGCCGTCGTGCGCTTCATCGACAGCCGGTTCGACGTTGAGCGAACGCCGGCGGAGATCCAACGCCTGTTCCCGAACGCGCGCAATGTGGACTTTCATGCCATGTCGCTGCGCGAGATCTTCGTCGCCCTAGCGATGGCCGGCCGTCACGCGAAGGCAGCTTGACGCGGAGAGACCATGCGACAAGCCATGCATATTTTCCGCAAAGACGTCAGGCATTGCTGGCCCTATATCGGCGCGGTGATGGCACTCACCGCGGTTCACGCCCAGGGACTGGGATCTCTTGAGCCGACAGATTCCACAAAGCCATCGGTAACCAGCTCGAACCAGCGCCCTGCGTTTGAAGTGGCTTCTGTGAAACTCAACAGTAACTGCGGCGGCGGAGGCATACCCGGCGGCACGTCGCCGGGCAGACTGAACACCACATGCGCCACGCTTCGGGGTCTCATTCGGATGGCGTACGGCGCTTTTGCCGGCGGAAGTGTGCGCCCGCGCGTCGCCGAGGTCCTGGGCGGGCCCGGCTGGCTCGATAGCGACCGCTATGAAATCTCCGCCAAGGCCGAAGGTGACCCACCTCGCGCACAGATGATGGGTCCGATGCTCCAGACGCTTCTCGAAGACAGATTCAAAGTGAGAGTTCATACGGAGCTCAGAGACACACCCGTATACGCCCTGACCGTGGCAAAGGGCGATCCCAAGTTGCGGCCTTCGAAGGAAGGAAGCTGCGCTCCGATGGACCTGACTAACTTGCCCGGGAGGGTTGCCAGACCAGGCGAGCCTATTCCGAAATACTGCGGCACGCCCTACGCTCATGGATACGGGCTGAATATGACCAGTGACGGGTACGGCATGACGATGGCTGAGTTTGCCGGCCGAATGCTTTCCGGGTTCCTGGATCGTCCCATCGTCGATAAGACCGGACTCACGGGGAGCTACGATATCCACCTGGAATTCGTGCGTGGCGACGGACCTTCCGGGATGGCTCTCCTTAATGGTGTATATAGTCCCGATTCGCTAGCCGGCACCTCAGGGGCAGATACATCTGGGCCTTCGATATTCACTGCGGTCCGGGAACAACTCGGACTGAAGCTCGTGCCGGACAAAAGTCCCTTGGAAGTCATTGTTGTCGATAATGCGGAGCGACCATCCGCCAATTGAAACGAGTCACTGAGAACCTACCATGCGACAAGCCATTCACATTTTCGGCAAAGATGCCAGGCACTGCTGGCCGTATGTCGCCGCGGTGATGGCGCTCACCGCGGTTCACGCGTGGCGGGAATCTGTGGCGACGCCGGATCTTGGTGTGTACCCACGCTCCCTGTACGGCTCTTTGTTATCGTTCCTGATGGTGCTGACTTGGTGGTTCGCCATCGGCGCCGCTGTCCATGGGGAAAGCCCGGTCGGGGACAGCCAGTTCTGGATCACGCGGCCTTATTCGTGGAGAAGCCTGCTGGCCGCCAAGTTCCTGTTCGTCGCAGCGTTCCTGTTGCTGCCGCTGTTCATTTCCGATTGCGCCATCCTTCTGGCTAGTGGGTTCAGTCCAGTCGATCTGATCCCCGGGCTGCTGGAGCGTCAATGTTGGTGCCTGGCGTTTCTCGTCCTGCCGTTCGTTTTGGCCGCGCTCACCCGGATGACGCGCGAGTTCGTTCTGGCCGGTCTCGCGTTCTATGTGGCTTCCTACTTTGCCTTGTTCGCGTTTGCCGCCTCCGCCGGCCGGCTCGGGTTGACATATTCTGCAGGGCCTTCGTGGAGTGAAGTTCTTGCGCCGTGGCTGATCGCCGCCACAGGATTATTTCTGGCCGCGTGGCAGTATGCGCGCCGGCGGACCATCCGAATCCGGGTGCTCGCCATCGCGCTCGGCGGATTGTCACCGTTCGCTATAGCGACGGCACTGGCGCCGACGGATCTGTCGACTCCCAGGTCCGGGCATGATGATCCAAGATGCCGGAAAGTCAAGGTCGAAGTGGCGGCCGAAACCGAATCGGCGAGCCCACTCTATGTCGACCCTCAGACCAAGAGTGAGGTGGGATTCTCCGTAAAGACCAGTGGCTGGCCCGCGGACCTGTTCGCCTTGCAGCCGGTGAGCGTAAACGTCACTGCGCCGGAGACGGGATCCACACTATGGAGTACCTCGATCGAGGGCATGGCGTTCCGGCCTGCTACCTCCAACGATGGACGGAAATCGGCTTGGTTCCTGATCGACGTCCCAAAGACGCCGTCTCTGCAAAAGGTGGACCTCTGGGTCTCTTTTTCTCTCAAGTTCTATGAACGCCAAGGAAGCGCAGAGATACCCGAGGACGGCGGTTGGGCCCGCGTGCCCGGTTTCGGCAACGTAAGGTCGGTGGACGATGTTGGCGGAAGCCGTCTTGTCTGGCGCACCGCGCTGGCGCCCGGCGAGCGGGATTGGACCTATGGGCTTGGCAACGGCAGGTCCGAGTATTTCACGGATGCCGGGTGGCTCGGAACGGGCAATGCTACTCCCGCTTCGCCCTTCTTCTTCCCGCTGAGTCCCGTCTATTCGTATGCGGGAGTCACCGGGGTGCCCGCTTCCAGAGCGAGGCCGACAGTCTTAACCATAAAACGCACCGTTGGCACCCGCACTTACAACAATCTGAAAGTCCTCAACGTCCAGCTAACCGGCTTCGCGACCACCGATCACTGAGAGCCTACCATGCGACAAGCCATCCACATCTTCCGCAAAGACGCCAGGCATTGCTGGCCGTTCGTCGCCGCGGTGATGGCGCTCACCGCGGTTCACGCCTGGCAGGCGTCCGTTGACACGCCATTGCCTGAGAATTACCGCCTTTACACTTCCGATTCTCTCATCGCACTTCTGATGGTGCTGGCGTGGTGGCTCGTCATCGGCGCCGCGGTCCATGGAGAAAGCCTGACTGGGGACCGCCAGTTCTGGACCACGCGGCCCTATTCCTGGAGAAGCCTGCTAGCCGCCAAGCTATTGTTCTTCGCCGTATTTCTCGCACTGCCGCTTTTCATTTCCGATTGCGTAATCCTTGCGGCGAGCGGGTTCAACCCGCTCGAACTGATTTCCGGTCTGCTCCGCCGCCAGTGCTGGTTTCTCGGGTTTCTGGTCCTGCCGTTCCTGGTGGCCGCGCTGACCCGGGCGACGCGCGAGTTAGTGCTGGCCCTTCTCGTATCGTGCGTAGCTTTCTATGTTGCTATGAGCGTGCTGACCACGCCCCTGGTCAACCCGACGGGGATGGTACGTCCGGCGCCTGAGTGGATCGGGGCCGCGGCTACCTGGCTCGCGCCCGTACTGGGACTCCCGCTGGTCGTCTGGCAATATGCGCGCCGCCGGACCATCCAGGTGCTGGTGCTCGCGGTCGTCTGCTTCGGGTTGGTGCCCGTCGGCGCAGGTTGGTGGCTGCGAATGCATTGGCGGCCTTACCCGGATCCAAAATACAAGAACGTGGCAGTCCGGTTGGCTGCCGATCCCGGACCGGCGGATCCTGTCATCGTGGAGGGGCGGGCACGGGGTCTGATCGGTATCCCGGTGACGTTCAACGGCTGGCCGCGGGACATGATGATCCCCCGGCCAATGGGAATGGGAGTCTGGCCGGAGCCGAAAGAGTTCTCCCCCTACGTGTCATCAGGCGTCAGTTTGACCGCCTCCAGCGACGGGCGTGAGTGGGTTTGGGTCCCTATCCGCGATCTTCGATATTGGCCAAAGGTCGACATGGCTGTGACATTCGAATTTGCGCTCTATGATCGCCAACGCAGGGCCAAAATGCCTGCGGGGAGCGGTTGGACCCGGGTTCCGGGATTCGGCAATGTCCGGCTGTTGGAGGGTGTCTGGGGAGGATACCCGGTGTGGCGTACCGCCGTTCAGCCCGCTCAGTCCGGCTGGACCTACGGCCTTCGCGACGCCGAGAGACAGCTTGCCAGCGACGCCATGTGGTCTTTGGTGCTGGATGACCAGCCCGCTTCTCCCGCGTGGTTCCAAGCGAGCCCCGTCTATACGTACGCGGGGAAGTTCATGTCATACGTTGCCAGTGGGGCGGCGGCCAGAACGAACTGGGGAATCGCCGTGGCGCGCCAGCCCAGCCAGGCGCTGGTTTTCACCGCCCGCCGCCAGGTCGCCACCCTCTACCTCAAGTTGGTAATCCCCCAGGTCCGGCTAGCCGGCTACGCGATCCCCGATCGTTGAGAACACCGCATGCGGCAAGCCATCCATATCTTCCGCAAAGACGCCCGGCATTGCTGGCCGTATATCGCCGCGGTGATGGCGCTCACCGCGATTCACGCCTGGCAAGCATCTCTGGAAGCGTCGAATCCCTCGGAGCCCTCCGACATGTCCGGTAACCTGCTCGCACTGCTGATGGTGCTGTCGTGGTGGTTCGCCATTGGCGCGGCGGTCCATGGGGAAAGCCTGGTCGGGGACCGCCAATTCTGGACCACGCGGCCTTACTCGTGGAAAAGCATTCTAGCCGCCAAGTTACTGTTCGTCGCCGCATTTCTGGCGCTGCCGCTCTTGCTTTCCGATTGCATCATCCTTCTGGCGAACGGATACCATCCGCCCGATATGATCCCCGCCCTGCTCTGGCGTCAATGCCGGCTTTTGGCGTTTTTCGTTTTGCCGTTCATCCTGGCCGCGCTGACTCGCGCGACTCGCGAGTTAGTGCTGGCCGGCCTGGTATTCTACGTCGTTTCGTGCATTGCCTTGGCCGCGTTTTCAGCCCACCACGCCAACGGGTCTGGGACCGTGTATTTTGCAGGGCCTTCGCGGATTGCGGACGCTGCGCCGTGGCTGGCGTGCGTGGCGGGATTCTCCCTGGCCGTGTGGCAATACGCGCGCCGCCGGACCATCCTGATCCGAGCGCTCGCGGTCGGGCTCGGTGCATTGGCGCCCTTCGTGATGCTGTCACCGTTCGGGCGAATGGCCCGGTCCGCTCCCGCTCCCCGGCAAGATGATTCAAGCTATCGAAACATCGCGGTCCAGTTAGCTGCCGATCCCGGACTCGGTGACCCAGTCCAGGTTGACAGCCACACAAAGGGCCTGATCGGAATCCCTGTGAAGTTCAGCGGCTGGCCCAGAGACTTGATGACCTGCCAGGCAATGGGAGTGACAGTGAACGCGCCTGGAACGGGATGCGCGGTGTGTGCTTCGTCCGTGCGAGCCAGTATGACTACCACGGCCGACGGACGTGAGTGGATCTGGTTCTCGATCGGCGGCAGCAAAACGCCGTCTTCGCAGAAGGTGGACCTGCGGGCGACGGTTGAACTCAAGATTTTCGACCGCCTGATTAGGGCAGACATATGGCCGGAGCGCGGTTGGACCCGCGTCCCGGGATTTGGCATCGTCCGGTTGGCGGAGGACGCCACCGGAAGCCGTCTTACCTGGCGAGCCCCGCTGGCGCCGGGCGAACCGGGTTGGACTCGCAACGTAGGCTACGCCACGACCGAGTCGGCCACTCGAGTCGATTTCTCGGTGTCGGTCTTTAACCTGCCCGCTTCTCCCGCCTGGTTCCCAATGAGCCCTGTCTTTTGGAACTCGGGGACCATGTCCGTGTCCCCACCCGTACCGCGACCGCTGGTCTTCACCGTCGGCGGGCTGGTCGCCACGCTCCACCGCGAGTTGAAAGTCCCCAGCGTCCGGCTGACCGGCGACGAGAAATAGATTGGCAGACCACCGCCTTTTGTGGTCTGTCACCGGCCGGCGGTTGACAGGCGACGAACACCGATCGCCTGTCCCACTCGGATTTCCAATACAATTAGCGGTGCATGGCACTCCCCTTGAAGGTTTTCACCGTTCTGATGGCACTCGAAGCTTTGGGCGCGCAGCCCTACACGCGCGGAGTCGGCGTGTATCCAGGAGATCCGCGGCAGGACTGGTCGCCAACGGTCGAAATCGATTCGACCACCTATCGCAACCTGGCGCTCCACCGGCCGGCCTACCAGTCCAGCAGTTACGACTACAACCTCACCGCGCAACTGATCACCGACGGCATTCGGGAAACCGCGCCGCCGCGCTTTTTCCGCGTCAGCACCAGCGAGCAGGGCGTGCTGCCAAGAAATCAGCGCGAGCTGATGTTCGACGGCAACTGGGCGACTGTGATCAGTATGACGGGCCGCCATGTCTGGGTCCAGGTGGAGTGGGGCGGCGCGCCGCCGCCGGAGATCGACCGGCTGGATGGGCTGGCCACGCTAGCGGCGCTCGGCGACAACCAGGAGTGGACGTGCGTTCTCTCGGCGTCGGCGGATGGGCAGGCGTGGAACGAACTGGGCCGCGCGTGGGGCATGGTGCATCCCGGCGCCGAGATCAAGCCTTCCATCGCGCTCCACCAGCCCAGCCGCAGCCGTTTCTATCGCATCGATTTCGAGACCGGGCGCCCGCTCAACTGGCGAATTGCGGAACTCTCGTTCGGCAATGGCAAGACTCCCGTGCATGCCGGCGGCCCGTACGAGTTTTCGAGCGCGTGGATGAGCGCCGCCGCCGGCGAACAGTGGGTGTCGGTGGATCTGGGCGCGCCTTGCAGCTTCGATCGCATCGCGCTCTACTGGATTCGCCGCGCCGCCGAAGGCGCCATCCAAGTCTCCGATGACGGTCGCGACTGGCACACCCTGCAAGCCTTGCCCGCCGCCACCGGCGCTCGTCGACGACATCCGCCTCGCCAGCCCCGCGCATGGCCGCTGGGTTCGCCTGATGCTGACCAAGGGGCAGACCGCCGAGCCTTACATTCTGAGCGAGCTCGAAGTGTACGGCAAGGGCGGGCCCGTGCCGCGCGCCAAACCGGCCGCCGCCACCGCGGATGGCCGCCTGCCGCTCGCGGGCGGCGCCTGGCGTCTCCAGCGCGCTTCGCAGGTCGCATGCCACGGGCGCCGCGCTCTCGACCGCCGGATTCCAGGACGCCGGCTGGATGATCGCCACCGTGCCCGCCACCGTGCTCTCCAGTTACTTCAACGACGGCGCCATCCCCGATCCGAATTATGGCGACAACCAGAACGCCATCTCGGATTCGTTCTTCTACTCCGATTTCTGGTATCGCAGCGAATTCACCGCTCCGCCGGCCGCCGCCGGCCGCCACGTCTTTCTCAATTTCGATGGCGTCAACTGGAAGGCCGAAGTGTTTCTCAACGGCCAGCGGCTGGGCCGCATCGACGGCGGATTCATCACCGGCCGTTTCGACGTGACCGCGCTGCTGCGCGCGGGTCAGCCCAACGCGCTGGCCGTGCGCATCTTCAAGAACGCCAACCCGGGCAGCGTCACGGAAAAGAATTTTCAGAGCCCCGGCAAGAACGGCGGCGTGCTGGGCGCGGATAATCCCACCATGCACGCTTCGGTCGGCTGGGACTGGATTCCCACCATCCGCGGACGCAACACCGGCATCTGGGGCGACGTGTTTTTGAGTTCGACCGGCGCCGTGAGCATCGAAAATCCGCAGGCCGACACGATTTCGATCTCGACCGATGGATCGTCGGCGGAAGTTGCGCTGGAGGCCACGCTCGTCAATCATTCGGGCGCCGCCGTCAGCGGCAAACTGCGCGGGCGCTTGCGAACCTTCGTGCCATTCATCACCCTCGGTCCCGACCCCTCTCGCCCGGGCGCACCCTTCCTGACCGGCCACTTAGGCGGCGAACAGCCCTGGGCTTTCGAGCAGGCCGTCACCATCGCTCCCAACGCCTCGAAGACCGTGAAGCTCGATCCCGCCGCCGAACCCGCCCTGCGCCTGCACAATCCCAAACTGTGGTGGCCAAACGGATACGGCGATCCCAATCTGTATCGCGTGGAACTGGAGTTCGCCGCGGACGGCGCGGTCTCGGACCAGCAAGTCATTCAACGCCGGCGTGCGCCGCTTCACTTACAGCGAGGAAGGCGGCGCGCTGCGCATCTTCGTCAACGGTCGCCGCTTCGTGGCGCGCGGCGGCAATTGGGGATTCCCCGAATCCATGCTCCGCTACCGCGCCCGCGAATACGACGCCGCGGTGCGCTATCACCGCGACATGAATTTCACCATGATCCGCAACTGGGTGGGGCAGACCGGCGACGAAGCTTTTTACGACGCCTGCGACCGCTACGGGATCGTGGTCTGGCAGGATTTCTGGCTGGCCAACCCCTGGGACGGGCCGGATCCCGACGATAACGCCATGTTCCTGGCCAACGCGCGCGATTACGTGCTGCGCATGCGCCACCACGCTTCCATCGGCCTCTACGTGGGCCGCAATGAAGGTTACCCGCCGGAACCGATCGAGCGCGGCCTGCGCGGCATCCTGGCCGAACTGGCGCCGGCCATCCATTACATTCCCAGCTCGGCCGACGACGTCGTCACCGGCCATGGCCCCTATAACGCGCCAATCCGCCCCGTTTCTACTTCGAGCAGAAGGCCACCCCCAAACTTTCGAGCGAGCTCGGCATGCCCAACATCGTCACCATGGATAGCCTGCGCCTCATGATGCCCGAAGCGGCACGCTGGCCGCAGGGCGACGTGTGGGGGATGCACGATTTCAGCCTGCAGGGCGCGCAGGGCGGCGCATCGTTCCGCGAGATGATCGACAAGAACTACGGCGGCGCGTCCAATGCCGAAGAGTGGGTCGAGCTGGCGCAGTTCATCAATTACGACGGCTACCGCGCCATGTTCGAGGCGCAGGGCAAGAACCGCATGGGCATGCTGCTGTGGATGAGTCATCCCTGCTGGCCCTCCTTCGTCTGGCAGACCTACGACTATTATTTCGACCCGACGGCGGCTACTTCGGCTCGAAGAAAGGCTCCGAGCCGCTGCACATCCAATGGAATCCGCTCACCGACAACGTCGAAGTGGTCAATTACAGCGGCGGCAACGCCAAGGGCATGACCGCTACCGCCGAAGTGATCAACATGGATGGCACGGTTGCCTGGAGTAAGACGGTTACATGTGGATAGCCCCGAGGATAGCGTGGCCACTCCCATCCATCTCGAGTTTCCCGCCACGCTGACGCCGGTGCATTTTATCCGCTTGAAGATGCGCCGGCGGCGATGGGCGATCTCGGAAAACTTCTATCTGCGCGGCGCCAAGGAGAACGATTTTCACGCCATCCGCGCATTTGCCCAAAGTCACCGTGGAGGCAGCTACCCACGTGGAACGGCAGGGTGGCGAATGGGTGCTGACCACCGAGTTGCACAACGCGGCGAAGCGCGCCCGCGCTGATGGTCACAGTGAAGGCCGTGCGCGCGCAGAGCGGCGACCGCATCCTGCCGGCGCTTTATAGCGACAACTACATCGCGCTGATGCCCGGCGAAGGGCGCACCATCGTCACCGGCTGAACGATGCCGATACCCGCGGCGAGCGCCCTGGCATCGTGGTGGGCGGATTCAACGTGGCGGCCGCACGCTAGCCGGGTGGGGCAGGCGCTTCCGCCTGCGAACCGCAAGTCACCTATAGCAACAGTTGGCAGGCGGAAGCGCCTGCCCCACTGCCTTTTCGCCGCGCCGCTTGTTTATAATTAGAGAAAGCGCGCTGCAACATCTTCGGGGAGCGGGGAAGCCTTTTATCTGTAATTCGTGGGGCAGGATGAGTCTATTTACTAACCAGCACGTTCGGAAGGCCCGATGAGCGCCGATTTATTTCTAACTCACCTGCGGGCGCTTGAAGCCGAGAGCATTCACATCATTCGCGAGGTGGCCGCCGAGTTTCAGAAGCCGGTGATGCTTTATTCCATCGGCAAGGACTCCTCGGTGATGGTGCGGCTGGCGCAAAAGGCTTTTCATCCGGGCAAGATTCCGTTCCCGCTGCTGCACATCGACACCACTTACAAGTTCGGCGAGATGATCGAGTTTCGCGATCGTTTCTGCGCTTCCATCGGCGCGCAGTTGATCGTACACACGAACCGGCAGGCGATAGCGGACGGCGCCAGTCCCTTCAAGCTCGGCACTCAGAAGTGCTGCGGGCAGTTGAAGACGCGCGCCCTGCTGGACGCGCTGGCCGCCGGCGGCTATGACGCGGCTTTTGGCGGCGCGCGCCGCGACGAGGAAAAGTCGCGCGCCAAGGAACGCGTCTATTCCTTCCGCGATACCTTCGGGCAGTGGGATCCCAAGAACCAGCGCCCCGAGTTGTGGAACCTGTTCAACAGCCATGTCGACAAGGGCGAGAGCATCCGCGTCTTTCCGCTTTCCAACTGGACCGAACTCGACGTGTGGGAATACATCGACCTCGAGAAGATTCCCATCGTGCCCCTGTATTTCGCCAAAAAGCGGCCCATGGCGGTGCGCGGCGAAACCTTGATTCCGGTCGAGCACGACATGCCGCTGCTGCCCGGTGAACATCCGCAGATGGTGATGTGCCGCATGCGCTCGCTCGGCTGCACCTATTGCACCGGCGCCATTCGCTCGCAAGCCGATACGGTGCCCAAGATCATTCAGGAGATGATGCTGTTCCGGAGGTCGGAGCGGGAGAACCGCGTGATCGACCACGATCAGGAAGGCTCCATGGAGATCAAGAAGCGGGAGGGCTACTTCTAATGGGCGGCGGACAGCCTGAAGCAGCGGGCGCGGCGCGCACGGCAGCCCCCGCGGCGGGGGAAAAGGATCCTTCCTTGTGCGTTGGTGGAAAGCCGCGGAAAGCCAGGCGCGCGGAGGAGTTTGAGACTTTCCTGCGCCGCGACGAAGAGAAAGAGCTGCTGCGTTTTTCCACCGCCGGGAGCGTGGACGACGGCAAGAGCACCCTCATCGGCAGATTGCTGTTCGATTCCAAGGGAGTCTACGAAGATCAACTGGCTTCGGTGCGGAAGGCGCGCTCCAGCCAGGTGGCCGGCACGATGGATTTCGCGCTGCTCACCGACGGGCTGCGCGCCGAACGCGAGCAGGGCATCACTATCGACGTGGCCTATCGGTATTTCGCCACGCCGAAGCGAAAATTCATCATTGCCGATACGCCCGGCCATGAGCAGTACACGCGTAACATGGCCACCGGCGCTTCTACCGCCAATCTGGCCATCGTGCTGGTGGACGCGCGCCACGGCGTTCTGGCGCAAACCCGCCGCCACGCCTTCATCGCCTCCCTGCTGGGGACGCCGCACATCGTGGTCGCGGTCAACAAGATGGACCTGGTGGACTGGCGGCAACGAGTGTTCGAGGCGATCGAGGAGGAGTTCACGCGGTTCGCCGCGCAGTTGCCCGCCTGCGACCTTCACTTCATTCCCATCAGCGCCCTGCGCGGCGACAACGTGGTCCAGAAGAGCCCGCACATGCCGTGGTTCCAGGGCGAGAGCCTGCTGCATCACCTGGAAAACGTCCACATCGCCAGCGACCGCAACCTGATGGAAATGCGTTTCCCGGTGCAGTGCGTGATCCGCCCGGATCAGAACTTCCGCGGCTACGCCGGGCAGGTGGCATCGGGAACGCTCACGCCGGGCGACCCCGTGATGGTGCTGCCCTCCGGACGCACCTCGCGCATCAAATCGATCAGTACCTTCGATGGCGATTTGCCCAAGGCGTTTGCGCCTCTTTCGGTGACCGTGTGTCTGGAGGACGAGCTGGATATCAGCCGCGGCGATATGCTGGTGCATCCATCGCATGCGCCGCAGGTCACGCGCACCATCGACGCGCGCCTGGTATGGATGAGCCAGACGCCGCTCGATACTCGCCGCGAATACCTTGTCAAGCACACCACCCAGGAAGTCGCCGCACGCGTGCGCACCATCCGCTACCGCGTGGATGTCAACACGTTCGAAAAGCAGGAGGCCGCCGAACTTCGCCTCAACGAAATCGGCGCGGCCGTGATCGAGACGCGCAAGCCGCTCTTTGTCGATCCCTACCGCCGCAACCGCGCCACCGGCGCGTTCATTTTGATCGATCCGCTGTCGAACGAAACCGTCGCGGCCGGCATGATCACCGGGCGGCCGGCCCACGAAAGCGGCCAGCCGGCAATGATGTCCGGCGGCCGCGTCACGCCGGCCGAGCGCCACGCCCGCACAGGGCACAGGGCTGCCGCGGTGTGGGTGACCGAGGGCACGGAGGCCGCCAACCGGTTGGAGCGAGCCCTGTTCGACGCGGGAGCCATGGTGCTGATGCTGGAAGCCGCTCGCGAAGGCGACCTGCTGCCGCGCCTGGTGGAAACCGCCTTGGCCGCCGGCCTGATCGTTCTCTGCGCCGCCGCCGCCGATAGTCCCGCGCCGCCCGCGCAACTCCGCGAGCTGGCCGGCCCCGATCGCTTCCTCGAGTTCTCCGGCCGCGCCGGAGAGTCCGCCGGCCTGCTGCTCGAGATGGCCCAGCGCGGCATTTTGCGGCGGGAGTGAGAACTCCTTAAGGAGCAAGACCGAACTGAACCAAGCACGACATA
>CAWJLI010000192.1:0-38546 GCA_963843095.1 Bryobacterales bacterium
GGCTGCCAAGGCGCGACTCGGCCGGTGCAATTTAGAAAAGGGAAGATGCCCCAAGAAATGCGACCGTGCCGATGCTATACCTAGAGGGTGATTTCGTGTCCTTTTAGCACCGAAAGGGGAAAGGGACCCTACGGCGACTGAATCATCTTTCGCGACCCCGAGGCATGCAGGAATGGCCCGACGCTGCTTAACCACCCATGCTATCTTGAACCGATGACATGGCTCACATGGTCCCTACTTTCCGCTTTGTTCGCTGCTGCTACCGCGATTCTGGCGAAGCTGGGTGTCGCCGGGATTGACGCCAATCTCGCGACCGCGGTCAGGACCTCGGTAGTCGTAGTGTTTACATGGCTCCTTGCATACGCCACCCGACCGCCCATGGGATTCCGGGCATTTTCGGGGAAGTCGTGGACCTTCTTGATTTTTTCGGGTGTCGCCACCGGCGTGTCCTGGCTCTGCTATTTTCACGCTCTTCAGGTCGGTCCAGCTTCACGAGTTGCACCCGTTGATAAGCTGAGTGTGGCACTCGTGATCGTGTTCGGCGCTTTGTTTTTGGGCGAGGGGCTGACGTTTGGGAAAGCTGTCGGCGGAGTCCTCATTGTGGCCGGGGTGATTACGATTGCACTGGAGTAGCAGGCGACGCCGGGGTTTCGACTGTGCGCCCCATGCCTAAACGAAGATAGCGCACATAGTAGTTTTCAAGGTTGCGCAAGCCGTAGGCTCAGTCAGTGCGTCCGTCAGTTGCGGCATGAGGCTGCCTGCGGGTGTCGCCGAAGCTCCGCCGAAACCATTCGACCACTTCCTTTATGCCCTGTTCGAGAGAGACCCTGGATCTGAATTCCGGAGCGATCGCACGCAGCTTTCTCGAGTCCGCACTCTTCACGGCCCGGCCTTCGGGCTTCGTACGATCGAATTCAATCCGGCATCCCTCTCGGCCGGAGGCGCGCAGAATCGCGCACGCCAGCTCTTTCATCGATACCGTCTCCTCCAGGCCGAGATTCACCGGTTCTGCCGTGGCGTGCCGCTCCGTCAGAAGCTTCATCCCCCACGCAAAGTCACGGGCGTGCAGGAAGTTCCGCCGCTGTTCGCCGCTGCCCCAGACCACGACCGGATCGTCTCCCCTCATGGCCTTCCGGACCAGCGACGGAATCACGTGGCTCGACTGGTCGTGCCATCGGCAACGCGCACCGTACGCGTTGAATGCGCGGACGATCGCAATTTCCATGCCGTACTCCGTCGCGTAGAACCTGGCCTGCAACTCGGCCAGCCGTTTGGACCAGCCATAGCCCTCATTGGCATGTTCCGGAAAGCCCGTAAACACCGGCAGCTCCGGTGTCGGCGCAATCGCATCGTCGGGATACACGCAGGAAGAGCTCACCACCAGAAACCGCGGCACCCCGTTCTTTCTCGCCGCCTCCAGGAGGTTCAGGTTGATCAGACTGTTGCCCGTGAAGAGTTCCGCCTGATGCCCGGCGGCATAGCCAATGCCGTGAGCCCGGGCGGCGAGGTTCATGACCACCTGGCGGTTGCGGGTCGCCTCGTCGCAGAAGGCTGGCTCCCTGAGGTCTCCACGCAGGAATCGGATCTGTCCCACAACCGCGCTCAGGTTGTCCAGGCTTCCCGCCTCCAGGTTATCCGCCACCGCCACTTGGGCGCCGTCCCGGACCAACTCTTCCACCAGGTACGATCCGACGAATCCGGCGCCGCCCGCCACCAGCACGCTTCTTTCGCTCCAGAACCCGCTCAACTCATCCCTCCCTGGCGCCTGAAATCCCGCCACTCCATCTTCGCCGGTTGATTTCCCACAGTCCATAAAAGAACCACTTCGCGTAGACGGGAAACCACCCCGCAAGCCGGAATTTCGATTCGCCGAGTTGCCTGTCCACCCACACCGTGCCAATCTCCATCATGCGAAACCCTTGCAGATACGCCTTAATTGACAGCTCAAAGGAGAGCGCCCAGCCGCCCTCTTCACCGACTTTGACTGAGTTGAGCAAGCCCCGACTGTACATCTTCAAGGAGTAAGTGGGATCGCCGATCGGGAAGCCCGTGAGCGTCCGGAAAACACCGTTTCCCCACTTAGAGAGTATCGTCTGAAACCATGGTCCGCCGTATTTTTTCCCGCCTCCCGAGTAACGCGAACCGCTGACGAGGTCGTATCCCTGTCGCGCCAGTGAATACATCCGCGCAACCGCGTCCGGCGGGTCGGTGGAATCGGCCGTCATAATGCACACGTAGTCCGAACTGGTTCCGTAAAGGCCGGTTCTGACCGCGTTCACCACGCCTTTGCCGTTCCCGAATCGGTTCTTCATGAGCTTGATGTTGGGAAACTCCGATTCGAGCGCCCTGGCCACGGGCAGTGTATTGTCCTCGTCGTGGTCATAGATAATCGCCAGTTCGTGGGGAAGTCTCACCAGAGCTTCGACGGTTCTGACGAGCTTCTCGATATTCTCCGCCTCTTCATAAACCGGTACAGCAATCGTGAGAGACACATTCCCATCACTCACCATTTTGAGAGCGGGTCCCTGCACCGTCGCTCCAGTCTGCGCTGTTATTTGGTCTTCTCCGTGGCAGGAGCGGGGCGGTAGATCGTATAGCGGCCCACCTTCTGTTGCAGGACATAAGCCCTCTCGATAGTAGCCGCGACGGCCGGAGTGAAGCGTATCGCAGCGTGGATGTCGTAGGTCACGAGCAGGCGAAAATACTGTTGATCCAGCACCCCGACATATCGTCGCTCATCCCACCGGCCGGCGCTCGCGATAAAGCTGAGAGTCGCCGGTTCTATTTCCACCGCCTTGCCAGCCTGAAACAGCAGTAACAGATTCTCGGATAATACGGGTCCGGGAGTCGTCCGCAGGATGCGGATGACCTCGGCGTCGTACTGCGAGTTGGCTTGGCGCTCCGAGTTGGGCAGAAGCGCCCCCGCCAGTCCAGCCGATGGCAGCAGCGCCGTCGATACCAGTAG
Organism: Bryobacterales bacterium; assembly: GCA_963843095.1. Lineage (GTDB taxonomy): Bacteria > Acidobacteriota > Terriglobia > Bryobacterales > Bryobacteraceae > Bog-375. Next base: position 2,966 of record CAWJLI010000192.1, read on the forward strand.
AACCACCAAAATGAGTGAGACTCTCTTACCGAGCCGTGCGCGCGTTTCCCAGGTCGCCAACAGCCGGAACAGAAGGAGACCACACAAGAGACCGGTTGAGATATCCCAGGCGAGAAAGTGGTTGATGTACGCTCCCACTTTGCCGATCGACAGCATCGAAATGCCCGCCAGCGCCCCGTTCAGACCCGCAATCAGAACGCCGCGCTCGTTAATCCGTCCGCACCGCACTTGCAGGAATCGTCGCCACCCGCCCCGGCGAATTGCCACCGGGTTCAGGACACTGAGAAATGCAGCGACCCCTATCGCCACAGAAGGCAATAAGTCGTGGATATGTTGGTAAGTCTGAACGCAGGCAAACCGCCAGGAAAACGGGTTGCGGTTGTACTGAACCATGTGTGTCAGGAAGCCGCCGTGAGTGACTGCGTTGAGCCAGAAGACGCCGGCGAGACCGGCAACCGCGATGGACGCGTACACTCGGATCGTCTTCCGAGGGCAAGTCAGCAGCCCGAAAACCAGGCACGCCAGCGGCCCACTGACCATCGTCTGCTTGGTGAACAACGCCAGCAGAAACAGCACCCCAGCCGCATATTGCCATTTCTCCCGTCTCCCCAGGACGATGTAGACGCCAAGTCCCGAATACATGAGGAACAGCGCCAACATATCCACGCGCATGAGGGAAGCCCATCGGAACACGCTGTCCGCCGCAAACGGAGCGGCGCCGCCAAAGGCCGCAGCCGCCAAACGCCAAAGCAGAGGGAATCGAACCGGCGTCGCGAACAGGATGGTGAGACCGATCACCACCCCGATTCCCAGCGTCGAAACCAGCGAGAGGCCCCGCCCCGCCGCCAGAAGGTCGCCCACCAGAGCGCCCGTCAGCCGTGCCGCAACCAGGTAACCTGGGGTGTACGGACACACGACCCAAGGCAGGCTATCGAGAGGCCTGTATACCTTGTGTATGTCGAGGATTTGCTGCGTTAACCAGAGGACATGCCCTTCACCGTAGTCCCTCTGGAAAGGCAATCTCGATAGCCGGACCTCCGCAATCGCGAAGAGCAGCGTCAGAAGCGATGCGGTCGCGAGAATGGCGAAGCAGCAATGCCGTCTCGGCACGAACAGTTCACGCAGGGTCATTTGGAGGCAGCACTGCCAGGCGAGCGATCATTCTCACTTTTCTTCCAGGCCATCGGCCAGTATACCGCCTCTTGCTCGAGGCGACTTGAGACGTCTTCCGGCCAATGACGCAGGCAGTTCGCTTTCCCACTCCCTATATTCTCGTCACTACTTCTGATCGAGTTCCGCCGTCAGCGTCGCCCCGCCCATCTCCGCCATCACGGCCACCACCTTCACGGCCTGGCGGGGGTCCTTCGCGATCCATAGGGTTTCCTTCTCCGAGCCGCCGTCGGCCGAAGAAAGCTCCACCTTGAACGCATCGAAGGTGCCCGCCGGGACGGTGACGCTTTCCGATCCCGCCACCTTTAGCGCAATCAGCTTCACCTTCTGCTTTTGCAGGTCGAAATTGCGGAAAGTGGTGGTATAGCCGTCGGCAAGCGGCAGCAGGGCGATGCACTGCCGGGCGCCCGTTTCGGCAAACAGCGGACCACCGAGGTCGGCCGCAATCGGCGTCTGCTTCCCGTTCATGTTCATGGACCCCGAGAGCTTGCCGCCCTCCACCGCAATGTCGATGGAAAGCGGACCCTGCTGCACGCTGCGCTTGCGAAGAACCAGCGTTCCCTTTTCCAGCGTGGCGGTGTCGACCATTTTTCCCATGGGTGTTTCCAACCCATCGCTGACCATCCAGGCGCCGTTTTCTTCTTGAATAGTGGTGGTTTGGTTGAGCGCGATCTTCTGGCTTCCCATCTCGATGCTGGCTTTGTACTTCCAGGCACCCGGTTGCATAGCCACGGCCACTGCCGGGACACCCACCTGACCCGCATCGACGATCTTCGAAACGATCACGGTTTTCGGGTCGACCGTGATCTCCTTGAGGCGGGCCACCACTTCCGGCGTTCCATCCGTCTGGCAGCGGCCATCCAGGTACTGCGCGAAGAACTTTTCGGTAGCCATAAACATGGCCATGTTATTTACCGGGCGCGCGAACCCGTGACCCTCGTCGGGGGCGAGCATGTACTCCACCGGGAACCCGCGATCGCGCAGGGCGATGACGATTTGCTCCGCTTCACGACGATTCACGCGTGGATCGTTCGCCCCTTGCACCACCAGCAGCGGAGTCTTAATGTTCGACGCCTTCGTAAGCGGGGAGCGATCCTGCAGCCAGGCCTTGCCCTGCGGCGTGCTCGGATCGGCCATGCGGGCATACATCATCTTGCGCCCGGCTTCCCAGTAAGGAGGGATCGACTCCAGCAGCGAGATGAGGTTCGAGGGGCCGACAATGTCCACCGCCGCGCGGTACAGGTCGGGCGTGAAGGCGACGCCAGCCAGCGTGGCGTAGCCGCCATAGGAGCCGCCGACAATGCCCAGCCGCTTCGGATCGGCAATCCCCTCGGCCACCAGGTACTTCATGCCCCAGGTGATGTCGTCCTGCATCTTCCCGCCCCATTCGCCGTTGCCCAGGTTCAGGAACTTCTTGCCATATCCCGTGGACCCGCGAAAATTGGGCATCAGCACGGCATAGCCGCGATTGGCGAGAAACTGAGCTACCGAGTTGTAACCCCAGTAATCCCTAGCCCACGGGCCTCCGTGCGGGACCACGATGGTGGGCAGGCTCTTCTCTGGCGCCCCCTTCGGCAGCGTCAGGTAGGCCGGGATTTCCAGGCCGTCGGACGACTTGTACGCGATGGCCTTCATCGATGCCAGAGCCTCGCGGGGCAGTTTCTCGCGAACCTTGTACTGCAGGGTCAGCTTGTGAGTCCCGCGGTCGAACAGATAGGTTTCGCCCGGTTCGGTGTCGCCGTTGGCGGTCACCAGCCAGACGCGATCGTCTTTGGTGTGCGAACCGAGATCGACCTCCAGGCCCGGTAGCCGCTTCTGCAGCCAGTGGTAGTCGGCTTCCAGTTTCTGCCGTTCCCATTGCCTTATATGTAGAGGCGGTCTTTCGAGGGAGGTCGAGCAGAGACCGTTGCGATTCGGACCGGTTTAGGGCGACACACTACTCGGCGCCCAGTATCCATCTGTCTGGCCAGAAATGGGCGTGCGCCGAGATACGTTGGACAACTGGAGCAGACGATTATTGCTCGCAGTTTGCAGCACGACAAGAAGGGGCAGAGAGTGGATCACGATGTGGCATTGCGGCCCGTGTTCGATCCAGCAGGATCGGAACGGCTCGACTCAACGTTTGAACCGGTCCTGACTACGGACGAAGCGGCTGCTCTTCTGCAAATCCACCCGAAGACTCTCCAGCGAATGGCCCGCCGAGGTGTGGTTCCAGCTTTTCGGATCGGAGACCTCTGTTCGGTTCCGTGCCTACGATCTTGATCGGTGGCTTCGTTCTGGATTATGCTCGAAGGGCCACTCGTGTCGCTAAACGCGAAAGGTAGGTCTTCGTTGTTCAGGCGCACGCGATATCAAAACGGTAGTTTGAGAGTGAAGAAGAGAAAGAACGGCATGAGGGTCTGGGAGTTCCGCTACGCCGAAGCCGGACCAGATGGCAAGCGCAGAACCCGCGGTGTCACGATCGGAACGGTGCAGGAGTATCGAACCGAAGCTTCTGCGCGGAAGTCCTCAACTGCGCAGGCCCTTGTACTACAGATCAATGCAGAGCATTCCTTGGGGCCTGTCACGGCTTCCACCGTGGGAGCGTTGATCGCACGCTACGAAAAGGAGGAAATGCCCACCCGCTACTCAACGCGGGTTTCGTATCAATCGTTTATTGACCGATACATCCGCCCACGCTGGGCTGAAACGCCGATCACCGGGGTAAAGCCGATGATGGTTGAGGACTGGCTGAAGCAATTGAAGCTGGCTCCGAAGACCCGAGGCCACATCCGGGGTCTGATGTCCCTGTTGTTCAAATGCGCTCAGCGTTGGGAATTGGTCCCGAGCAACCCGATGCAGTTGGTACGAGTGAAGGACGTGAGCAAGCGAGTCGAAAGACCTTCAGTGCTGACGGCAGAGGAGTTTCACAAGGTGCTGCCGCATGTTCGGGAACCGTACCGCACTATGGTATTGATCGCGGGTTGTCTGGGCCTAAGGGCAGGTGAGATCGTGGGCCTACAGTGGGCCGATTTTGATTTCGATAAGTTGACCCTACTGGTGCAGCGCGGCGTCGTACACGGTCGCGTGGGCGATGTGAAGACCGAGTACTCGCGCGACTTCGTACCGCTGGCACCCGAGCTGGCGGGTGAGCTGCTGGCATATCGGCAGCATTGCCACCAAACACAGGAAGGATGGTTGTTTGCCAACCCCGCAACCAGTAAGCCATACCATCAGGAGGAAATTCAAAAGAAGCACATCAAGCCAGCAGCGAAAGCAGCGGGGATCACGGCCACGGTGGGCTGGAAGTCCTTCCGGCACAGCTTCCGGTCGTGGCTGGACCAGACCGGAGCACCAATTGGGGTACAGCGAGAGTTGATGCGCCATGCCAGCATTCAAACCACAATGAATGTCTACGGCAGGGCAATGACGGACGGCAAACGGCAGGCACATGGGAACGTGGTCGAGATGATTTTGAAGCCAGCCGGTAGCCCCACGAATAAGCCAGAAGCAGAGACCGCGAAACCGGCACCTGTGGCTATCGTGGGCTAAAGTGGTCTCGGGATTTGCGCCGGAAGCTCGTAACCTGATGAAAGGATTGGTTGCGGGGGAAGGATTTGAACCTTCGACCTTTGGGTTATGAGCCCAACGAGCTACCAGACTGCTCCACCCCGCATTCCTATCGTAACGTACAGTCTGGTCCAGGTCAACGTGTGGCGACACGTGCGGTGCACGCCTTGTCCACAAACGCCCCTCCGGCGCGAAAGCGATCGAGCAACTGTAGCGCGCGGCAGGTGGGCGGCCAGGTTCCGTCAGTGCGTGGCTTTCGGCTTTGGTAGAAACTCGGTGATTTGGAACGACTGGCGGACGATTTCGCGAGCCTCGTCGATCCCGCTCACTTCGCCCGAGCCGATAGCCTGTACCAGCAGATTGCCGGCGGCGGTGGCTTCGATCGGGCCGGCCACCACCTTGCGGCCGGTTGTATCCGCCACGAGTTGGTTGAGCAGCGAGTTGCGCGAGCCGCCGCCCACGATGTGGATGGTGTGAATCCGGCTCGCGGTGAGTCCCTCCAGCCCGTGCAGCACGTCGCGGTACCGGTGCGCCAGGCTCTCCAGAATGGTGCGGCAGAATTCGCCCTTACTCGCAGGCGCTTCGAGCGAGTGCTCCCGGCACCAGGCTGCGATCCGCGCCGGCATGTCGCCCGGCTGCAGGAAATCGTCCGGGTCGACGATGGTCCGCGCCGGACCGGCCGCTTCGGCCATCTGCATGAGTTCGTCGTAGCCGAAGCGCTCGCCCTCCGCCGCCCAGGCGCGGCGGCATTCCTGCAACAGCCACAGGCCGGCGATATTCTTGAGCAGCCGCGTGCGGCCGGCCACGCCGGCTTCGTTGGTGTAAGTTCAACTGGTAGGACTGCTCGTCGATCACCGGCGCGGCGGATTCAACCCCCATCAACGACCACGTGCCCGAGCTGATGTAGCACCAGCCATCGCCGCAGGCGGGAACCGCCGCCACCGCCGACGCGGTGTCGTGCGACCCCACCGCGTAAATCGGCACGGCGCCCAGGCCGGTCGATTCGGCGAGGCGCGGCAGCAGCGGCCCCACTGTGCATCCGGGCTCGATCAGTTCGCGCCAGGATGCGGCTCGGAATGCCGAGCCGACTCCAGCATGTCGGTGGCGAAGCGGCGTGTCTTGGCATCGTAGAACTGCGAAGTGCTCGAGATCGTCACTTCGTTGCGCTCGACGCCGGTCAGCCAGTAATTGAGCAGGTCCGGCATGAACAGCAGCCGCTTCGGCAGTTGTCGAGCGCCGCCGGGTTCGCCAGCCGTATCGATACAACTGGTACAGCGAGTTGATCGACATGATCTGGATGCCGGTGCGCGCGAAGACCTCGGCGCGCGGCACGGTTTCGAACAGCCGGTCCGGCACGCCATTGGTGCGCGGGTCGCGGTAATGGCGCGGGCAATCGATCAGCCCGCCGTCGGCGCCCAGCAGTCCGAAATCGACGCCCCAGGTATCCACGCCGATCCCGGCCGGCTTCACGTGCCGCTCGCGCCCGGCAATCGTCAGCCCCTCGACGATTTCATGGAACAGGCGGAAGGCATCCCAATAGAGGCCGGAGGGCAATTCCACCGGCTGGTTGGGGAAGCGGCGGATCTCTTCGATCTCCAATCGCCCGCCCGCCAGGCTGCCCAGGATCACCCGCCCGCTTTCGGCGCCCAGATCTGCCGCAAGATAGTTCGACATGCTGCGCGCCATTGTAATTCCGCGCGCCGGTGAATTCAAAGTCACGTCCGTCATCGCTCGGTGCGCTCACGCCGATGCCGCAGCGCTTTGGTCGCAACTGAATCCGCGGCCATCCGAAGAAGGAACCGACGTCGGCAGTCGCATCGGGTGAACCTGCGGATCAGGTTGCGCTATTTTGAAAGGGGGCTGGGGCCGACTAAAGGCTGTAGGAATGAATCAAGTGGTTGTGTGAACACCATGATCAAGGACAACCCGTACCTTGTGTACCTCGTCCTTCTGATTCCCGTGGTCTTTGGGGCCCTCTTCTTAATGAGCTCCGCGCAGGAAGCCTCGGAGGTCGCCCGCAGGCAGCAAGTCGCGATGGGCGTGCTCGTTGCACACAAGCTGTCAAATCACAATCAGTGGGAGTACCGATTTCAAGTGGAGGCTCGCGGCTATAGCGGTTTGGATAGGGTGCAAGGCGGTACGCCCGGAATCGGTCGAGCGGTGACGGTCTACTACGATCCGCTCGACCCGGCAACGAACGGTCTGATCACTTTTAAGGAGCGGAGCGACGGCCTTCTTGGACCGGCGGTCGCAATTCTGCTGGTGAGCGCCTTGTTTGCCGCGGTCGTTCTTCTGACGGGCACAGCGCTTGGAGCAGCTCGCAGCAAGCCAAAACCGCCAGTATTTGGAAGGTAGCAGAACGCGTGCCACGCAGAACCCGTGCCCCCCGGGCCCTTGCCGCCGGTGCTCCAATCCAGTTAGAATCCCCAACCATGAAGCTATCGCTCCTCGTCGTGCCGTTACTCTGCGGCGCTCTCGCTTTCGCGGCGCCGCCTCCGCCCACCCCCGTCATCTTCGACACCGACATCGGCAACGATGTGGATGACTGCCTGGCGCTGGCCATGCTCCATGCTTTCGCTTCGCGCGGCGAGATCCGCCTGGCAGCCGTCACCATCACCAAGGACAATCCGTGGGCTGCCCGGCTGGCCTCGGCCATCGACACCTTCTATGGCCGGCCCAACGTGCCCATCGGCGTGGTCCACGACGGCCAGACCAAGGACGATGGCTACCTCAAGAAGGCGCTCGATGACGGGCACTACCCTTATCGCGACCATCCGGAAGATGCGGTCACCGTGCTGCGCCGCGTGCTCGAATCGGAATTGGATTCGAGCGTGGTGATCGTTCAGGTGGGCTTCTCGACTAACCTGGCGCACCTGCTCGATTCGCCCGGAGGCCGTGCGCTGGCCGCCCGAAAAGTGAATCGCCTGGTTTTGATGGCCGGGGACTTCGCCGGCCAGGGACCCGAATACAACGTCAAGACCGACGTTCCCTCCGCGCAGAAGTTGGTCGCCGAGTGGCCCGGTCCGGTTTATTGGAGCGGGTTTGAGGTGGGCCGCACCATAAAATACCCGGCGCGCAGCATCGAGCGCGACTTCGGCCGGCCGGGCGCCAACCCCGTGGCCGACGCCTACCGTAACTACCTCGCCATGCCCTACGATCGCGAAACCTGGGACCTGACCGCCGCTCTCTACGCAGTGCGGCCCGCCGATGGTTACTTCACGGTTTCCCCGCCGGGCCGGGTCACCGTGGATGCGCAGGGCAAGACCGCCTTCACCCCCGAGGAGGGCGGCCGGCATCACATACTTTCGGTCGACGATGTGCAGCGCGCGCGGATTCTTGAAGCTTTCCTGTGGCTGTGCACGCAGCCGGCGAGAGCGCATTAGACCCCCTCATGAAATAGTTAACGCAATCGTGCGCGACCGCTCCCTTCGGTCACGGCTCTGACACATACGCACGCATCGGAGCCGCGACCAGAGGGAGCGGTCCGCACGACATTGCGAGACGTGTCCCCAGCCGCCGCCCCTCTCATATTTTGACGACGGGGTATCGCGCCGCAATCCACCGCACGAACTCTTCCGGCGCGGCCATGGTGGAAAGACGGCCTTGCCGCACCAGCGCCCAATCGTCGAACTTGCCGGACTGCTTGATTTCGGCGAGCGCGGTGGGCGGTTCGAGGCGCGCCGCGAACTCCAGTTCCACCACCGCCGATTTTGGATTCTTCGGATCGGGTCGCGCCTCGCCGCGCACGGTAGCCAGACCCACCACCGCCGAATTGCCGCCGCTATGATAAATGAAGACGCGGTCGCCGGGTCGCATCTCAAGGATGGCGCGTACCGCTTGTGGATTGGTGACGCCGTCCCATACAGTGTGTCTGTCGCGCTCCAGGTCGTCGAGCGAATAGGTTTCCGGATCGGTCTTGGCGAGAAAGAAAGCCATAGCCAACTCTAGCAGGTCCAAAAACGGTCCGAAAACGAGGTTTCCGGCGCCAGATGATATTTAGTTGTAGCGTCAAACTATATGGATGCTGTAAAGTTGTAGGCAGAGCGCCCATGCAGATTCGCGATATTCGAGCTACCACGGTGACGGTTCCCCTGGAAGCGCCGCTCCGGCATGCTAATGGCTGCCATTGGGGCCGCTTCGTGCGGACCATTGTGGAAGTGGAGACCGATAACGGGCTGATCGGTCTGGGTGAAATGGGCGGCGGCGGCGAATCCGCCGAAGCCGTGTTCCGCGCGCTGAAAACCAGCCTGGTGGGGCACGATCCGGCGCGCCTGGAGGAAATGCGGTTTCGCATCGCCAATCCCACGGCGTCGCTGTACAACAACCGGACGCAGGTGCTGGCCGCCCTCGAATTCGCCTGCCTAGACATCCTGGGCCAGGCCTGGGGCGTGCCGGTTTCGGAGATCCTGGGCGGCCGACTGCGCGACCGCGTCCGTTTCGCCACCTATGTGTTCTTTCGCTATCCGGATCCGCGGACGGGCGTGGGCGAGGTGCGCACCATCGACCAGGTGATTCGCCAGACGACGGAATGGAAGCGGCGCTTCGGCTTCTCTACTCACAAGTTGAAGGCCGGTGTCTTTCCGCCGGACTATGAGCTGGAAGTTTACCGCGCGCTCGCCCGCGCATTTCCCGGCGACTCCTTGCGCTTCGACCCCAATGGCGTGTGGAGTGTGGAACAGGCCATCCGTTTCGGCCAGGCCATCGAGGGGCTGCGCAACGACTACCTGGAAGATCCCGTCTTCGGCTTGAACGGCATGCGCCGCACGCGGCAGATGGTGCGCGTGCCGCTGGCGACCAACACGGTGGTAGTGAACTTCGAACAGCTAGCCGCCAACGCGCTCGATACCGCGGTGGACGTGATTCTGCTGGACACCACCTTCTGGGGCGGCATACGGGCGTGCGTGAAAGCCGCCGCGGTGTGCGACACGTTTCAGTTGGGAGTCGCCGTACATTCCTCGGGCGAGCTGGGAATTCAACTTGCCACCATGCTGCATCTGGGCGCGGTGCTGCCCAATCTCACTTTCGCCGCCGACGCGCACTATCATCACCTGACCGACGACATCATCGAAGGCGGCCTGATGCATTACGAAAACGGCGCCATCCGCGTGCCCGACGGCCCCGGCCTGGGCGTCCGCCTCAACCGCGAGAAACTGCGCGAGTACGCGGATCTGTACCGGCGGCTGGGTGACTACCCGTATGACCAGGACCCTGCGCGCCCCGGTTGGGCGCCGACGGTTCCCAACGACCGCTGGGCCGATCCGGCCGACGGCGCGTTTGTGGAGATTCCATGCTGAGCCGATGAATAGAGACCGCCATGCTGCCAGAACAATGGAAGACGTTTAAGAGAGCCGCCCGCCTCGAGAAGCTGGACCAGATCCCGATGGCGTTGATCGTCGACAGCCCGTGGATTCCGGGTTATCTCGGCATTAAACATCTGGATTACTATCTCGACCGGGAAGTCTGGTTTGAGGCCAATCTGAAGGTCATGCGCGAGTTTCCGGACATCATCTTCATTCCATCCTGGTGGATGGAATACGGGATGGCGGCCGAACCCTCGGTGCTCGGCGCGAAGATCAAGTTCTGGCAGGATAACACTCCCAGCGAGTACCACACGCTGTATCGCCTGGAAGATATCGATCAGTTTCCGGAGTACGAAGTGGAGGCGGACGCCTTCGCCGCCCTCACCCTGCACCGTATCGGCATGGAGCGGCAGCGCATCCTGGACCACGGCTACATCCTGCCCATGGTGACTTCGCGCGGGCCGTTGTGCATGGCCGGATTCGTGCGCGGCACCACGAATTTCATGATCGACCTGGTGGAAAATCCGGAGGGCGCGCACAAGCTGATCGACCTCTGCACCCGGGTGGTGATCGACTGGCTCAAGGCGCAGCACAAGACGATGGGCGATACGGTGGAGGGCATTTTCATTCTCGATGACATCGTGGGCTTCGTCAACGAGGACCACTATCTGGAGTTTGCGCATCCCTATCTGAAGCGAATTTGCGATGCCTTTCCGGCGGACTGGGTGAAACTCTACCACAATGACGCCGAGGTGGACGCCTGCCTCGACCATCTGCCGGACGCAGGCTTCAACATGCTGAATTGGGGCAAGCAGCGCGACATTCGCGAAGTGAAGCGGCGGGTGGGTAATAGGATGTGCCTGATGGGCAATGTCAATCCGCTGGAGATCGCGGTCCGCGGCACGCCGGGAGAAGTCAGGGAAGCGACACTCGACGTGTTGGAAGGCTCCGAGGGCGAGCGAATCGTTCTCTCAGTGGGCGGTGGAGTGAGCCCGGGCATGCCACGCGCCAATATCGTGGCCATGCTGGAGGCGCTCCAGGAGTTCAATGCGAGCCGCAATGGCGGAAATGGGGCGCGGCATGGTTGACTACGCCCTGATGAACCAGTGTCTCTATGAGGGCAAGGCCAAAGAAGTCGAGCAGATGACCCGCGACGCGCTGGCCGAGGGGCGCCCCGTGCAGGAGATTTTGAACGAAGGCTTGATTGCCGGCATGAGCGTGGTGGGCGAGGATTTCAAGCACAACGTGCTCTATGTGCCGGAGGTGTTGATTGCGGCGCGCGCGATGAAAGCGGGGATGGCGGTGTTGAAGCCTCTGCTCAGCGCCAAGGAGGGCGGCGCCAGGCGGGTCGGCGTGCTGCTGATGGGCACCGTGCGCGGCGACCTGCATGACATCGGCAAGAACCTGGTGTGCATGATGGCGGAAGGCGCCGGGTTCGAAGTACACGATATCGGAGTGGATCAGAGCGTGGACAAATTCATGGCCGCGGCGGCGAAGTGCCGCCCGGACATCATCGGCATGAGCGCGCTGCTGACTACCACCATGACGTATATGAAGACGGTGATCGACGGGTTTGAGGCGGCCGGCCTGGGGCACATCAGGATGTCGATTGGAGGCGCGCCCATCAGCCAGGCGTTCGCCGACGAAATCGGCGCCGACGGATACGGCGCGAACGCCTCGGCCGCGGTCGACCTGTTTCTGCGGCTGGCGGCATCCGGGAAACAAGATGGCGACTTACAAGATTCTGTACTGGCAGGAAATACCGACGCAAATCAAGGCTGAGGACGACGCGGACGACGTGACCATAGAACTGCCGCGAAGTTCATGGAGCGCGTTGACCGCCTGGCCGTCCAGCGCGGCCTGCAAGCGTCCGACGACTATCTGGCGCAATGGCGGTGGAGCGAGGAAGAGGAACGCTCGGGCTCGGCGCGCGAGGTAGCCGAAGCAGTGCGGGCCGAACTCGAGGCCCAGGCCGCCTGGTAAGCCCGCTCGAGTCATGGCAGCCACCCTCACCATTAACGGACACTCGATCGAGGCCAGCCCGGCAGCGTCGATCTTCGATCACGCCGAGACGCTCGGCATCCGCGTCCCCACTTCCTGCCACAAGCAGGGCAAGTGCCGGGAGTGCATGGTCGAGGTGACCGTTGGCGGCGAGCTTCTCTCGGAGCGCACCGAAGAAGAGCGGCATCTGACGGCCATGTTCCGGCTCTCGTGCCGCACCAAAGTGGCAGCGGCCGGCGGCGAGGTTCGCTGCCACACCATGCGGCGCGGAAACATGCGCGTCGAAACCGAGTCCGCGGGCCTTCCCGAGGCACTGCGCGGCGTCCACATCGATCCGGCCGTGGTTCGTGACGGAGAACGCATCCTGCTCGATGGCGAAGAGATCGAGCGCGCGGCCGGTCCGCTATACGGCATCGCCATGGACCTGGGAACCACCACCGTGGTGCTGCGTCTTTTCGACCTGGAGACCGGCGCCCGCATCGCCGATGCGTCGTTCGAAAACCCGCAGCGGTTCGGCGGTTCCGACGTGATGTCGCGCATCCATTACGACTGCGAGCATCCGGGCAAACTGCTGCGGCGGACGCTGGCCGGTTACCTGAGCCACGCCATCGAGGAATTTCCGGTCGCCCCGCGCAGCATTTACGAGATGGTGGTGGTGGGCAATTCCACCATGCGCGATCTGTTTTTTCGGCCACAGCGTGTATTCGATCGGGCAGAACCCGTACCGCTCCATCACGGAAATCGAAATGGCCGAAGGCAAGCGCTCGACCACCAGCCTGAGCATGACAGCGCGGCAGGCGCTGCTGCCGATTCATCCGCGGGCGCGCGTTTATGGCGCGCCGATCATCAGTGGCCACGTGGGCGCCGATGCGGCCGCCTGCCTGCTGGCCGTCGACATGGCGCACGAAGACCGTCTGATTGCGGTCATGGATATCGGCACCAACACCGAATTAATCGTCGGCAACCGCCGTCGTATTCTGGCGGCTTCCTGCCCGGCCGGGCCGGCTTTCGAAGGGGGCGCGATTGCTTGCGGCATGCCGGCCCTGGATGGCGCCATCGAGGACGTGACGGTGGATGCCGCCGGCAGTTTCGATGTGCGCGTGATCGGCGGCGGCCCGCCGCAGGGTATATGCGGGTCTGGCCTGATCGCGCTCCTGAGCGAGTTGCTGCGCACGGGCCGGATGAACGAAATGGGCCGTTTCGAAGACGGCGGCCGGATTTCGCTAGAGCCGGATGGCAGCGTTTTCTTCCTCGAGAACGACGTAAGTGAACTGGCCCAGGCTAAGGGCGCTCACGTGGCGGGCCTGCAGGTGGTGACCGGCAGTTACGGCGTGGAATTCGGCGATATCGAGGTCTTCTACCTGGCCGGAGGGTTCGGGCGCAACCTGTCCGTGCCGGCGGCCACGCGCATCGGACTGATTCCGCAGTTGCCGGCCTCCCGCGTGGTGCAGGCCGGGAATGCGGCCATCGAGGGTGCGTCGATCGCGTTGCTTTCGATGGCCAAGCGCCTCGAACTCGAGGACTTGGTCCGCCGGGTCGAGCATTGCCGGCTGGAAACCCATCCGCATTTCTTCGATTTGTTCGTCGAGGGCTGCCTGTTCAAACCGCTGCAAGCGGTCGAGGTGGCCGGGTGAAGCTCGAACTCGCCGGTTCGTTCCCCGAAGTCGATGTTCTCGAATCGGAATATCGCCGGCTGCTGGGCTATCCGCGTTCTGCGGCGCTGAGCGAGCGCGCTCAGGAGCTAGCCGGCTGGGCGCGCGCCTGGTACCGCGCCCATGGGCAGCCGTGGGTGTACGCGCGTGAGGTTGCGGATCTCGAACTGGCCGGCGACGTTGTCCGGCTCGAAGGCGCGCCGTTTCGCAGCCGGCGCCTGCGTGCGCTGCTCGAACAGGCTGGGGCTTACGGCGCCGTGTTGGTTGCCGCCAGCGCGGGCAACGCGATCGAGCAGGAAGCTCAGCGGCTGTGGCGCGACGAGAAGCCCGACGAATATTTTTTCCTCGAAGTGTTCGGCTCGGCCGTTGTGGAGTGCCTCGTCACCATGGCCGGTGCCCGCCTTTGCGACTGGGCCGAAACGAGCGCTATGGCGGTGCTTCCGCATGACAGTCCGGGCTATCCGGGTTGGGACATCGGGGAACAGGGGCGGCTGCTCGACTTGCTCCGGCAGGGCAGCAAACAACCCTTGCCCGGAGGTATGGAAGCGCTCGAATCGGGTGCGTTGCGTCCCAAGAAGTCGCAGCTCGCGGTCTTCGGGTTGACTCGCCACGCGGAGCGCGTGCGCCGGCTGACGGAGTTGTCGCCCTGCCAGACCTGCTCGTATACGCCCTGCCAGTTTCGCCGCGCCCCGCATGTGCGAAGGGCTTGCACAGCACCGGAGGAAATACAAATACCAATATGAAGCTACCTCTGCAAGACGCGATTCGCGACCGCCCGCTCCTCGGCGACGGAGCCATGGGCACGCAACTGATGCTGGCCGGGCTCGAGCAGGGAAACTGCGGCGAAGCCTGGAACCTGACGCACCCGGAGCGTGTGCTCGCCATTCAGCGCCGTTACGTCGAGGCCGGTTCCGATTGCATTCTCACCAACACGTTTGGCGGCTCGCGCATTATGCTGAACCGGCATTCCCAGGCCGGCCAAACGGTGGAGATCAATCGCGCCGGAGTGGAGATCGCGCGGCAGGCTTTCGCCGGCCGGCCCGGCTACGTCATCGGCGACATAGGACCGTTCGGCGGGCTGATGGAGCCCTATGGCGATTTCACCGTGGCTCAGGTGCGCGAAGCATTCCGGGAACAGGCCAAAACCCTGGTGGACGCGGGCGCCGACGCCATCATCATCGAGACGCAGACCTCGCTCGAAGAGCTCGGGATCGGCATCGATGCCGCCAGGGAGGCCGGCGCGCGGTGCGTCATCGGCTCCATGGCTTACGATGTGACTCTTGATGGCTCGACCTTCCGCACCATGATGGGGGTCGACCCCGAACGGGCCGCGCAGTTCATCGAGAAACGCGGCGCCGATTTGGTCGCCCTGAACTGCGGCACGGGCATGGACATGGAACATGCGCGGCAAGCCGTGGAGCGATACCGGGCGGTGTCCGCCCTCGCCGTGATGGCGCAACCCAACGCCGGCCAGCCCAAGCTGGTCAACATGAAAGTGGCTTACGACGAAACGCCGGAACAGATGGCCCGCGGCGTCGAGCCGCTGCTGGCGGCGGGCGTGAGCATTCTCGGGGCCTGTTGTGGCAGCACGCCGGAACACATTCGCGCGTTTCGAAACAGGATGGACGAATACCTCGAATCCAAACAGCGCCGGAGCCTAACTCGAACATGAAAATCAAACTCTGTGATGTGAATGCCGCGGCGCGGGAGAAACTGCCGCAATTCATGGACGACAAGTCCGGAATCGGTGTGCATTACGTGGACGCGTACATCAAGCCAATGAACCAGAAGCTGGAAGACGGCACGCCGGTGAAGTGCAAACGGCGCGGGCTCAAAATCGTCTTCAACGTGGGCGGCAGGAAGGGCGAGGGGCTAATGCGCCGGCTGGCGGTTGGCGCCGATCCGGTGGCGATGCTCGACGCGGCTTTAGCGGAAGCCGCCGCAGCGGCGGGCGTCGGGTTGGGGGTCGAGGATGGCGCGCTGTTTCTCGACTATGAGCCGGAATGATGCGGAATTGCCTGGAACTCACGGAACGGGTCGCCGTGGTGATCGGCGCCACTTCGGGCATCGGCCGCACGTTGGCGCTTGGCTTGGCGGCACACGGCGCGAACGTCGTTCCTACCGGCCGGCGCCGCGACGCGGTGGAAACAGTTTGCCGGGAAATCGAGCGGGCCGGGCGGCGGACGCTAGCACACGCCACCGACATCACCAGCCGAAAATCCATCGAAGCGCTGCGCGATCGGGTGATGGAACATTTCGGCCGCGTGGATATCTTGGTCAACGCGGCCGGCATCACTTTTCTCAGGCCTACGATCGAGGTGTCGGAGGCCGAATGGGAGGAACTGTTCGACACCAATCTGACTGGCGGGTTGCGAGCGTGCCAGGTTTTTCACGCACCGCTGAAGGCTAGCGGCCATGGGCGCATCGTCAATATCGCGTCTCTCGGCAGCTTCCTGGCATTTAACGAGGTGGCGGCCTACTGCGCGGCCAAGAGCGGGCTGCTCTCGCTCACGCGCAGTCTCGCCTGCGAGTGGGCGGCGGACGGGATTTCGGTGAACGCCATCGCGCCCGGGATTTTTCCCACGGAACTGAATGAAGATCTGGTGAGCGGCACCGCGCGCGGGCGCGAGATGCTGATGCGCACGCCGATGCGGCGCTTCGGCCGGCCCGAAGAACTGGTGGGCGCGGCCGTCCTGCTGGCGTCGGATGGCGCGAGCTTTCTCACCGGGCAGTGCATCACCATCGACGGAGGCTACCTGGCTTCCGGCGTCACTGCGTAAAGGAGAAGCGGCCTTGCTATCCAAGTTGATTCTCGCCGCCGCGCTGGCCGGCGCCTGTCTACACGCCGAAACCGGTTACGATGCCTGGCTGCGCTATCAGTCCATCGAAGGCGCCTTGCGGGTTCACGTTCGCGCCACGCTGCCCGCGGTCGTAACAATGCTGAATGACGCCGATCCCGAGGCTGCCGCGCGCGGCGAGCTGATCCGCGGCCTGCGCGGGTTAACGGGAAGAACATTGCGCGCCGAGGGCCGGATTCCACGGGAAAGCGCCATCGTGCTGGGAACTCTCGACGAGCTGGGCCGCGCCGCGCCGCAATGGAACCTCGGTGCCCCGCTTCCCGAGGACGGTTATTGGCTGAAAACCGTGATAGATCACGGCGCCCGCTACACCGTCGTCACGGCGTCCAATCCTCGCGGCGTGATGTACGGAGCATTCGCCATGCTGCGTAAGATCGCTCTCGGCGAACCGGTGGATTCGCTCGACGAACGCAGTACGCCTTACGCGCCCATCCGCTGGGTGAACCAGTGGGACAACCTGGATGGCTCCATCGAGCGCGGCTACGGCGGCCGCTCCATCTTCTGGGAAAATGGCCACGCGCGCGCCGACCTGACTCGCGTCGCCGACTACGGCCGCTTGCTGGCTTCCCTCGGCATCAACGGCTGCTCGATCAACAACGTCAACGCCAACCCGCGCGCTGCTGGCTGCCTGAATTCATCCCGCGACATGGCGCGCATCGCCGCCGCCTTCCGTCCCTGGGGCGTGCGCGTCGCGGTTGCGGTGGATTTCGCCAGCCCCAAGATCCTCGGCGGCCTGGATACCTTCGACCCGCTCGATGCCGCGCGTCGCCGCCTGGTGGAAGACACAAAGCGGATGAAATCTATCGCGCCATCCCGGATCTCGCCGGCTTCGTCCTGAAGGCCGATTCCGAAGGCCGCGCCGGCCCCTCCGCCTATGGCCGCACCCACGCCGACGCCGCCAACGTGGTGGCGCGCGCGCTCGAGCCCCACGGCGGCCTGCTGTTCTACCGCGGCTTCGTCTACGACCACCACATGGATTGGCGCAACCCCAAGAACGATCGCGCCCGCGCCGCCTACGACAACTTCCACGGCCTGGATGGGCAGTTCGATGACAACGTGGTCGATCCAGATCAAGAACGGCCCCATCGATTTTCAGGTGCGCGAACCGGCCTCGCCGCTTTTCGGCGCGCTTGAAAAAACCAACCAGGTCATCGAACTGCAAATCACCCAGGAGTATTTCGGCCAGGCGCACCATACCGTCTTCCTGGCCGCCCATGTGGAAAGCAACGCTCGATTTCGACATGCACGCCGGCGGCGCATCGACGCCGGTGAAAGCACTCGTCGCGGGTAAGACCTTTCATCGCCCAACCGGCGGCTTCGTCGGCGTGGCCAACGTGGGGCTCGACGAAAACTGGTTCGGCAATCATCTGTCGCAGGCCAACCTGTACGGCTTCGGCCGCCTCGCCTGGGATCCCGACTCGACCTCACGGCAAATCGTCGAAGAGTGGACGCGGCTCACTTTCGGCGGCGATCCGAAAGTCGACGGGACCGTCGACGGCCATCCAACTCGGCTCCTGGCGCACCTATGAGAATTACACCGGTCCGCTGGGCCTGCAGGGGCTGACCGATATCACCGGCAACCATTACGGCGTAAACGTCGAAGCCAGCGAGCGCAACGGCTGGGGCCAGTGGCACCGCGCCGACGAAAAAAGCGTCGGCATGGACCGCACCGTCGCCACCGGAACCGGCTACATCGGCCAATATCCGCCCACGGTGGCGCGCGCGTGGGAATCGCTCGCGACGTGCCCGGACGATCTGCTGCTCTTCCTCCATCACGTTCCGTACACCTATGTGCTGCACGATGGCAAGACCGTCATTCAATACCTGTACGATTCCCATTACGAAGGCGCGGAGGCAGTCGCCGGCTACGCGCACCAATGGAAAACGCTAGCCGGGCTGGTGGATGAGCGCCGCTATCGCGAAGTGCTGGCGCAGCTCGGTTACCAGGCCGGACAAGCCGTGGTGTGGCGCGACGCGGTGACCGAATGGTTCCGGCGCACCTCCGGCATCGCCGACGCACGCGGCCGCGTGGGCAGCTACCCCGGCCGCTTCGAAGCCGAAGCCATGCACCTGGATGGCTATCAGGTCCGCGACGTGGTGCCCGCCGAAGACGCGTCAGGCGGCAAGGCCGTCGTCTGTGCCGCCGCCGAGTGCAGCGCTTGGCTCCAGTTTGCTGGCGCGGCGGGATGGTACACGCTGCGCGTCCAGTATTTCGACCAGCGCAATGGCATCTCGCGCTACCGGCTGCGCGTGGCCGGACAATGGATCGACGAGTGGCAGGCCGATCTGTTACTGCCCACTGTCACGCTCGATTCCAGCTCCTCCACGCGGCGCGTCATCCACGGCGTAGCACTGCGCCCCGGCGACGAGATCCGCATTGAAGGCCGCCCCGACGGCGGAGAACCCGCCGCGCTGGATTACCTCGAGATTGTGCCGGAAAACCAGTGAAGCTTGGCAATGCGGCGCGGGCAGTCCAAATCTGCCCAGCCGAGATTCGTTTCGGCCTCTTCTTGCCGCGCCCGTCTCCTACGCCAACGCCTGCTCAAGGTCCGCCACGATGTCTTCGGCATCTTCGATGCCTACGGAAAGCCGCACCAGGTTGTCGCGGATGCCGACGCGCTCGCGGTGCTTGGGGGAGAGTTCGCGGTGCGAGCTCATGGCCGGGTAGAGGATCATGCTGTGCACGTCGCCGAGCGAAGTGGCACGCACTACTAGTTGCAGGCGATCCAGGAAGCGAAATATTTCAGGCTGGCCGGCATCGCGAATCTCGAAGCTGACCATCGCGCCATAGAGGCCGGCGGCGAATAAGCGGCGGATGGCGGGAGCGTCGGGATGCGCCGGGTCGCCGGGGAAGTGCACCCGCTCCACTCTGGGGTGGCTGCCCAACCAGGAGGCCACGCGGCTTGCGTTGGCGCACTGCCGCTCCATGCGGAGCGGGAAGGTCTTGATGCCGCGCATGGAAAGGTAGCTCTCAAACGGCCCGAGCACGGGTCCGACGATGCGGGCCAGCGCGCGCAGAGCATCGAAGTGGGCGGCGTCGCTGACCACTGCGCCGCCCAGAACGTCGCCGTGCCCGGCCAGATACTTGGTCAGGCTGTGCACGGAAAAGTTCGCGCCCAGTTCGAGCGGCCGCACGATCAGGGGCGTGGCGAACGTATTATCGACCACCAGGGCTGCGCCAGCCGCGCGCGCGATTTCGGCGATCTTATCGATTTCGCCCACGCGCAGCAGCGGATTCGAGATGGTCTCCATCAGGATGCATCCCGGCTTGGCCTGGCTGACCGCCGCAGCCACCGCGTCCAGGTTGCAGATGTCGACGAAACGCACCTCCACGCCGCGCGGTTCCAGCACATTTAGCAACAGCTTGGTGGACGCGCCATAGAGCGCTTCGGCCGCCACGATGGACGGACGCCGGTCGGCGAGCGCGTTCTCGACCGCCATCTGCACCGCCGTCATTCCCGAAGCGCAGGCCAGCGCGCCGTGTCCGCCTTCGAGCGCCGTCACCAACTCTTCGAGCGCCGCCGCCGTGGGATTGTCGTAGCGGGCGTACGAGTAGCCGGCCTGCTCCATGCCGATTACGCGGTCCAGTTCTTCGGTCGTGTCGTAGAAGAAACTCGACGCGGCATAGATGGGCGTCGTCACCGGAACCGCGCCGGAAGGCTTGCGCCGGTCGCCCGCGTGAACAGCTTGCGTGTGGATCTTCAATGCTATTTCCTTTTCCAGCGCACGCCGGACTTGGTGTCTTCGAGAACGATGCCCCGTTCGAGCAACTGGTCGCGAATCCGATCGGCACGCGTGAAGTCGCGCGATTTCTTGGCGGCGGAGCGTTCAGCCACCAGCGATTCGATTTCGGAGTCCACCGCGCCCGTCGTTTCGCCGCTGGGTTTGAGAACGTCGAAGATGGCATCGAATTGCTCGAAGAACTGCAGCGCCGCGGCCCGGTTATCGGCGCCGAACTGGCCCGCATCCATGGCGCTGTTGGCGTCGCGCGCGTACTCGAATGCCGCCGCCAGTGCCTCGGCGGTGTTCAGATCGTCGTCCAGGCTGTTGACAAATGCCTGCGCGGCGGCCTCGGTACGCGCCGCCATCTTATCGTTACCGCCTTCCGGCAGCTTCTCCGTGTCCAGCCGCAGTTTGAAATTACGCAGCCTCTCGATGGCCATCTGCGCCGCCTGCAAACCGTCGAAAGTGAAGTTCAGCGATTTACGGTAGGGCACCGAAGCCAGCAGGTAGCGAATGGCCTCCGGCCGGTAGCCGCGCCCGATGAGATCGCGCAGGGTGAAATAATTGCCGAGCGACTTGGCCATCTTCTGGCCTTCCACCATCAGAAACTCGGCATGCAGCCAGAAGCGCGAGAATTGCTTGCCGGTCAGCGACTCCGACTGGGCGATCTCGTTTTCATGATGCGGAAAAATCAGGTCGACTCCGCCCGCGTGTATGTCCAGCGTCTCGCCCAGGTATTTGATGGCCATCACCGAGCACTCGATGTGCCAGCCCGGCCGTCCCGCGCCGATCTTGGTGTCCCAACTGGTTTCGCCTTCCTTGGGCGCTTTCCACAGAGCGAAGTCGCGCGCGTCGGCTTTATCGTATTCATCCACGTCGACGCGCGCACCGGCCAGGTTGCCGCTGAAATCGTTGTGCGAAAGCTTGCCGTAACCCGGAAACGTTGCAATGCGGAAGTAAATCGAGCCGTCGCTCGTGTACGTGTGCTCGCCCGCGGTGAGGCGCGCAATCGCATCCGCCATGTCGCCGATGTGGTCGGTGGCTTTCACCAGGTGCTCAGCCACTTCGAGCCGCAACGTGGCGCAGTCCTCCAGGAACGCCTGGGTGTAAATGGCGGTGTACTCCTGCAAGCTCTTCTTCTCGGCCGCCGCGTTGCGGATGATTTTGTCGTCCACGTCGGTGATGTTCATCACGTGATCCAGGCCGTAACCGCTGGCCCGCAGCCACCGCCGCAGAATGTCGACGAAGGTGAAAGTGCGGAAGTTGCCGATGTGGGCGTAACTGTAGACCGTGGGACCGCAGGTATACAACCGCACCGTGTTGTCGCGCGCCGGGCGGAACTCCTCGACGCGTTGCGAGAGGGTGTTATAAAAACGCAGCGCCATAATTGCAGGGAAATTTCATCGTAGCAGAGGTCGCGAGGTCCCTTACCGCAGCGGAAAATCGACGAACTTGGCCGTGCAGGCGTTTTTCCCGCTCTTCCCGGCCCTGCCGGAGACCGTCAGGTCCGCGCCCGTCACCTTGAGATTGAACTCGCCCGGCCCGATCTTCACGTCCGCATGCCTGGCCGACACCTGGACGTTCGCCGGATCGTCGAACACGACGCCGTCGAACTGAATTCCCAGGCGATGCGCCGCATCCAGACCCTCCAGCGTCACCTTGCCGCCTCCTTCCACACGCACATTACGAACTGTGATGTTGCGGAAGAGCGGCGGCTTGCTATCTTCTTTGCTGACGTGCGCGGTGTAGTTGGTGTCCATCAGAATCGGGTTGGCCGTGTCGCGGATGCAGACGCCTTCGAACACGACGTCGTCGACCAGCCCGCCGCGCGTGATGTTCGACTTGATGCGCAGGCCGTTATCGGCCCCGTCGATGGAAAGGTCCGCCACGCGAATGGCGCTCGCGCCGCCATCGGTCGGGCTGCCGATCGACATTCCGTGCCCCGAATAGAAGTGGTTGTGCACGATGCTCATGTGCGTGGTCGGCGCGCCTGACGGCGCTTTGATCGCCACCTGGTCGTCGCCCGTGTGGATATAGCAATGCGTGATGGTTACGTTGGTCGAATTGCCGGGATCGATGCCGTCGGTATTGCGCGCCCGCTCCGGCGACCGGATTTTGACGCCCCACGCCGTGAATCCGTTGCCGCCGCTGTACCCCACGTGAAAGTTCGGCGAATTCATCAGCGTGATGCGATAGAGCGTGAAGTTGTCGCAGCGTCGAAGCGCGATCAGCCGCGGGTTGTTCTGGCTGCCGCCCGCGCGAGCCATGTCCGCCAGGTTCCACCAACTGATGGTTTGCCCGAGAATCGTCTCCCCGCCGCGCCCGTCGATCACGCCGTCGCCCATTACCCCCGCGTCAACCACGCCGTCGCCATTGATCAGCGCCCGGCAACCGTGGCCCTCCTCGGTGATCGTGCCGCAGACGCCCGGCTGCAGATCGTAGTCGCGAGGGTTCCGCGAGGCGAACAGGTACGCGCCGCGCGCCACCACCAGCGCAACGCCGCGCCGCAGTTCGAGCGGCCCGGAGAGAAACGCGTCGATCCGCTCCGAGGCCCGATCGAGCACGACCGCGCGGCCGGCCGGGCACGCATCGAGTGCCGCCTGGATGCGCGCCGTGTCCAGCTTGCTTTCGTCCTCAGGAGCGATGGACGTCGCGGCGCGCCCGATCTTCGCGTTCAGGGTCGCGCAGGCCAGCGGAATCGAAGGTTCGACCACCCTCCGTGTATCCTGGGCAGCGGCCAGGGAGGCGAGACAAGTCGCCGCAAGCGCGGCAGCAGAGGCCTTCATGTCGACTACTCATTATGCTTGAATCGGGCTCGCCATCGTGGAACCGCCTGGCCCTCCCTGCACCATGGGGTTTCGCCGTGTCTCGCTGGCGGCGCCGGTTCGGGCAGGTTGCGCCCACCCCGCGCGCGAAAGCGCTTCGGGCCTGCTATACTCGCACAAATGGGAGTTTGAAGTGTCCCCAAAATCTGAGGTTTCACCAAGCTGTAATTGAGGATCAGGTAACCTGTTCTGATCCTCCGGGCACGGTTTCGTTGTATTGGCATTGCGTCTGGCTACCGCCGGCGCAGGAACCGGCTTCGGCCGGAAGGCAACATAACCTAGGGGTTCTGTCAACGTCGAACGACTCTGTCTCGTGGAGAAAAATCATGAAAAGTTTACCGACCGATTTTCTCAGAAAAGCTGTCTGCTGGACAATGTTAATCTGCGCCGGCGCCTATCCCGCGTTGCGCGCGCAGCAGATTCAGGGCGCGATAACCGGCACGGTTAAGGATGCCACCGGCGCGGCCGTACCTGGCGCGACCGTGAAGGCGCTCAACATCGCAACCAACTTTGCAGTGACCGCCAAGACGCAAACCAACGGTTCGTACCTGGCCTCGAACCTGCCGGCCGGAACCTACAAGTTGACGATAACCAAAGAGGGGTTTGAAACCGAAACACATACGGAGGTTCTGGTGAATGGGGACCGCACCACCACCGTCGATGGCAGCCTGCAAGTGGGCGCGGTCAGCACGACGGTGGAAGTGACGGCGGTTCCGTTGATGAATCAGGTGGACACCACCAACGGTTACGTGGTCGATCAGGTGACCATCCAGGACACGCCGCTGGGAACCGGGAGCTTCACGCAACTGGCGATCCTGACGCCCGGCGTCCACGCCGATATGCTGGGTGGTGGGGGCTCCAACACCGGGTTGGGAAACCAGGCGATTTATGCGAACGGCCAGCGCGACACCAGCAACAGTTTCTCGCTGAACGGCGTAAATACGAACAACCTTTTTAATGGGAACTCCACCAGCCAAGTCGGTGAAAATCGTTTCATCCTGAACACGGGCGAGAATTTCGGAGTGGGCGGGTCGTCTCAGACCAGCACGTCGGTATACGGCGCGATCGGTCAGGCGCTTCCCACGCCGGCTCCGGAGACAATCCAGGAAATCGCGGTGAACGCGGCGATGTACGACGCGTCGCAGGGGGCCAATAGCGGCGCTCACATCAGTGTGATCACCAAATCGGGCACCAACACGCTGCACGGCGAAGCGTATGAACATTTCCAGAACAGCGACATGAACGCCGCGCCGTTCTTCTATAACGCCTCTCCGGCGGTCCTCACCAAAGTGCCATTCCTGAACCGCAACGCGTTCGGCGGGATCCTGGGCGGGCCGGTCAAGAAGGACAAGCTCTTCTATTTCGTCTCCTACCAGGGAGTGAGAATCGCGGATGGGCAATCGTCCACCGTTGGTGCCATTGTTCCAATCACGCTGACCAACGACCGCAGCGCGACCGGAATCATCAATGCGGTCCAGGCGGATTACGGTACGGCCCTCACTGCGAGCCAGCTCAATCCGGTGGCAATGGCAATGCTCGGCGCGAAACTCCCCAACGGATCCTATTTGATCCCGACCCCGAATGTTACCAATGCCGCTACGGCGAAGCAGCTCGGCTACGACGCCTTGCAGACAGGCCCGCATACGCAGGCGCAGGTGAATCAAGGCTCCGCCAACATCGACTATGTGATCAGCGACAAGGATCGCCTGGCAGCCAAGTATTATATTCAGAACGATCCGACCACTACACCATTCGCAGCCGTCACTCAGGCGCTGGGTTTCCCGCAAACGTTGCAGGCCGGCAGCCATGTAATATCGTTCGACAATACCGTGATTCTGGCGCCCACGATCACTTGGCAACAGCGCGCAGGCTTTACGCGCCTGCAAGCGTACGCGTCGACCACCGATGGCTTTACGCCCGCCGACTTCGGGATCAGCCTTCCGGGCGGCTCGGCCTTCCCGGAAATCAAGTTTTCCAAGGCCGACAATAGCTTGGGAGGCAGCTTCACGTTCGGCGCCAACCCCAGCTTCGGCAACGCCGGGATGTACCAGAATCAATGGGAGTATGCGACCACACTGCGATGGGTGATGGGACGTCATTCCTTAAGCTTCGGCGCGAACTGGGACCACACGCAGCTCAATATCATCAACAACAACACCAACAGCGACATCGTCGCTTTCAGCAGCTTCGTCAACTTCGTCAAAGGCACCGTCCGCACCGGAACCTATTCGACGGCGTTCCTCGGATCGGCGGACCGCTACTACCGGTCCGACACCGCCGGAGCCTACGTCACCGACAGTTACAAGGTTCGCAGCGACCTCACGGTGACTCTGGGGCTGCGCTGGGACTTGGACGGCCCGCTGAGCGAGAAGTACGGACGTTTGACCGGCTTTAATGCGGCCGATTACGCCTACGATGCCGCCACCGACACGATCACCGGCTCCGGGCTGGAGATCGCCGGGAACAATCCGTCCATGGCCACTTCGGGCGCCAGCAATTCACTGTTGAATCAGCGCCAGTGGGGTTTCGCGCCTCGCCTCGGCGTGGCGTGGAGTCCGACGGCGAAACTGACCGTGCGCGCCGGGGCAGGCATTTATTACGACCGGGGCGAGCTGTTCAGCTATCTGTCGGCGGGCGCCGGCGGCGGATTCAGTGGTCCGTTCGGCGTCACATTATCTCCGCCCTTTGTGAGTGAGGTCACGGCCAATTCCAGCTCCACCTTCGCGAATCCCTTCCCCACCGCCGGCGCCGCGATTCCGGGCAGTCCCGCGGCATTCCTGGCGCAGCTTCCGAATCTCGCCGACACCACCAAGGAAGTGAATCCGCCGGGAAATCTCTACGGGCCGTTCATTTTCAGCGGTTACGATATCAACAACAAACTGCCGTACAGCGAGAACTGGACCGTCGACTTGCAATATCAGCTCAACAACAGTTGGCTGGTGAGCGGCGGCTACGTGGGCAATCACGGCCAGCATCAAGTGGTTCCGGTTACGTTTAACGAACCCATGATCGCCACGGCTACCAATCCGGTCAACGGCCAGACCTCCTCTTATGGGTTCTCCTACGTCTCGGGGAGCACCGCCGCGAACCCGCTCGAACCGGTCAACACTTTGGAGGGCGGTAACACGGGTATTCGGGTTCCTTACATCGGTTACAGCGCCAATTCGGTCCTCTACAAAGCCGAGGGAATTTCGAACTACGACGCTCTCCAGCTTCAGGTCCGCAAACGGCTGTCCAGCGGGTTGCAATTCACGGCTAGCTATACCTGGTCTCATGGTCTTGACGACCAAAGCGGAGCCGGGCTTTTCTACAACGGCGGCGACACGTTGAATCTCAAGTCGGGATACGGTTCGTCGGATTTCGACCAGACTCACGTGTTCCTGATCAACTTGACCTACGCGATACCCGTCGTGCAGGGTTTCAAAGCGAACAAGGCCCTCAACGCACTCCTGAACGGCTGGACCATCGGCACCCAAACGGTCGCGCAGAGCGGCCAGCCGTACAGCGTGTACGATTATTCGGGTTCCATCGCCAGCCTGTACTTCTCCAGCAACGATGAAATCACCAATCCGATTGTTCCGCTGGCCCCGGGGGTGACCGCGAAGCAAGCTCAATTGCAGGGGACCACCGGCGTGAACGCCGCGAACCCGGTTCTGAACCCGGCCGCCTTTGCGCCACAGTTCCTGGCGCCGGGCCAGGACGGCGTCCCGGCCGGCGACACCGGCGAGTCGGTTTTCGGCACCAGCGGACGCAACCTGTTCCGCGGTCCGTTCGGCGTGCGCATCGACACTTCGCTCGGCAAACGGTTCCAGTTGAGCGAGCGTTTCAACCTGCGCTTCAGCTTCGACGCGTTCAACCTCTTTAATCATCCGAACTTCGACACCCCGAATAATGACGTCGATTTCTATCCCAACTACGAGCCGCCCGCGACTGTTCCACCAACGGGCAGCCTGGGAATGATCCAGCACACCATCGGCAGCCCGCGCTTCCTGCAGTTGGATATGCACCTGTCGTTCTGATCGCCGCCGTGTGGGGCGAGCCTTTGTTCCAGGAGGCTCGCCTCCGTCCGGCGCACGCATAGGCAGGGTGTCGGTGCATCCCCAGGGCGCCGTGCGGTGATCGCAAACCTGCTACAACAGAGGGCATGACAAACGAATCCGCGGATCGCCGCGCGTTTCTGAAAGCGGCCGGCGGCGCGGCCCTCACTTCGTCGCTGTTCACCGGGAACCTGAGAGGCGCCAACGACAAGGTCAATATCGCGTTCATCGGTGTGGGCCGCATGGGCTACGACAATCTCGGCTACTGCCTCAAGACACCCGGCTTTGAAATTGTCGCGGTTTGCGATGTTTACCAGCCGGCCCTCGATGCCGCGGTGGAACGGGCGCGTAAAGGTGGTTTCCCCGGCGTCCAAGCCGTTCGTGATTTTCGCGAGATCCTGGCCGACAAGTCTGTGGATGCCGTATGCATTGCTGCGCCCGATCACTGGCATGCCTACATGACCGTGGAAGCCTGCAAGGCCGGCAAGGATGTGTGGGTGGAAAAACCGGCCTGCGTGTACGTCGAGGAAGGCCTCAAGATGATCCAGGCGGCGCGCAAGTTCGAGCGCGTGGTCCAGGGCGGCACCATGCAGCGTTCCGGCGGATTTTTCCGCAAGGCGCGCGAAATCGTCAAGAGCGGCGAACTGGGCGACATCACCTTCTGCCGCACCTTTCAGGCTGGCGCTACCAAAAAGGAAGGCTGGGGCAATCCGCCGGACAGCGATCCACCGCGCACCCTCGATTGGGATTTATGGCTGGGGCCGGCGCCGGCGCGCCCTTTCAACGCCAACCGCTGGGGCGTGGCCAGTGACCGCTACTCCACATTCCGCTATTTCTGGGATTATGCCGGCGGCAACATGACCGATTGGGGCGTGCACCTGATGGACATCGTCCAGTTCGCTTTCGATGAGGCCATGCCGCTCGGGATTTCCGCCCAGGGCGGCAAGTTTTATGTTACCGACAATACCGAAACGCCGGACACCATGCTGGTCACCTACCGCTATCCCGGCTTCGTCGGCGCGTACGAAAGCCGCACCGCGAATGCGTTCCCTATGTATAACTCGGGATACGGGACGGCTTTCCACGGAACCAAAGCCACGCTAATGGTCAATCGCGGCGGTTACACCATTTTCAAGCAGGGCCCCGGCGCCACGCCGGTGGTCGAGAACAGCCAGGAACTCGGGGCCATGAACCTTCCCCACTGGCGCAACTTCATGGAGTGCATCCGCTCTCGCCAGCACCCCACCAGCGATATCGAAAACTGCGTGCGCTCCACGCTCACCTGCGTGCTGGCCAACATTTCCATGCGCCACGGCCTCACTCTCGAGTGGGACGACCGGGCGATGACAGTCCGCCAACCCGAAGTCCTTCCCTACCTCGAGGCCCGCTACCGCGCGCCCTGGAAGCTGGAAGTTTAACGTCCGTGGCGCAGGCCGTCGGGCCTGCTGAGCCGAGAGTCGTCTCGGCTTTTCTTCCGTGCCGAAGGCTGACAATTTGCTTCGACGGCTGCAACGGCTGTCGTGGTTGCTACGTCAGTACAACGAAAGCAACGCCATGCGACTGTTCACGTTCTTGTGCTTGCTGCTGGCCGGAGCCGGGGAGTTGCCCGCCCAGCAGTACTTTCCGCCCGGCGTTCTCGGTACGACGCCGCAGGAGCACGACTTCAAGGCGAGCTGGTATGCCAAACAACTCAAGGCCCTGCACGAGCCCTCGCTGTGGGAACTTTCGCAGGATCCGATGGCGGAGGCTTACCGGTTCCTGTGGCTGCGCACGTTGGATCACCCCATCGCCGTGCGGCTGGTGCTGCGGGCAAGCGGTTCGGGACGGATGCATTTCCGGATGACATCCGGCCAGGGCGGCTATGAGCCTGGGAGAATAATCCGCTATGGAGTCTCTTGGCTGACCAAAGCCAAGACCCAATCGTTACTGGAAGCCTTGGCCGCGGCCGACTTTTGGAATTTGCCCACTTTGGCAGGGGTGAACGAAACTCCACCTGGTCCGGACGGGACGGTACGGATTGGTCTGGATGGGGCGCAATGGATCGTCGAGGGAGTGAAGAACGGGCAATACCATATTGTCGACCGGTGGTCCCCTGAAACCGGAGACCCCGTGAGAGCGATCGGCATGTTGTCGCTGAAAATGGGCCGATTCAGAATACGCCCCGGCAACGTGTATTGAGCGGTTGTACGTCCCAATTCACGCGAGAAGCCGAGGCGACTCCCGGCACGGCAGGCTCGACAGCCTGCGCCACGGCTATTGTTCCACCCGCCGCGGCCGCTCGTATGCGGTCTTCAGGTACTTGGTGGCTTCCTCCTGCGCGCTCTGCGTGTCGTCCTTGGTGCGCATGGCGAGGTTATACTCGTTCACGGCGCGGTCGCGCTGGCCCGTGATGTCGAAAATCTTGCCCAGGTTGATGTGCGCCCAGACCTCGGTCCACTTGGGCTGCAGGTCGCCGTTCAGCGCTTCGCGGAACTCGTTGGCGGCCGGCTGGAAGTTGTTCTGCAGGAAGTAGACTTCCGCGATCCGATAGTGCGCCAGCGAGCTCGTGCGGTTGGTTTCGAGCGCCTTCTGATATTGCTGCAGCGCTTCCGGGAACTGGCTGAGCTCGGCGAACTGTTCGCCCCGCTTGATCGCCACCGCTACCCGCAGCGCCGGACTGTAGCGCAGAACCCGGTTGTCCGGGTCGATGACGATGTTCTTCGGCTTGCCGAAAGTGTCGATCGAAAACTCCGACGACGTGCCCACCACTTCGATACGCTGCTGCTCCGGGTTGCCGTCGGTCTCGATCTTCAGATCGACCGGCATGCGGAACGTATCCATATCCTGGCTGATCTTGCCCATCACGCGGAAGCCCTCTTTCGGAATCTTCGTCCGGTAGACCGTGTATTCGAGCTTGAATTCCGGCGCGCCGCTCGATTCGATCCACTGCAGGAAGAAGTAGCCCAGGTTCTTGCCGGCCACTTTTTCCGCTACCTCGCGAAAATCTTCGGTACTCGCGGTTCTCCAGACTCGCCCCTGTGCATATTGCCTGAGCACCTCGAAAAACTTGTCGTCGCCGATCAGGTAGCGCAGCATGTTGGCGACGGCGGCGCCCTTGCTGCCGGTCAGCGCCCATAGCTCCGGAGAATAGTCTTCCAGTCGCGCCGATTGCATGATCGGCACGGTGTCCACCGTGAGCGATTCCACCATCACGTCGTGAAGCTGGCTTTCCATGGCGCCCTTGCCCGAGGTGTGCTCCACCCACAACAGTTCCGAGTACGCCGCCAGCCCATTGGTCAGCCACAGGTGATTGCGGGTGGTCGCGGAAACCATTTCTTCCCACCACTGGCGCGAAACCTCGTTGGCCAGCAGCTTGGAAGCCACCGGGCGCGTCACGGCGCGCGGCGAGAGGAATATCAGGCCGGGCGCGGCGAACCCGTTGGGCGCGCCAGCTTCGGTCTCGACGATCGTCAGGTCGGCGTAGGGCGGCGGCCCGAACACGCCGGAGAAGTACGACATGATCTGGCTGGTCTCGTTCCCGTAAGCCTCCGCCCTGTCGCCCTCCGCGCCGCGGAAGTAGACCGACGTGGTGACGCCTTCGGCCTGCGCGCGCTTGGGAGTATCCTTCACCACCGCTATACTGCCGGGGAAGGACGCGTGCTCGAATTTGAATTCGTATTGGACCTTGTCGCCGGCCGCCTGGTGAGAATCCATGCCGCTGCCCAGCACCACATACCCCTGTGGCACGGAAATGCGCATGTCGGCGGCGAAGCGGTCGGTCGAGTAGCCGCTCACGGGGAACCAGCGCGCCGGATACATCAGGAACGCGAAATCCGGATGGATGGCGGCGAAGCGGATGCCTTCCACCGGCGAATCCTCCTGCCCGCTGAGCTTGCCGTCGTACTCAAACGAAATGCTCGTGGGCTGGCCCTTGGCGAGCACCGGATCGAACGCGAGGCGGACGGAAGAATCCTGCTGGTTGCGGGAAGCGGCAATCTGTTTTCCCTGGCCATCCACCACGCGGGCGATGTTGAGCGCGTTGTTCAGCTCAAAGGTGGCCGATGCCAGATTGTCCACCAGCGGCACGAATCGCACCACCGCCTTGGCCGAGAGCGTTTGCGAGTTGGGGGAGATATCCGCGTCTATCGTATAATCCTGCACGTCGATTTGCGGACCGGCGCGGCGTTCCTGGGCCGCCATCGGCCATGCTGCCATTGCCAGGAGCACGCTCGCCGCCAGAGCCCCGGAGAGCGCGCGAAATTCACGATACATGAGCCACCTGTCCTTCCAGAATATCCTGTATGATGGCCGCGGCGCGCCGCGGTGCTTCGCCCGGCCCCGCTTCGGTCAGCCGGCGCCGCACATCGGCCAGGCCCGCCAGCATGCGTTCCCGCGCATCAGTGTCGCGCAGCAGCCGCAACGCTTCGCCGGCGATGCGGTCGCCCGTCATCTCGCTCTGCATCAGCTCGGGCACCACCTGCCGTCCCGCAATCAGGTTGACCATCGTGTAGTAAGGCACCTTAACCATCAACTTCCCCAACAGCCAACTGGGCGTGGTGACCTTGTAAAACGTCACCATCGGGACGCCCAACAGCGCGGCCTCCACCGTCACCGTTCCGCTGGCGGCCAGCGCCAGCGTGGAGTGCGCCATGGCATCCCAACTTTCCCCTTCGATCACCCGCACCGCCGCGTCCCCGACGCGACTAGCGAAAAACCCGGCCCCGGTGGTGGCCGAAGCGGGCAAGACAAAACTCATGGCCTGCTCGCGATTGAGGATGCGAACCGCCTCCATCAGCGCGGGCATGTGCCGCGCCGCTTCTCCACGCCGGCTTCCGGGAAGCACCGATATCAATGGACGGGCCGGATCGAATCCGTGTTTCCTGAAAAACTCCTCCCGGCTGAGCGACGGCTTCACCAAACCGGACAGCGGATGGCCGATATAGACTGTCATCACTCCGGCGGCGCGGAAAAACTCCTCCTCAAACGGAAAGATGCATAGCAGGCGCGTGACGGTGCGGCGCAGCGTTTTCACGCGGCCCTTTCGCCATGCCCAGGCTTGCGGCGCCACCAGGTAAACCACCGGGATGCCTTGGGCCGCCAGGCGGCGCGCCACGCGCAGGTGAAAGTCGGGTGAATCGGTGAGGATGGCCAGATCCGGCTTTTCCGCGCGGGCGGCGGCAACCAGCCTCCGGTATTCGCGCCAGATGCGCGGCAGATGGCCCACCACTTCGAGTATGCCGACCACCGCCAGGTCGGCCGCATCCACCACTGTGCGCACGCCTTCGGCGCGCAGCCGCGGCCCGGTGCAGCCAAAGCAATCCAAGCCGCCCGGCGCCCGGCGCAGCTCGGCAACCACCAGCGAGGCGTAGAGATCGCCCGAGGCTTCGCCCGCCGATACCAGAATTTTTCGCGCCACCCGTTCCAAGTTTACCCCGGCGTGTTGTTACAATCGATTCGGGCCATGGCAGCCGAAACAGACGGATCGAAATTGACGGTGGACGAGCTGGCCGCGCGTTTCCGCGGCGAGATGATTCCGCTCACGGCGAAGTTTTCTTACTTTTCCACTTTGCCCGTCGCCGAAGACGAGGTCAAGCAATACCTGAACGACCCGATCGCCGCGCTTTCGCCCGCCCTGGTGGCCTTGCTGCCGCAAGTGGGCATCATCCTGGCGCCGTATCTCGAGCGCGGCAACGGCAAGGAGGGCGACGCCGTTCGCTTCGAGCGCCCCGCCGAAGGCCGCTACCTCGCCTATTGCCGCCGCGATCTGGATCAATGGACGGTGCTCGCCTTCGGCATCAAGGACAGCGACGTCGCCGAATACCACTACCGGCTCTACAACGCGCTGGCGGCCCTCACGGCTGATCGCTGGAGCCAGGAATTGCAGGAGCGCTTCTTTCGCGCCATCCGCGAGGAACTGAGCGCCGAAGTTCACGGCGAGGTGGATGAAAAAGGCTGGCATCTCAAGCAGGCCCTGGTGCGGCGGCAGACCAACGTGCGCAAGGAAACCAAGCTCTTTCGCGACTACGCGCGGCAGGCCTTCGAAGACACCTTGACCCTGTACCTGCACGGCACCTGCTGCGATATCGACGTGGAAACCGGCCCGCGCCAGATGCCCAGTCGCTACCTGCGCCGCCGCCTGGAATTGCTGGTGTCCCTGTTCCCCCCTCCCGAAGGTTATGCCGTGCTGCCCGAGCAGTTGAAGGGCAGGTAACGCGGCGTCATTCGCTCCTCTGTCCGGCCCGATCCCGACATCCAGACCTAAGGGTAATGGTAGTGTTCGGGTATGAGAGTTAACTAACCCCGGTCCCGGATTCTTCCATCCTCCTGATTCTGGGATGCAGCATGGTTAGTACCACCCCCTTTTGGCGTCGGCGGAATAGCCCTACGTCGTCCCTAACGTATAGAACCCATGGAGCTTTTGCGGATGTTTGCCCCACGCTACACTCGGGCTGGCGATGAGTGTATTAGCACCATCTCGACGCGTACTCGGAGTGCTCGCGGTGGCGATTCTGGCGTCCGGAATCGCCGCCGCGGACACGATTGTCGCCACCGGAGTTGACGGCGCCCTCTCGGAATCCAGTTTGTGGATCGACGAAAATGGCACGGACACCAGTGAGATCGCCGGAGTAATCTACATTCAACTCACCGACAGCAGCGGGACAGTGGACCGCGACACCATGTGTGTGGATCTGTTCACTAATATTTACCTCAATCAGACCTACAACACCACCGTCGATCTACCGAGCCAGGTTCCTCCACCCCAAAACCCAGCCTATCTCGAGAGGATCGCCTGGCTGGAAGACAACGCACTGCTTCCCGTATTGTTCCCCGGCGATCCCTCGACCCTGCCTTCGGCCGACTGGTCGGCAACGCAGGCGCAGGCTGCGGGTCTGCAACTCGCCATTTGGGACATCGTAGTCGACGGTGGTGACGGGTTCTCCAGCGGTCAAGTGCAGGCGTGGACTGGAACAACCAATCCGACCGATCCAACCACGCTTTCCTGGGCGGAGACTTACGAGTCCGTGAGCGTGGGCCAGACTTCCAACGTCGCCTATGTCTATGAGAACGTCTCCCAAGGGAGTAATCCCATCGCGGCGCAAACTTTGGAAGGGCCGGCGTATCAAGACAGCGGCCCAAAGCCCACCACGCCGGAGAGTTCAACCTTTGTGCTAGCCGGTGTAGCACTGCTCGCTCTAGGGCGCACTGCCCGGCGCAAACAGAGAAGCCGCTAGCCCCGGTCGCGGCGCTCCCAAAACGCCAACCCCACGCGCCCCCTAACGCACTCGATAGAACCGGAACTCGTGCTTCGGATCGCGGAAGCGCAACAACCGGGGAGCCGGATGCGATGCCAGCCAGCGCCGGCCGGCGGGATCCGCGGACAGGAACTCGTAGGCCGTCGCTTCCAGCCAGAGCGGCTGGCTGCGTTGCCGTGCGCTGGTGAGGTTCTGGTCCAACCGGTCGAGATCCATCTTGTCGAGCCCGATCCACGCGGCCTGCTGGTTGAAGTAGCTGATGGTCCACAGGTCCGGATGGAAAACGTGAAATGCGATCGGCGTGCCCGGCGGCCAATGATCGTGCTGCTCCAGCGCAAAACGCAGCGCCGCATTGTTTTCCACGCGCGATTGCGGGTAAATCGCAAAAACCAGGTTCCACAGAAACAGCACGCCGCAGACCATCCACGGCAAAAGCCGATCCGCCCGGGTGCGCCTCACCGCGCAGCACGCGCCGATCACCAGCGGCGCGAGGTAGAACAGCCGGTAGAATGTGTTCTGCGGCATCCAGACGAACAGGAACGCCAGATACACACCCACCCATAGCAACAGGTCCTTTGGTGGAAGGCGAAACTGAAGCGGGCCGCCGCGCTTCCAGCCCACCGCCAACCCCGACACACACGCAACCAAGGCTACAGCCCCGATGATGGTGAACGGCTGCGCGGCCACCTGGTCGAGTCGGCCACCGAAAAAGAGGCGCAGCGTGCCCTCGATCGTCAGGCCCAGGTCGCGCACCGGAGACCACGAGAACGAGGCATCCGGCGAGTGCGCCATCACCCAGCCTGCCAGGCCGGCGGCGCGGAACTGTCCGCAAACCAGCCGGTAAGCCAAAACGTAAGCGATGCTGGTCGGTCCCAGCGAGCACGTCGCGTAAAACACGACCTTCTTCGGTTCTTTCAGCCGCCACAAGGCTACCGGCAGAAAGAGAAACGCCAGCTCGTGAAACAGCATCGCCGCCGCGTGCGTCACCCCCGCCAAAACCACGCTGCGCCTGGT
This sequence comes from Bryobacterales bacterium, assembly GCA_963843095.1. Classification (GTDB taxonomy): domain Bacteria; phylum Acidobacteriota; class Terriglobia; order Bryobacterales; family Bryobacteraceae; genus Bog-375. The sequence continues at coordinate 38,327 of CAWJLI010000192.1, forward strand.
TTCGAGCAGATCGTTCGCGCACAATAAAAGGACGATCGCGGGTATGTACGCATCCGCATCGGTCGAAAACTTCCACCACGTGGCGGCAAATGCGAACGCCAGCGCGCCCGCAATCGCGCCCTCCGCCCGGATGGCCCTGCGCCGCAGCGCCCGGTAGACCAGGGTTACGCAGGCCCCCGCCAGCAGGCTGTTGACGAACTGCATCAGGAACAGCGCGCGT
>CAWJLI010000193.1:0-7827 GCA_963843095.1 Bryobacterales bacterium
CCGCCGGACGCACACGCAGTCACCAACCCTTGCAAAAATGTTCGCCGCCCGTTTTCAATCGCTTGGCCCCTTGCGCTCGGCGCATCGAGCCGCCGCGCGGGCTATTCTGAAATCGAAAAAGAGCTGCTCGCTCGCCGTGAAGCAGCCGTTTCGGGGCGACGTCCGGTGCCTAACCGCGGTCCTCCCTGCAGGGGGCAACTTGAAACCGGGTCACGCCGTGCAACGTTCATAAGGCGGCCATAGTGGCTTGTACTCCTCCTCGAGAGGAGAAAGGAACCGGTTCCTCCAGTCCCGGCGTTCCAGCGCCGGCAATAACGCACCATCGCCACACAAACCCGCAAAAACAAGCTTCCAAAACGCTCTCCGCGAACACGATTCCGTCACTACCCGCCCTCGAAGCAGCCCCTTGCCCGCCGGCCCGTCACAGTGTTGGAGTATAGAGGATGCACCGATTACTCCTGATGACCACCATCGTCGTTTCGGGCTTTGCCTCGCCCGCCGAACTTCCGGCGCTGATGCCGATGCCGCTGAACCTGGAAGGCGGCGCGGGCGCGCTGCCGATCGACCAGAAGTTCACCGTCGCCGCCACGCTGCCCGACGCACGCCTGGAAAACGCGCTGAACCGGCTGGTGGCGCGTCTTTCGCGCCAGACCGGCATGGCCATTCCGCGCGGCAAGCCGGCGGCCGGCCACCACGCCACGTTGCGCGTGGAGTGCGCCGCGCACGGCGCGGCGTATCCAACCCTGGGCGAGGATGAATCCTATCGGCTTGAGGTTACTCCCGAAGGCGCGCTGCTGAAGGCCGCCACCGTGGATGGCGCGCTGCGCGGCCTGGAAACGTTCGCGCAACTGGTCCAGCCCGGATCGAGCGGCTTCAATGTGCCGGCAGTACGCATCGACGACCGGCCGCGCTTCCCGTGGCGCGGGCTGCTGATGGATGTTTCACGCCATTGGATGCCGGTCGAGGTGGTCGAGCGCAACCTGGATGCGATGGCCGCCGTGAAGCTGAACGTCTTCCACTGGCACCTTTCCGACGATCAGGGCTTTCGCGTCGAAAGCAAGCTCTATCCGCGTTTGCACCAATTCGGTTCCGGCGGCCATTATTACACGCACGCCGACATCCGCGCCGTGGTCGCTTACGCGCGCGAGCGCGGCATCCGCGTGGTGCCGGAGTTCGACATGCCGGGTCATACCGCGAGCTGGTTTCCCGGCTATCCCCGACTGGCCAGCGGGCCGGGCCCATTCGAAATCGGCGGCGACTACGGAATTTACGATCCGGTGATGGACCCGAGCCGCGAGGAAACCTACCGCTTCCTGGATGGCTTCATCGGCGAAATGGCGGCGCTGTTCCCCGACCCCTATTTCCACGTGGGCGGCGACGAAGTCAACGGCAAGCAGTGGAGCCAGTCGGCGCACATCCAGGCGTTCGCCAAACAGCACCGCTTCAAGGACGCGCGCCACATCCAGTTGTATTTCAGCCAGCGCATTCGCCAGATTCTGGCGCGGCACGGCAAGACCATGGTCGGCTGGGACGAGATCCTGCAACCGGGACTGGGCTCGAGCACCGTGATCCAGACCTGGCGCGGGCGCGCGTCGCTGGCCGAATCGGTGCGGCAGGGCTATCGCGGCATCCTGTCGTGGGGCTACTACCTCGATCACCTCAGCCCGGCCAGCTTTCATTACGGGATCGAGCCGCTGGCCGGCGACGCGGCGCAATTGACGCCCGAACAGACGCGCCGCATTCTGGGCGGCGAAGCGTGCATGTGGGCGGAGCTGGCGAGCGCGGAGACGGTGGATTCGCGCATCTGGCCTCGCCTGGCGGCGATTGCCGAGCGGCTCTGGTCCGCTCCGGACGTGACCGATGTGGACTCGATGTACCGGCGCCTGGAAGCGGTCAGCCGCATGCTCGAGTGGACCGGCATCCGCACCGGTCAAACTACGCGCCGATGCTCGACCGATTGAGCGGCAACCGTCTCGCGCCGCCGGTCCGCGTGCTGGCCGATGCCTGCGAGGCGCTGGGGCTGGGACCGCGCCACGCCGACCGCATCACGACCGAAACGCCCTTCAACCGCATGGTGGACGCCGCCCGCCCGGAGAGCGAAAGCGTGCGCGCGCTCGAATTGGCGGCTGCCCGCGTGGCGGCGGACCCGGCAGCCGCCGCGGCCGATGTGCGGCATTGCGCGCGCAGTTCAGCCGCTGGGCGGCCAACGACCGCGACTTCAACCGCTGGCCGAGGCCAATTCTCTGCTGGAGGAGCTGAGGCCGATCTCGAGAGATCTGTCGTCTGTGGGATTGCTGGGGCTGCGATTGCTCGATATCGTCGTCCAGAATCAACCGGCCCAACCCGATTGGCTGGCCGTCCAGGACGCCGAGCTCAAGCGCATGTTGGAGCCCAACGCAGACCTGCGCCTGGCCGCTGTGCGTCCGGTCAAGATTCTCTTGGATCGCGCCGCGCGCGCGGCCAAATAGAGAGAGGATCGGTAACGCCGGCGATCTTGTCGCCGATGCTTTTTCCCTGCCGCAAGGCACCGGCGGCAAGACCGTCGGCGTTACCATGCTCGTCAGTTCGCGGACGCGGCTAAATAGAACTGAAGCTTCGGCGAGGTCGAATTACCCACCCCGACCGTGACACCGAACGGAGGCGGACCGGCCATGTACAAATTCGCCGGCACCGGTACATCCACCCGCAACATATCGATCACCGTGCCCGGAATGCCGCCAGCGTACGCCGGCGCTGCCGTCAGCGTACCGATGCCGATGTTAGGAGGGCAGTCGACCAAGCAGAACGCGAAAAGAGTAAAGTAGAAATCAACCTGGACCCGCGCGGCCGGCGCCGGCGCGGGCGAGGCGGCAATCGTACCGTCCGCCAATTGCGGGCTGAGCGCGCCGGCTCCGCTGACGAGGATGGTGATCGTTTCACCCGAAGACGCGGGGTTCGACGACGAGTTGACGCTGCCATCGGAATTCAAAACGGCCATGATGTTCGGCTGCGCCGCGGCCACCTGCAAAGGCAGAATCTGCGACGAACCGGCGCCGGTCGTGATCGTCATGTTTGCCTGCGTGCTCCTCGCGACTTCATAAGGCACCAGCACATTGATTTGATTTTCTGCCGCATAAAAGAGCGGCGCCAGAACGCCATCGAAAGAAACTTGCGTGCCTCCCAGCGAGCTGGCAACTCTGCCGTTGGAATCGATCTGCATTCCCACTCCTACCTCAGGCCCCAGGCCGTTTCCGTAAATGCTCACGTATTCGCCGGGAGCCACTACGTTGTTCACGGCGTTCGCGGCCGAATCCGCCACACCGAGAATGGATACTCCGGTGGGCGCCGCGCGCGGCTGCCGCAACACGAAACCAGTCCCTATGTTCGCGTTGAATGCCGCCTGCGGCGGTCCGATTACGGTCAGGCTGCCATCCGGATTCAGCGCCAGGTCCTGGCCGGCCATGCCGTTCGGCACCAGTTCGGAGAACAGCACGCTCGAACCATCCGGCGCGAGCTCGGCGATCACGGCATCGCCTACAGCGATGGAATTCGGGGCCAACACCAAGCCGGAAAGATCAGCAAGCGACTCGGTGATCCACACATCGCCTTGGGTGTCGAGTCTCAGTTTCGGCGTAGCATTGACGTTGCCATAAAAGGTCGAAAACAAAAGGCTGGCGCCGGTCGAATTCAGTTTGGTCACAAAACCATCGATGATGTTGAATGTCGTTTGGGCGAGCTGAGGTTGGATCGCCCCAGGTGTGATGGGGAAGCTGGAGTCATAAATAGTTCCGGCAACCACCACATTGCCGCTCGAATCCAGTGCGATTGCGCCCGGCGCCCCTTCGCCCAGCAGCGTCGACCAGATCAAGCTGGTGGCTTGAGCGTTCAACCGAGTGATGAACCCATCGGCGTCATTAACGCCGCCTTCAAATTGCGTTTGAAACGCCCCCGATGTAACCGGGAAATCGGACGCATACGTGTAGCCGGCGACCGTGGCTACACCTTTCGAATCCACGGCCAACGCCAGAATGAAAGTGGGCGCCACGGAGCTGCTGGAAGGCTGCCCGCCGAGCAATGTCGAATAGGCCAACGAGTAGGGCGGAGTTGATTGACTTGCCCGGATGAGCTTTGCCACAAAGCCGTTGGGCACGTATGCCGGCGCGGTAATCAGCGCAGTAATAAAGGCGCCGGGCGTGACCGGGAAATCCGTTTGGCTGGTCGATCCTGCCAGGTAAAGATTGCCGGCCGGATCGAACGCGATGGCACTGATGGCAGTCGCGCCATTCGGGTCGAGCCCACCGAACGTGCCGCTGTACAGCAACTGAGTGCCGGTGCTATCGAGCTTGGCGATGAGACCGAGCGTGGGGTAACTCTGGGACGAAACAGCTATCGAACCGGCGATCCAGAGGTTGCCCGAAGGATCCACGGCCGCGGCGGCTGCCTGGCCGTCATTGCCCGCCGGAAAAGTGAATTCCGAGATGACGTTGCCGCTCGAATCCGTTTTCACCACCGTTATCGTCGTCATCGCCACCAGTTCCTCGCTGGGGCCTGGCGGCAAAGGTGACGAAGTGACGATGAAACTGTTTCCTTGCCCATCCGGGGCTATGCAACAGGGATTCAGGCCAACGTAGGAAATATGGGACTGCTGTGCAGGGGCGGTCGCGGCCGAAAACGCAAGCAGCACGGCAGGCCACAGGCAAGACCGGGCGATGCTCATACTACTATTTACTATGACACGTGCGCAGCTCGACGGCGGCGCGGTGGACTCGTCGCAGTTACGCGACGAGTCCTTACATATCGATGCGCTGCTGCTTGTGGCCCTCGAGATACCAGCAGGGCGCATCGCCGAAGTGCGGAAATAGCGAATGGACGCAGTCCCTGGTCTCCGGGCTGAGAAACATGAATTCGGTCTTGCCGTCTTTCAACGGCACGGCGTAATAGGGCCGCACCAGAACCGTGCCCAACGCGCGCGGCCCGCGCCAACGGGCGGCCAGCCAATCCCCTCCGAAAAGCAAGCCCGCCAACGCCAGCAGCCCCACCACAGTCCACCGTACGTATCGCACTCCCTCAGCTTACCAGTGGGCATCGCTCATCCGCGCGTGTCGCCGCGGGCCTGACATTACAAGTGCGAATAGTTATACTGATCGCTCGGAGACATCATGAGAAACGCCTGCAGGATACTTGCACTGCTTGTTTGCGCCGCCGGGCTGATGGCCCAACGGCCATGGCAACAGATCACCGTCCCTTCCGTCAACGAAGTGGCCACCGCTTTCCGCACGCCTCCCCGTGAATACGGCGCGATCCACTGGGCCATCTGGGGCGGCGAGTTGACCCAGGCGCGCATCGTGCAGGAGTTCGACCAGTTGGTGGCCAACGGCGTCTACGTGGTCAACTTCGGCCCGGCTCGCGCTATGTCACCTAAGTATCTCTCGCCCGAACATCTCGCTCTCATCAAGTTTGCCGTCGAGGAGGCGCGCAAGCGCGGCATGAAAGTCTGGCTGGCCGACGAGGGCAGTTACCCGAGCGGTTTCGCCGGCGGCAAAGATCAGCGAGGAATATCCGCAACTCACCATGCAGGGAATCGTCGCCGACACGCACATCTGCGTGGCGCCCGGGCAGACCATTGCGCTCCCGGCGCCCCCCGATACACTCGGCGCGCTCACGCACACGCTGATTCCACCGCCCAGGGGTGTCGCAAACCCGCAACCCGCGGCCGAGAAAGCCGACGTACTGCCGATCAGCGGCGGCCAGATCAAATGGACGGCTCCGCCGGAAGGCAGGTCGGAGGTGATCTTCGTCCGCCACGTGTTCCGCAGCTCGCCCACGCGTTATATCAACCGCGCCGACGGCACTTACTCCAAGGACAGTCTGTACTCGCTGATCGACTATCTCAACCCGGACGCCACGCGCGCGTTTCTGAAGACAACCCACGAAGTCTACAAGCAGCTCTTCGGGCAGGAATTCGGAAAAACCGTGCTCGGCTTTTTCGGCGACGAGCCCGATTACACCGGCTTCATTCCGTGGACGCCCAAACTGCTCGACACGTTCCGCGAACAGAAGGGTTACGACCTGCAGCCCTACCTGCCGCTCTTCTTCGCGCCCAAGTTGACCGACGAGGCCCGGCGCGTGAAGGCCGACTATTGGGACGTCTGGAGCGGCATCTTCCGTGAGAGCTTCTTCGGTGTGCAGGCCGATTGGTGCGCCGCGAACAAACTCGAATACCTGGTTCACCTGAACCACGAAGAGTTGATGCTGAACCTCTCGCACGGCGAAGATCTCATTCGCAACGAGGGCGATTTCTTCCGCGACATGCGTCACGTACAGATTCCCGGCATCGACAACCTGAACCAGCTTGTTCCCAGTGCGGTGATTCGCGAAGACACGACTCTACGACGTCAACGACAACTTCCCGAAGCTGGCCTCGTCGGCGGCGCACCTGTTCGGGCGGCCGCGGGTATGGGCGGAAGAGGGCGGCGGCACCGGCGTGGACGGCAAGTTCCAGTTGGATTACCAGTTCGTGCGCGGCGTCAACATGCCGCAGATCCGCGTCCCCGCCATCCGGCGCCGCCGGGGTTGCCGGCGAACGCGCCGCCGCAGGCCGCCATGCTGGCCTGGTACACCAACCGCGCATCCTATTTAATGGCCATCGGCCGGCCCGCCGCGCAGGTGGCTCTCTACCATCCGGCCAACAGCATGTGGCTGGGCGACGAAACGGCCGACCGCAGCACCACCAAGCTGGGCAAGCAACTGCTGGAGCACCAGATCGATTTCGATTACTTCGACGAGCAGTCGCTCAGCTCCGTCGCGACGCTGGAGAACGGCGCTTTCCGCAACCTCAGCGGGCAAGTCTACCGCGCCGATCATGGTTCCTTCTTCCACCGTGATCTCGCGCGCCGCGCTGGATCGCTTGCGCGCCATGGCGGCCGCCGGCGGCAAGGTGATCTTCGACGGCGCCGCGCCCACCGTCGTGGTCGACCGGACTTTCCTGCGATGCCAATGAGAAGCCCGACCTCAGCTTCGCCACGCTGCTCGAACCGGCGGGCGATCATTACCGCGCGCGTCATCGCGGCGCTGCCGAAGCCCGATGTCGCGCTCGATAGCCCATGCACCGCGCTCAAGTACACGCACCGTACCTGGCGCGACGCCGACCTGTACTTCTTCTTCAATGAAAGCAACCAGCCGCAATCGCGCACGGTAGAGGTCGCGGGCCACGGACAAGCGCAGGTCTGGGACGCAGGCACCGGCGAGATCCATCTCATGACGGGCGCGACTGCCGGCCCGGATTCGGTGCGCTTGCCGCTGGTGCTGGCGCCCTACGAGGCGAAGATCGTGGTGATCGGCGCGGCGCCCGCAGACGTTGCTGAGCCCGAACCTACATTCGCCGCCGGCAAGACATGATCGCGGAGTTTCCGGTCGAGGCGCCGGTCACGCAGTTTAAGCAGCAGGTTACGCTGGCCTTTAAGCCGTTCGGGAAGCGCATTTACCTGGAATGCGCCGACGTCCACGATTACGCCAGCCTGCGGGTAAACGGCAAGGAGGTTGGCGCGCGCGCCTGGCAGCCGTACCGCTGGGATGTGACTGATGTTCTGATCGCCGGCGTCAACCAGATCGAAATTGAAGTCCGCACGCTGCCCGCCGGCGGCCGCGGCTTCCCCTCCGGCGGGGCGGCTCTGCAGCAAGTCGAATGTTTTTCGGTGACCAATAGCCGCAAGAGCAATCGAATTTGGGCGCAGCATGGCTGCTGTGTAGGCACTTGGCCCGCGGCGCGCACCGAGGCTCCCACTCCGACTCAGTGCCGAGGGCTTTGAGCATACCCTCCGTGAACTCCCACCCGCGCCATGCGGTGAT
>CAWJLI010000194.1:0-10466 GCA_963843095.1 Bryobacterales bacterium
AACTCGGTGCCGCCACAATGCGGGCAGGATATCGGGCCGGCGCAGGCCGCCACACGAACCATCGGGCAGGTCAAACTGTGTGTGCCCGAACTGTGCCCACCCTTTACCACGCGGGCCTTTTCCATCGCGGCGAGAATTGTCTATTCTTGCGGGTGAACGTTCCGCTTCGTGATGTTCATGCCTCGGTGTCGTGGAAGCCACCGGGCACTACAGTTGGCTGGTGAATGGAAGTTGGCAGAGAGCCATCTGACGGGCAGCCGTTGGGGAAGCCGGCGGCCGCGAATCCGAAAGTGCCCCAAGATGCGACAACAGCGAGGGGACCTACTGGCTAGTTGCTTCGACGATGTTGTCGATCACAATAGCGTTGGAGCCGCCGCGCACGTAGGTCTTGCCTGTCGCCCTGATGCGTTTGCCGGCAAACGGCATGAGCCGCTTCATTCTGACCTTCCGCCGGCATCGTTTCGGCAATCGGCCAGTAAATGGAGCCGTCGTCTTGCAAGATGACGAGCGGCGATCCGTTCTTGGCGCAAGATATCGCGCATTCGGCGCTGATGGGCTTTTTCAGTCCTTTAGTAAACGCACACGCGGAGTCGAGGACCCACCCAGTAATCGTTTTCTGCTCGGCCGCAAGGCCGGACGCGCTCGCGATGATGGCGAGAACAGTCACGACTGCAAATCGGTTCTTCATGGGTAGCAATTCTACAGGCAACCATGAGCGTGGGGAATAGCATGAACATACTAGGCGAGGAAGCCGGCTCTGGCTGGTTGCCGCGTTCTTCCATTGCTGCCACTGGATTTCCCCCGGGCCGCGCAGCGGGGAGGAAATGTTACGCAGCTACCGATAATGCGCGATAACACCCTCTCGAACCGCTGGTCCCGTGGATCGGCTGCCCGGCGCTAGCCACTACGCCACGTTGGGCAATTCGTCGCGGATATCGAAGAGGGATCATGCGAGAATGTGAGGACTAGGCGCGCGCCCCGCGCTTTCCCCGGCCCGGTCAGTGATCTGGGCGATCACTTCCATCATGCGGTCGGGTTGGATTGGTTTCGAAATGTAGCCGTCCATTCCGGCCTCCAGGCAGCGCTCCTCGTCGCCTTTCATCGCGTGCGCCGTCATGGCGACGATGGGCACGTGCCGGCCGGTGCCGCGCTCCCGCGTGCGGATGGCCGCTGCGGCTTCCAGGCCGCTCATGTTCGGCATCTGCACGTCCATCAGCACCACGTCGAACTCGCCTTCCTCCACCGCCGCCACCGCCTCCCCGCCATCGTTGGCCACCGTCACCGAGTGCCCTTGCTTCTCGAGCAGGCGGATCGCCAGTTTCTGGTTGATGGCGTTGTCCTCGGCCAGCAGCACGCGCAGCTTGGGCGCGACTCGTGCAGCGAGTGGCGGGTCAGCGGCAGCAGCCCGCCGCTCGACCGGCCGCCCGAGGGACCGGGCGATGGCCTCCAGCAGGGCCGACTGCTTGACCGGCTTCAGCAGGTAGACTTCGATGCCGATTTCCTTGCAGCGCGCGGCGTCGCCCCGCTGCCCCGCCGAGGTCAGCATGAACAGGCGCGTGTCGCGCAACTCGGGCTGCGCGCGGATGCGCGCCGCCAGGGTGAAGCCGTCCATGCCGGGCATCTGGAAATCCAGGATGGCCAGCGGGAACGGGCAGCCCACGGCGCGCGCCTGGTCGAGCATCGCGAGGGCCGCCTCGCCGCTGTCCACCGCCAGCGGCTTCATCCCGCTTGGTGCGCAGCATCTCCACCAGGATCGTCCGGTTGGTCGGATTGTCGTCCACGATCAGGACCGGTACTCCGTCAAGTGGCACCGAATCAGGTCGGGGCGGTCCCTCGCCAACCGCCATGGCCACTGTGAAATGGAACGCGCAGCCCGGCCCGGGAGACTCTGCGGCGAGATCCGCGCGCGGGCTCTCCAGCCAGATGCGTCCGCCCATCAGTTCCACCAGCCGGCGGGAAATCGCCAGGCCCAGGCCCGTACCGCCGTACTTTCGTGTGGTCGATGCATCGGCCTGTTCGAACGCCTCGAACACCGCCTTCTGTTTCTCCGGAGGGATTCCGATACCGGTGTCAGCCACCCGGCAGTGCAGCATCACGCCTTCCGCGGTGCCGGGTTCGAGCATAACCTCAACCGCCACTTCGCCGCGAGCGGTGAACTTGATGGCGTTCCCCACAAGGTTAATCACTATCTGGCGCAGCCGGCCCCGGTCACCGACCAATTCGTCGGACACTTCCGGCGCCACCCGGCACAGCAACTCGAGTCCCTTCTCGTCGGCCCGTGCCGCGAGCGTGTGCAGCGTATCGGTGACGCAGTCGCGCAGCAGGAAGTCCACGGGAGAGACATCCAGCCTCCCGGCCTCGATTTTGGAGAAGTCCAGGATGTCGTTCAGCAGGGTGAGCAGATTGTCGGCTGACGCCTTAGTGGTGAGGAGGAAGTCCCGCTGTTCGGCCGTCAGTTCGGTTCCCAGTGCCAGTTCCGTCATACCCATGATGCCGTTCATCGGCGTGCGGATCTCATGGCTCATGTTGGCCAGGAATTCGCTCGTGGACCGGTTCGCGGACTCGGCGGCGCGCTTGAGCAGTTCCTCCTGCTGCAGTTTCTTGCGGATCGTCGCGGTCTGTAACCCGACCCTACGTCGAAGTACGGCCACCCAAGACAGAACGGCGAGCAGTAAGGCCACCACAGAGCCAAGTACGCTCAGCAGGCGGCCAGGGGTCCACCACGGCGCAGATCGGACCACGGTGATGTCACCGGCGCTGCGCAGCACGAGGCTGAATGACTTTGGGACACGATAGGCGAAATTGCCCTCGGCCGCTATGGAACAGATACCGGTCACGCGGACGATGCTACCCCGGTCCAGCGGAGGAACCTGTTCGTGATCCAGGGTGGCACTAAACAACTTACCGCCCACTTGCAGCATCACGGCATTCTGACTGAAACCTCTGCCCTGATCCACGACGACGGCATCTATTGTGACCAGCTTAGAATCGTAGGCACCTCCCAAGGCCTGGTCAACGGTTATGGGCTGCGGGGATGGCGCGGAACCCCGTGCGCGGAGCGAGACATGCGCATCCCGCATTTCCGGGCTGAAGGAACCGGAGTGCCCGAAGCCGAGTACGTCGACCAGATCGCCGGGACGGAGATCCGTGCGTGCATGGTTGACGATCTTGACGCCAGCCCCGCTGTCTTCGACGTAGGACGGGCCGGACGGGCTGGCCAGGGTGACGACGCCACGAATCCGTGTCCGGTGCCCGGGCGAGTCGGAGGAGGAGAAGCGCAGGAGCTCATCAATCGGGTGCGGGCGCAATGAGGCCGGATCCGGACCAGGCTCCAGCACGCGCACGAACTCGGGCGAGGGCACGTAGATCACAATGCCGACGATCTGGCGCATGGCATTGAACAACGACCCACAAACACCCTGGACCTGGATGCGGCTATCCGGCGGCGGCAGGGGACGCGCGTTTGGATTGTGGACGCGGAGCACGTACAGGTGATCTCCCCACTGCAGCGAAACGATGTCTTCCAATGTGTTGCGGTTAGTCTCGACGCTTTGCACGACGCCTTCGGTTTCGACCCACGAGCTGTCCATCTTTCCGGAGAACAGGTTATCGAAGGCTACCGGCGCCGGCGAAGGCATGGAAGAGAAGGAGATGCGTTTCGCCCAAGCCTCGGTGATGATCGGCGCGAACTGACCGGGTGAGGAAACGCCGTGCAGAACCACCAGATCGCCCGCCTGCACTTTGAGCTCGCTGATCCGCGGAGCAAACACGTAAGTGGGACCAGTCTGGTCCTGCACGAAGAACGCGTTGTTGGGGGGATTGATGTAGGTCACCGTTGCCCGGACGTGAACGGGAATGGCACCAGCGGCCTCTTCCGGGCTCAAGGCGTGAACTTCGGCCACGGAGGTGATGATCCCCGGTCCTGATCGGCGGGATGCGCCCCGGGATTCGCCTGCACCCCCTCCACCAGTCTGGCGTCGGTGATTTTGAGCTCACCGCCATCGAGTTCGGCAAAGGCCGCCACGTCGACCACCTCTCCGACTGGCAACACTGCGTTGGGGGCCGGCCGAATGCGAATGGAGCCGCTGTCATCTTCAAGACGCAATTCCTCGCGCACGCCATCGGATTGGATGCTGCCGTGGAGGTGGAGCGCGCGCTCGGCCAGCGTATTTCCGGGCAATGCAGCCACCTCGCGAATGTTCTGAACCCGAATGCTCTGGGGAGCCGGCGAAAGAACTTCGACGTCCGTGTTGCGGGGCACCCACATCTGAACCAGGGCCGTGCGGCCGTAAACATCACGGCTCAGGTTAGCCACGGCGCGTATCCGGATGCGGCTACCGATTTTGTCGGTGAGGTTCGCCAGGTCCGTTGAGAAGACGGCAGCCTCAAAAGCCGTTGCGCCAGAACCCAATCGGATGATGGCGTGACCCGAGCGGTCCTGACGCCAGGAGCGAAGAACGCCTTTCACCGCTACGTAGCGAAAGCCGGTGCGGCCGGCAGTGAGGTCTGCGACCTGGACGGGGGGGGGCAAGGGGTTCGTGGGTTCCCTCCAGAAGCATGGCTTCGCTCGCCACAATCGTGGGTGTAGGGCCTCCTTCGTTCACCTCGCCGATGATTTCCAGCGTGTTGCCCATTCTGAGGTCAATGTTCAGAAAAGGGAGAATCACCCGGGCCGCGCCCGTACCATCTTCCAAGCACACCAAGTTGGTGGTGGGATCCGAGAGGGTGACCCAGCCCTTGAGGTCGACTGGAACGCGGTGGTAAGCGACTGGAAAGGGCAAGGCCATGATCTGCTCGATCCGCTCTAGCGGCGCGGCGGTGTGGTGGCCGATGCAGGAGCTGGCAGCGAGCACGACAGCCGCGACAAGACCGGCATGGAGGCGCTTTGTTCGTTCCGGCATTAGCCGAATTCTCACCCATGGCGTTTATCGGCGACATTGTGTGGCGACTTTAGGCTGAGCGAGAATCCACTGCGGCCAGGCGCCGCCGTTTGGCCAGGCCGACCCGTGTTTGCAAAATGTCAGCGCCGGGGGCTTCTGATCCTGCGTCGTATGGTTGCGTATGGGACGACTGAGCGGTAGACTGATCGGCCAGAATGACGAAGGTTCAGGTTCTTTGGATCGGCTTAGTGGGCATCAGCCGATTGTTCGCCGCCGCCACTTGCGGGGGAATGGCAAGCCTCTCGCTCACCGATACGACGATTAAGACCGCAGTCTCCGTACCGGCTGGCCCGTATACAGCTCCGGACGGCACGGCCTTCTCAAGTCTGCCCGCGTTCTGCCGGGTCGCTGGGTCGATCCGGCCGACTACCGATTCCGATATCCAATTCGAAGTGTGGATGCCGAGTTCGGGTTGGAACGGCAAGTTTGCGGGCGCCGACAACGGCGGATTCGGCGGATCGATCAACTACGGCAAAATGGGCGATGCGCTCAGTCATGACTATGCCGCCGCCTCCACCGATACGGGTCACCAGGCGGGTTCGCTGGGTGTGTTGGACGCGAGTTGGGCCTTAGGACATCCGGAGAAGGTCATTGATTACGGCTATCGCGCGATCCACGAAACGGCGCAGACGGGCCAGGCCATCGTGGCCGCGTTCTATGGGCAAGGGCCCAACCACTCGTATTTCACTGGCTGTTCGAACGGCGGACGGCAGGCGCTGATGGAGGCCCAGCGCTACCCGGCCGACTACGACGGAATGATCGCCGGCGCGTCAGCCAACTTCATGACGCACCTATTCTCGACAGGAGTCTGGGACAACCAGGCGCTGGCGGTGAATTATCTCCCGCCCTCGAAGCTGCCGGCGATCGAAGCGGCCGCGCTGGCGGCGTGCGACGGTCTGGATGGCGTGGTGGATGGGGTAATCGACGATCCGCGGAAATGCCACTTCGACCCCTCGATCCTGCTCTGCCAGGGCGCTGAGACCGACGCCTGCCTTACCTCGCCTGAGATCGGGACGTTGCAGGCACTCTACGCCGGTCCGGTGAACTCCGCTGGCGTCCAGATCTTCCCCGGCTACCCCGTGGGTGGGCAGACGGGCACCAATGGCTGGTCGTTGTGGGTCACCGGGCCTACGCAGGGTACGGGCGCGTTGTTTGGCTTCGGATATTACTACTTCGTGAACATGGTTTACGGCAACCCGGCATGGAATCCCCTCGCGTTCAATATCGACAGCGACGTGGCTGCCGCGGATGCGGCGACTGGCGCGACACTGAATGCGATCGATCCGGACTTGACGGCATTCCGCGAGCGCGGCGGCAAGCTCATTCTGTTTCACGGCTGGAGCGATCCTGCGATTGCGGCCCAAAGCACGATCGACTACTACGAGAGCGTGGTCGCCAAGCTGGGCCGAACCCGCGGAGCGTCCTTCATCCGCTTGTTTCTCGCGCCCGGCATGCAGCACTGCGAGTATGGGCCGGGACCGGATAGTTTCGGGCAGAATGGTTTCGACCGGGGCGACCCGCAACACGACCTGGAGTCGGCTCTGGAACTCTGGGTTGAGCAAGGGGTTGCACCGGAGCGGATCATCGCGACCAAGTACAACGCCGATCTCGATCCCACCAGCGGCGTGCTCCGCACTCGGCCATTGTGCGCGTATCCCGCAGTGGCCCGATGGGAAGGGCTTGGCAGTACGGACGATGCCGCGAACTTTGTGTGTGTTACACCGGCCTCCAAGGTAAGCCGCCCCCTGTCGCGGCCACATTCTTCTTCGTCACCGCGGTTCCGTGAGAGTACGACAGTCCACTAGGACTGGCTCACCGTTGCGGCGATTGAAATCACACTCTCCAGATTCCAATGCGGGCGGGTTCGTTCAGCGCAACGGGGCCGTACCGCAGTTTCGAGCGGCGGGCTGCGCTGGGGCTGACTGAACTAGTGCCGTAGAGCCCACTCGCCTCTCATCCTGAACCAGCGGCGGCCCGTCGCCGCGGAGCGGGGAGAAAACCAGGATTCGATTGTTTAACGTGTCTGCCACATATACGCAGCCGGCTGCGTCTACAGCCACTCCCGCGGGCGACGCCAGTTGAGCGTTCGGAGGCGCGTTGTCATCCCCTGGCAAGACACCTGCCTGCGCGATTGTGGTAATGACACCGTTTGACACCCGATCCACAAACCAGCCACCCGTAACAAAAAGATTGCCTTGACCATCCACCGCAACCGCCCAGGGGTAATAGAATGGCCCGGCAACCGTCGTGATCGTTCCGTTTGAGACCTTACGAATGACTCCGTTGTACCAGTCGGCAATGTAGAGGTTGTCGGCGTTATCGACCGCCAGCCCACGAGGGAAATTCAATTGGGCATTCTGCGCCGGTCCGTTGTCGCCGCTATAGCCTGCCATGCCAGTACCGGCGACAACTGTGACCACACCGCCCGATAGCTTCCAAACTCGATGTTCAGGCGCCTCGCTGAAATACAGATCACCGGTGCTGGACGTCACCAGTCCCTCAATTGCGGCTGCTCCGTCGATCTTCGCTGCTCCTGTATCCGTGCCTAAGGCGTAGCCGTTTCCTGCGATTGTGCTGAAGATCCCTTGGGTTACTTCCCGAATGTAACCGCCGCTTCCTCCGTCCGTCAGGTAGATGTTTCCGCTGGCGACTGTGGTGACGGCTGTTGGATACTCGATGGCAGCGTCAACGGCCGGGCCGCTCGTGCCAGTCCCCACGTACGTTCCGCCGCCGTCGCCGGCGATGGTCGTCAGAATGCCGTCCTTCACCATGCGAATGCGTTCGTTATAGCTGTCGGCGATGTAGAGCGCCCCGGAGCGGTCCATGGCGATGCCAAGGGGACCGTATAGCTGGCCGGCTCTGGCTGGTCCTCCGTCTCCGAGCTTCGAGCCCCCGCCGGCGATGGCGACGGCCTGCCCGTTGGAGACTTCGATAACAACCCCACCGTTCATCCCGGTCCAACCAGCGTCTGCAACGTAAAAGGTCCCGTTGGCGCCGGTAGCCACACTTACTGGCCCCGTCAGTGGGAACTGCTGCGCCATGGCGCCAGCGACACTCGCCGCGCTATCCGCTCCTTGCCCCGCGACTGTCGTAATGACGCCCTGCGAGACCTTTCGAACATATAGCCAGTCCGGGATGTACAGATTCCCCGCGGTGTCCACGGCAATGCCGGAGTGCGCCTCCAGATTCAACTCGGCCAGTGCGGCGGGTCCACCATCTCCGCTATGGCCCTGCGTGCCAGTCCCGGCAACCGTAGTGATCACGCCGCCGGACACCTTTCGGATCCGGTCGTTTGCGGTATCCGCGATGTAGATGTTTCCCGCAAAGTCAACCGCGACACCGGTGGGAGAGTATAGCTCCGCGCCGACCGCCGGCCCGCCGTCGCCGCTGAATCCGGAGTTGCCGTTCCCGGCGACGGTAGTGATGATTCCGCCGGAGACACGCCGGACACGGTTGTTCCACTGCTCGGAGAAATAGAGGTTGCCACTGGAATCCACCGCCACGCCGGTAGGCCCGCCCAAACCAACCGACGTCGCCAGCCCGCCGTCGCCGCTTCCGGAACCGCCGCCCGCGACCGTGGTAATCGTCCCGTGGGCCACTTTGCGAATTCGCCCGTTCCAGAAGTCGGATATATACAATGTCCCGTCCGGTGCCACGGCGACCGTGTCGTAGTCCGACAGCTCGGCGTCCACCGCCGGTCCTCCATCGCCGTTCGATCCCACCACTCCCGTGCCAGCCACCCGAGTCAATATCCCATTCGAATCGAGTCGGAACACGACAGGAATATCGGAAGGCGCAATGTACACATTGCCGGCGGAATCAACCGCAAGACCCGACATGCGTCCCAAGCTGGCCGAGAGACCCGGCACACCGTCGGGTAATGCGCCACCAGCAAGTATCTGGGCGCGGTATGTGGGATTAACTTGCGATCCCGCGATCCCGCAGAGGATTATCTGGCACAATGCCACGCGCAGCGCACACATGGATGCCTCCCACTTACCGTGCCTACGCTATCGTAGGACGATTGACCCCGACGCGCCTGCCGGCCTGGGCTAAGCGGGGCCGCAGTTAGTCAAGCGAAATTGCCGGCTCGAATCTATCTTAGCGCAGCAGGATCGTTAACACCGAGCGATCAATGCCGTCCGTGCCGTCCGGCGGAACCTCGATCAGAATGTTCTCAGAAATTGACGGTACGCGCCGCTGTTGAATGTGGTCCACGGCACAAAGCCCCTCTCGGTGTATAGCTGGTACGCGAAGTCGATGTTCGCCCGGCAGTCCAACAGGCCTCGAAGATTGACTCCCGCGCGTTTCAAGTGCACCGTATTGATCTGGAAGTAGCCCCAATCGAGCGTGCCGTCGGAATTGTAATGGTAGATCTCGCAGGCACCGCGCGGGTTCTCGGCGCGTTGAACCGCCAATGCGATGCGGCATGCCGGCCCGAATTTGTTACAGGCGTATTGCTGGTATGCCGTCAGCCTGACCCCAAGTTGATCTCGCCGGGCCGCGGCGGCTTCCTGCGCCCAGTCTCTCGGGGCAATAACCAGGGGCCATTGAAAGCGGACCCGCACCGGCGACTGCAGCGTGCATGTGTATTGGGACTGCACGACGACGGCGGCCACGCCAATTCCCGCGGCCAGAAAGAGAAGCGGCCCGATGAGCCTCGCAGAAATTCGTGGCAACTTCGATCGCCTGCCGCGGGGCCCCTTGGGTACCGTGTTTCGTGATGGTTGATGGGATCGCACAGGAGAACAACCTCGCTGACGCATTCTTCGCTTCAGGTTACTGGAACTTCAGGCTCCGAATCTGGCTCCGGCGCGAGCTTTCGCTTTTGCAGCCTCTTCTTCCCGGTTCTTCGGCGGTGCGTTCGTTTCGAGCGAGCGGAGAAGACGAATTGAGATTCCGGCGATCTCATCGACCGCGGATTGGAACGAGCGTTCGTTTGCCTTCGACGGCTTGTTGAATCCGCTGATCTTTCTCACGAACTGGAGCGAGGCAGATCGAATCTCTGCGTCAGTGACGGGAGGATCGAAGTTGAAGAGGGTTTTAATATTCCTGCACATGCGCGATGCCTTCAAGGTATCAGAAGACCCAGGGCGAGCGCGGGCTGAGTCGCTGCACAGTTGCGCGAGTGACCCGGCTGGTCGGTCTGCCGGGACGCCGGTCTCATTTCTCCGCCCCTGCCCTCGTTTCACCATGCTATAGTCTGGCCATGACACCGGATCACTCCGTTTCCCGCCGCTCGTTTCTCGCTACTGGAGTCGCCGCTACTGGGGTCGCCGGACTGGCGTTCGGCGCGCCGGGTGCGTCCATCCCGGTCGGCCTGGAACTCTATTCGGTTCGCGATGAGCTGGCCAAGAATCGCACCATGACCCTGCGCGAAGTGGCGCGCGACGGCTACCAGGTCGTCGAATTCTACGCGCCCTATTATAGTTGGACCACGGACGAAGCCAAGCAGGTGCGCAAGCTGATGGACGACCTCGCGATCCGCTGCAACTCCACGCACAATGGCGGCGATTCGCTGTCTCC
>CAWJLI010000195.1:0-30319 GCA_963843095.1 Bryobacterales bacterium
CGCCAACAACGGGGGCAAACCCCAATCCCAAACCATCTAAGAACATAACACCTTCACCCGGAGTCTGTAGTTTTCGAAGTTGCGGAAGCCGTAGGCTTGGCGATTGATGAGTTCCATCTTGTTGTGGAAGCCCTCGGTGATACCGTTGTTGCGGGTGAAGCGCCACATGGTGACGATCTCTTCTCTCCAGGAATGCAGGGTTTGACCGAGCTGCACCAGTTGCGCCAGGCCGGCCTGGCGCAACTGATATACGGCGCGGAGGAAACGGGGCGCCAGAGCCTGGCACTGCTTGCGGGTGCGGTGCTTTTTCAACAGCAGGTAGCAGAGCCGCTGTTTGAAGCGGTAGATCAACTCCAGCGCCGGGTAGGCAGCCAGGTAAGCGGCTAAGCGTTCCTGCTGATCGGGCCGGAGGTTGTGGCGATGACGGCGCAGCAGCGAGAGCAGACCGCGGTTCTTGCTGCCGACCGGATCCAGTTCCCGCCAGCAGGCCAGGAAGTGGTGATGGATGATGCGGATGACATGGAAGCGATCGGCCACGATGCGCGCGTTGGGGAAGTGCAGGTGGACCAGGGCGCGGTAGGGAGAAGACAGATCCATGCACACCACTTTCACCTCGGCTTTGCCCTCCAGGCGCTGGAAATAGGGCTCCAGCGAGAGCTCGGATCGGCCCAGTACGACGTCGTAAACCTTGTGATGCTTCAGGTCACACAGGGTGGTGGCGAAGCCTTTGCGGCGGGTGAAGAAGTGTTCGTCAATGCCCAGGACCTGCGGGCACGCGGGTGCGTGCCACTCGCGGAACTGGTGTTGGAGACCGTGCCGGAAGTAGCGTTCCACAGTGGCCGCGCCGATGGCCTCGCGCCGCCCCAGCCGGCTGCGGTTGATGCCGTCCAGATGCTGCCGGAAGATCATCTCCTGGAAGGCTTCGCTGGCGCGCTGGCAGGGTTGGATGCCGGGAAAGCATTGGCGGAAGTAGCGGCGGCAGCCCCGGCACTGCCACTTGCTGCCCCGCAACAGCAGAACGACCCGCCGCAAGCCCCAGTTCTCATGCCGTACGCGGCGCACGTAGCTGCCCTTGTTCCGCAACTCGGCCCCGCCGCAGTGCGGACAGGATCGCGGCCCCGCATGCCGGGCCGAAATCCTCACTTCTCCACTTTTCCGTTCAATCCCGGTAATCTGGTAACCGGGCAGGCCTAACAGGATCTCAGAGCTGATCAAAACGTTTCTCCCAAGATTGTTTTATCAACTTGGGATCACGGCCTGCCCCCGTTGTTGATCAAGAGCCGCGGAAACTGCAGAGACCGCTCATGAACTGATCCGTTTCGGGTTCCAGTCAGAGCCGGGATTCGAGATGATCGAATGTGTGATTCTGGGTGCGATTCACGGCTCTGGGTCGTCAATCGCTCGTCGGATGCGCCGTGACAATGAAGTGCAGTATCCGCCGCCGCCCGTGTTTGGTGACAAAAGAGCAATAGAGTGTGCGAAACATCAGACTCGAGACCGTGAAAAAGTCGAACGCGGCGATTACCTCGCGGTGGTTGTGGACGATGGCCAGCCAGCATCTCGCTTGGCCCCCATCGCAGTCTCGCTTCAGCCGCCGCACATATCGCGACACATGTGCGCGCCACCCAGAGTCGCGCGAAAGTGGGTGGCGCGCGCACTCGGGCGACCAGTACCGGAAGGGAGATGAGCCTTGTCGTCACGACCACGGCCGCTCGGAAACGCGTTGACGCCGCTGACGGCTGAACCCCGATCAATCTTAGCTTCTATAAACCGAAAAAATCAGGCTGAATAGCCTCTAGTGGAGTGTGCGATTGGTGTGCCGCGATGTTGTCGACTCGGGATCGCGGCCATATTAGAGGCGCGCCCTCTGAGACCCTCAAGTTCATCTCAACAAACTCTGGGCGTGAACTACTGGGGAGGCGGAGTTCGTTTGTACGAAGATTGGCTCTTCGAGCACAACCCACCTCATGAATTCCCCAGGGGACGCCCGCCGTTCACAGCGATCGCATGGTGCAACCGCTCTTGACGTGATAATGCAGGAAGGCATTGGGCAGCATTCGTCGGGATTCATTTGGCGATCCCTTTTGGGGACTCTTAGGGCTTCTTCTCCTGCATATTGTGCGCTGTGACGAACCAGCTATTCTGCGACTTGATCACGACATAAGTGTCGATCTGTGAAAATGGAGGGACCCTCTCTCCATCCACAAGCAAGATTCCTTCTGCAAACCGCCAAGACGCCTGGACGACGGCGACGTCTGGCCGAAGAAATCGAATGCGGTCAATCGTAACCACAGGTGGCGCGGTGTTTCTGGAGACCGCTTTGAAGGAGTCTGCCCAGAGCTTTTCATTTTCACTTCGTCCAGATAATAGGTGCAGCACGCCGAAGCGGTCCACGGCTTGAACGTCGGGCGTTTCCAGCGCGGCTAGGCGCTCTGCGTCCAGGTTTTTGAAGGCCTCGACCCAGCGTGTTATCAGCGAACGAATCGCGCGTTCGTCGCTCGCCATCGAAGATATCCGCTGACGTCCGGCGAAAACGAGGGAGCTTGAAGCCAGCACACAGACAATTCCGAGTCCCGCCAATCTGAAGAACTTGTTCCGCATTTTCATCCTCACTTCCTATCCGCGCTTCAGGTTGGCACACCAACAACCCCACCGAACAAAGGTATTCACACGGAATCGAGCGGCACAGACGATCGCGTTTGGGAAATCAACGATGGCGCCAGCTATAGCCCTGAGAAGGATAAAGGGTCGTATTTGCGCCTTCACCACATCCCCGTCCTAGTTCGCGATCAGAATCGAAGCCTCAGATTCTATCTCGAGCAGCTTGGGTTCAGGCTGATTACAGATCGTTCCCGAGAGCATGGCCGTTTCATCTTGGTTGCAGCTCCGGATGGCGGCGCGCCGCTGGCGCTTATCGCTCCCAAGCCCGGATCTGAAGAATACAAGTTCGTCGGTCAGTCTGAACAGCGGGCCGTATTCGTCACGGAAGATCTTATGGCCAGGTTTGAGGTCTGGCGTGCCCGCGGAGTACATTTCCAAGGTCCGCCGCAGGCTGGCGCATGGGGTGCCAATTGGCGCACGTCGACGGCCTTAACGGAAAAAGTGCCGCCACCCGGTTGCGCTTGTGCGGTGACCACAGGTGAGAATTGAATGGACATCACCTCTCCTTTGTTTCAAGCCGCGTTGCCGAGTGCCACGGCTAGCTGGGCCTCAGCGGATTGCATTGCGGCACTCTCGCCACCCTGGCTTCTCGCAACTCCTTCAGCGCGCACGAACGAAACATCCGTGAGCCCGATGAACCCCAATATGGTTCTCAAATAGGTTTCTTGGTAATCCAGCGCCTTCATAGGGCCGTCGGAGTATACGCCGCCGCGCGCCGAAGCAATGATGACTTTCTTATTGGAAGGGACCAACCCTTCAGGCCCGGAAGCGCCATAGCGAACGGTGCGCCCCGTGCGAACAATGTGATCGATCCAGGCTTTCAGAGAAGACGGGATGCCGAAATTGTGCATGGGCGCGCCGATGACAATGACGTCGGCGGCGAACACCTCATCGACGGCTTCGTCGGAGAGTTTGACCGCTGTGGAGAGCGCCT
The DNA here is from genome assembly GCA_963843095.1 of Bryobacterales bacterium. Lineage (GTDB taxonomy): Bacteria > Acidobacteriota > Terriglobia > Bryobacterales > Bryobacteraceae > Bog-375. The sequence continues at coordinate 3,596 of CAWJLI010000195.1, forward strand.
CGTTCCGCTGTTCCGGAGGCGTGTAAAAAGCGGCGACCGTTAGGCTGTCCAGGTGCGGGAACGGGTTCACCGCGAGATCCCGCTCGATGACCCTGTGGTCCGGATGCTGGGCCTTCAATTCGGCGAGCACCCTTGCGCTCAGCTTGCGCGAAATGGAATGGTCCGCCAGGGGACTGCTGTCAACGTGCAAAATCGTGTAAGGCATGGATGGCTCCTTCACGGCGCCGGTCAGCGCCGTCTATCATCGAATTCAATGGAGTAGATGTCCGGAACGCTGGACGGGAATTTACCTGGCATCCAAACGTTTTGTCCAAGCGTCCAAATAGGAGAGCAGATGGACCCGATCACAGACATTTTCGAGACTATGCGGGTAGCCGCTTTCCTGCACGCGAGGATTGAGGCCACAGCGCCTTGGGGTTTGCTGCACGAGGCCACAGAAGCAGGAGTTGCAGAACTGGCGAAAGACCTGCACCGGAAGGTCGCGCCAAACCACATGGCTTATTTCGGTATGATTGCACGCGGCAACTGCTGGTTGACTGTGGAGGGGGCGAAGGACACAACGCCTCTCACCAGCGGTGATTGCTTCCTGGTCGGGTCAGGGCGCTCCTACAGCTTGCGGGATGCGCCGAACACTCCCGCAAAGAGCATCTGCGCGGCTGTCGACGGGCAGAATGTCATTCAGTACGGCGGAGGCGGTGCGCCAACCACAATTCTCAGCGGGGTGTTAAGCTTCGAGACTCCGAACGTGCGGCCGATGGGTCAACTGCTGCCGGGCCTGATTTTGATTCGGGCCGGTCAGCCCGGCGCGGCAGCGCTGCATACGACCCTGCAAATGCTCGCCTCTGAATTGTCCGAGGGAGCACCGGGATCGGAAGTGGTGGCGACCCGCCTGGCGGAGGTGCTGTTCATTCAGACCATCCGTGCGCACATTGCATCAGGAGGCGGAGATTGCAAACAAGGGCAGCTGCGCGCGATGTTCGACCCGCAAATTGGCACCGCTCTGAAAGCGATTCACCAGGACGTGAGAGCATCCTGGACAGTGGAATCCCTCGCTTCCTCAGCCGGGATGTCGCGATCCGCATTCGCGGCACGCTTCAAGGACTTGCTGGGCCAAACACCCCTGGACTACGTAACCGAGTGGCGGATGCAGAAGGCAATTCACTTGTTGCGCGAAAAGGATATGAAACTGGCGGAGGTAGCGCAGGTTGTCGGATACGAATCGGACGCGGCGTTCCACAAAGCGTTCAAGCGAGTAGTAGGCGCCGCGCCGGGCGAATACCGCCGGAACACGCGTAACGCACCGGCTGAGGTTGTGGGAATCGGCCGGTGAGGCAACCCTCGGCCCATCGGAGGCGGTATGTGTTTGAAACTGCTGTTCGATGGCAAGGATGACGAACGAGCAAGCACCCGCCCGATGAGACGAACGAGAAGCTCATCCAAGCGGCTGGCGAGGTGTTTGCGCGAGCCGGTTTGCACGAGGTAACAGTGCGGGACATCTGCGCGCTGGCACGGCCAATGTGGCCGCGGTGAATTACCACTACGGCGGCAAACTGAAACCAAGGCTGCGTTCGAAATTCAAAGATCCGGGAAGTGGTTCGAAGGTGCCTCCCGGTGCCTGCTTTTCATTTCTCCCTTGCGGTACCCCGTGAAGGCAGCCACGACCTGCGAACGCTCATTCATGATGAAGGCCCCTCCTCGGTTCGCAGATTCGGCGCCGGAAAAGGACGAAAAAGGGCGCGGCCTCCAGAGCCCGAATAATGGCACGTGCCAAGAAACGGGAATCTGCCATAAAGCTCGCCCGCCGTTCCAACGTTGAAAATGTATGACTTGCAGTCTGGCAGCTTTGGCCTGAGCCTTGCCCAGTTCACAGCGACGAAACCGCCATGCTGAGAGTTGCCACCACCCACGCCAACACCGAGCCATCGCTGCTCCTGGAAGGCAACCTCATGGCGCGTCTCAACCAGCCACGTCATTTGCTCGGCAATCGTGCTTTGCAGGCGTGCGATATGCCAAACCAAACTGAAAAGCATAAGGAGAATTCAGATGAACACCGATATCACTGTCCATCCGAGGCTGCAACATTGCGGTTTGACGACAGCCAACCTCGACGCGATGCTCGAGTGGTACCGCAAAGTGCTCGGGATCATTGTTCACAACCGCGTCACGGCGCCAGCCGGATCGCCATTTGAGACGGTAGCTTTTGCCACCAATGACGAGGTCAACCATCGGCTCTCCTTCTTTGAGACATCTAGCGTCTCGATCGATCAGAACAAAGACCACCATGCACGGGTGCAACATATCGCGTTCGAATACGAGTCACTGGACGATCTGCTCGGCACCTATGTTCGCCTCAAGAAACTGGGCATGGTACCCCTGTGGGCCGCGGACCAGTTCTTTCAGACGGCGATCTATTACGAGGACCCCGACGGGAACATCATCGAGCTGAACACCAACAATTTTGCCAACGACTGGACGGTTACGGAGCAGTTGAAGGCTTTGCCTCCTCAGGTGCACATCAATGTCGATCCCGAGAAGATGATCGCGGCGCGTAAGGCAGGCGCGTCGGCTTGGCAACTACACGAGCGTGCCGTAGCCGGAGAGTTCTCTCCATCCGCTTCGTATGAGCTGCATACAACCCGTTGGTAACAATTCGTCAGGAGAGGCAGACCCGATGGAATCTAAAGCTACAATCGCGGCGCGTGTGCTTCTCGAGACCGTGTTCTTCGGATTCGGATTGAACGGGCTCCTGCACTTGTTCCCGGTCCCACCGGCGCAGGGCGCAGCCGCGGTGTTCATCGGGGGGCTGATCGCCGGCGGATACTTCTTCCCGCTCCTGTTCGTGACCTACTTGCTCACTGGCGCCGCACTCCTGATAGGCCGCTTCGTTCCTCTCGCGCTGACGGTGCTCGCGCCGGTCATCGTGAACATAGCCGTGATGCACCTTTTCGTTCCCTCGTCGGGGGCGGAAATCCGTCTCGCGGCGCTCGTGACCGTGCTCGAGATCTTCCTAGGCTGGTCCTACCGCACCGCGTTCCGACCGATGCTGCGGGCACGTTACGAAGTCGTTTCGTCCAAGGTCGTTGAGGCGTAGGAAGACCATGATCGGAACTAAGCCTTATGCAGATCTCAAGTACCGGGAAGTCAAAGGCAGGCGAATGGCCTATATCGACGAAGGCGACGGAGACGCGATCGTATTTCAGCACGGTCAGCCGACATCGTCATATGTCTGGCGAAACGTCATGCCGCACTTGCAGGGAATGGGGCGCCTCATCGCCTGCGACCTCATCGGTATGGGCGGCTCGGACAAGCTCGACTCGTCTCTGGGGCCGGACCGCTATAGCCTCGCCAGTCACCGGAAATATCTTTTCAATTTGTGGGATCAGCTGAACCTCGGGAATCGTGTTGTGCTCGTGCTCGACGACTGGGGCGCGGTTCTCGGCTTGGATTGGGCCAGACAAAATAGTCAGCGCTTAAAAGGCATCGTTCACATGGAAGCTATCGCGGCGCCCTTGGTCTGGCCGGATATTCCAGAACAGGCCCGCTCATTGTTCAGAGCGCTCCGGTCGCCGGAAGGTGAGCGAATGGTGTTGGGGGAAAACATATTTATTGAGAAGATTTTGCCCCAAGCGGTCATGCGGCAGCTCACGGACGCGGAGTTGAATCACTACCGCTCTCCTTTCCGCAACTCGGGCGAAGACCGCAGGCCGATGCTGTCATGGCCGCGGAGCCTCCCGATTGACGGCGGGCCCGCCCAGGTCGCCGAGGTCGTCAGCCGGAACGGTGCTTGGCTGGCGCAAAGCGATGTGCCTAAAGTGCTCATAAATGGTGAGCCGGGCACGCTCGTCAAGGGCCGGCTCCGTGAGATCATCCGCCAATGGCCTAACCAGACCGAGGTGACCGTAAGGGGCCGAAAGCTGTTACAGGAGGACAGCCCCGACGAGATTGGGGCGGCGATCGCGAACTTTATTAAGGGGTGAGGGGTCTCCAGGCGCTTGGGGAAGGAAGGAGAGACTCAGGTGAGCAGGGCGATGAGTTCCGCGAAGAGGGCGATCACCGAAGCCGATTCTCTTGTGAGCCGGAGTCCGCCTAAACGGGGCCGCCGGCGGGCCACCATCCGTAACCCGTGTGTGCGATAACCAACATCAAGGGCGTCGCGTCACTATTGAGTCGAACCACGTACGAAGGCAAGGAAGTGTTCGGACTCACGTATGAGGAGTCTCGCGAGCCCGATACATGTAAGGGCCACCACACAGACCAAGGGCCGCGTTGTGCAAGACAGCGACCTCTCGTGATCGCATGGGCTGGGTAGAATGTTCAGATGAACCCCCTGCTGAGTCTCACGGAATTGGTTCACGTTGTCGAGCGCCATGGCTATGCGCTCCTGTTCTTCTGGGTACTGGCTGAACAGGGAGCGTTGCCGATTCCTTCCATTCCGTTGCTGATTGCGGTGGGGGCGCTGATCCGCGCGGTTAAGCTGCATGTGGCGGCGGCGCTGGCTTGCTGTCTGGCCGCAGCTCTCATTGCGGACACGGTTTGGTTTTACTTCGGGCGCACACGTGGCAAGCGTGTTTTGCGATTCGTCTGCCGCATTTCGCTCGAACCCGATTCCTGCGTACGACAAACGGAGAATGCCTTCCTCAAGTACGGCTTGAACACGCTTCTCGTCGCCAAATTCGTGCCTGGGCTGAATGCGGTCGCTGCTCCGTTAGCTGGTGATTCCGGAGTCGGGGTCGCGCGCTTTCTTGCACTCGACAGTTTGGGAATCCTGATGTGGAGCGCCGCGTATATGGGAGCCGGTTATATCTTCAGCGACCAGATCGAGGACGCCCTTGGGTATGCTCAGCGTTTGGGCTCGGGAATCCTCATTCTTCTAGTTGGCCTACTCGGGGCCTGGATACTCTGGAAGTTCATTCAGAGGCGGCGATTCCTGAAGAGACTAGCGGTGGCCCGCATCACGCCCGAAGAATTGCGGATCCGCATGGATGCTGGCGAAGATCTCTACATTGTCGATTTGCGCAGTGCACTGGATGACGATTCGCCCGCGATACCCGGGGCGATCCGCCTCTCCACCGAGGACCTCACCAGCAATTCGAAGCAGATTCCTCGTGACCGGGAGATCATTCTATACTGCAATTGCCCAAATGAAGCTTCCAGCGCCCGCGCGGCGCTGCGCCTCAGATCCCTCGGCATCACCCAAGTGCGTCCTCTGCTCGGAGGCGTCGAGGCGTGGGATAAAATGATTCAAATGCGCGGCTGACGCCCTCATGGCACAGCAAGCCGCCTCTGCGGTCAAACGAGTCTGGGTAGGATGAAAAAGCCATACATCATCGCCATTGACGACGACCTGTCAGTCCTGCGCGCCGTGGAGCGCGATCTGAAGACGAAGTTCTCATCCCACTACCGCGTACTCGCCGCCGATTCGCCGCAGAAGGCTATGGGTGTCGTCCGTCAGCTCACGTCGCGCGGCGATCAGGTCGCGCTTTTTCTGGTCGACCAGCGCATGCCCTTGATGAGCGGGACCGAGTTCCTTCAAGAGGCGATCGCCCTGCAACCGGAAGCCCGGCGCGTCTTGCTGACCGCGTACGCCGATTCCGCCGCTGCCATCGACGCCATCAACAAGGTCAAACTCAACCACTATCTCATGAAGCCTTGGGAACCGCCCGAGCAACACCTGTATCCGGTGCTCGCCGACCAACTGGAAGACTGGCAGGCCGGCAATCGCGAGGCGTTCGACGGTGTGTACATCGTTGGCACCCGCTGGGCGCCGGAAACGCACCGCCTCAAGGATTTCCTCGCCAAGAGCCAGGTGCCTTATCGCTGGATTGAGCCCGAAGGGATCACCGATACGCGAGTGCTGGCGGCCCTCGGCGACAAACCACCGGCGCTGCCTGTCGTCATCCTGCCGGACGGCTCCGTACTGGAGCGGCCCGAATTGTCGCAGATCGCCGCCAAACTTGGCCTCGCCATGGTTCCCAGTGGGCGCTTTTACGATGTCATCGTGGTCGGAGCCGGACCGGCTGGACTGGCCTGCGCACTCTACTGCAGCACCGAAGGGCTCAGCACGGTTCTTCTCGAACGCGAGGCCGCCGGAGGTCAAGCCGGCCTCAGTTCGCGCATCGAGAATTACCTTGGTTTTCCCTCCGGCCTGAGCGGCGCCGACCTAGCGCGGCGCGGCGTCGCCCAGGTGCGCCGCTTCGGGACCGAAGTGCTGGCGCCGGCTGAAGCAGTGGGCCTGGTGGCGGACGGCGAGTACCGAGTCGTCAAACTGTCGAATGGGCAGGAGCTGGCAGCGCACAGTGTGGTGATCGCTGCCGGCGTACAGTGGCGCCGTCTGGACGTTCCCGGCATGGACCGGCTCACCGGGGCAGGCATCTACTATGGCGCGGCCATCACGGAAGCGTCTTCCTGCAAGGACGAAGATGTGTACATCGTCGGCGGCGCTAATTCGGCAGGCCAGGCTGCCGTGTACTTTTCCGAAGTGGCGCGCTCTATCAGGATGATCGTGCGCGGCGACTCGTTGTCGAAATCCATGTCTCACTACCTGGTGGAACGGATCGCGACCATACCAAATATCTCGGTCGTTCCTAATGCGGAAGTGGTCGAGGTACGGGGTCAGGACCGTCTCGAGGAAATCACTGTCCGTCACCACGACACCGGACTCACCGAGAAACTACCCGCGGCCGCGCTGTTTATCTTTATCGGCGCCGAGCCGCACACGGAGTGGCTGGACGGCGTGGTCTGCCGCGATGGCAAGGGCTTCCTGGTCACTGGCGCAAATCTGCTGCAAAACGGAAAACGGCCCGCCGGCTGGAGTCTCGACCGCGATCCTTACCTGCTCGAAACCAACGTGCCTGGGGTGTTTGCCGTCGGCGATGTGCGTGATGGAGCGATCCGCAGGGTTGCCAATAGCGTTGGCGAGGGCTCCATCGTGCTCTACTTTATCCGTCAGTACATGCGAAACCGATAGAGGGAAATCCCATGTTGGAAGCGAATGCTCAACAAGTGACCGCGGCCGAGTTGATGCGTCTTCCGCTTTTTGCCGACGAGAACCCGGAGGCCACTGAATGGATCGCCAGCCAGATGACGGTTCGCAGCATCGAGGCCGGCGACGTGATCACCCGCGAGGGCGAACCGATCACCGAATTCCAGGTCGTCCTCGAAGGCGAGATTCACTTTCGGCGGGATGCCGACCCGTCGGCCACCATGGTAGCTTCCGCCGGGCAGCCGATCGGAGTTCTTCCGTTTTCCCGGCTCAAAACGTCGATCGGGCGGGTGTGGGCCGTCCGGTTTACGCGCCTGGCGGCAATGGACGCTTCGCACCTCCGCGAACTGGTGTACCGCGCACCGATCCTTGCGCAACGCCTGGTGTCGCAAATGACGGATCGCACCCGCGAAGCTACGCGCGTTGCCGAGCGCTCCAACCGTCTTCTCGCCTTGGGCAAACTCGCCGCCGGGCTCGCGCACGAACTCAACAACCCAGCTTCCGCCGCCGTCCGTTCTTCTGCGCGCCTTCGCGAAGTGATCAACGAACGGCGGACAATCGCGCTCGCCCTGCGAGGTCAAAGGACTCCCGAACGCGCTCTCCAAATCATGACCGACCTTTCCCAGGGAATCGCTGAATGCGCTTCGACACCGGGCGCCAGGGACGAACTGGAGCGCGCCGACCTGGAAAGCGATCTCTCCGACTGGCTTGAGGCCGCAGGCGTTCCGGGCGAGCTCGCGTCTGAGCTGGTCGATGCCGGAATCACAAGCGCCCGGATTGGACCCTTAGTGCCGCTGGTCACCACCGAAGCACTCGCCCTCGGACTCCGCATCCTGGTGGCCGACCATCAAATCCTATGCCTTACTCGTGAGTTGGAAGAATCCTCGCGCCGCATTTCCGATCTGGTCCAGTCCATCAAATCGTACTCATACATGGACCAGAGCCCGGTCGCCGAGGTCGCCGTCGAAGAAGGCATCGATGTCACTCTGCGTATGTTTCAGCACCAACTCAAGCACGGCGTCCAGGTCTCGCGAGAGTTTGCGAAGGACCTGCCACGCATACGGGCCAACGGTAGCGCGTTGAACCAGATTTGGACCAACCTCATCGACAACGCGCTGGACGCGATGGAAGGCCTGCCGCCTGGGCAGCCCAAAGCATTGCTCGTAAGAACCTGCGTGGAACCGGATTGCATTCTGGTCGAGATCGGTGACAATGGTCCCGGCATTCCGCCCGAGGTGCAGAGCCGGATCTTCGATCCGTTTTTCACTACGAAGCCGATTGGGGAAGGCACTGGGCTGGGGCTCGATATCGTGCAACGAATCGTGCGTAACCACAAAGGGTCGATTCGAGTGGTGTCCAAGCCGGGACGAACCGTGTTTCAAGTCCGTCTACCCCGGTAGCGGCTTTGCAGGCATATGAAAGAATGGAAACCAATTCTTGAATCCGCCGGGACTGTCCGGCACTCAATAAGGTCAGGGTGAATGGGATGATACTCGAAGAGGCTAATGAGGTCCTCAAGATTGCTTGTCGGGAAGTGCGCGGGGGAAATCACCTGGCAACGTATTCGGCGGAGTTGCCGGGATTAGCCGGCTGGGTCTCCTGCCATCCGCTGCAACCCTCTCCACGCGGCGGGGATGTCTATTACATGTCAGCTTGCAGTCAGGGGGTGATGGCTCGGGTGGTGCTCGCGGATGTGTCCGGCCATGGGGGCGCCGTCAGCGTTGCCGCCCGCCGTCTGCGCGATGCGCTGCGGCAGCATGTGGAGCAATGGGACCAATCCACCTTGGTCCGAGAGCTGAACGACAACTTTCTGAATGCCGCACAAAGCACTCGCTTTGCGACAGCCTTCCTGGCCAGCTTCTATTCCAACTCCGGAGAGCTACTATTTACGAACGCCGGCCATGTGCCTCCGCTGTGGTATCGCGCTGCTGCGCGAGAGTGGAGCCTCTTGCTCGACTCAACCCCGCTCAGCAAAGAGATTGTCGACCTTCCGCTGGGTCTCATTGCTGGAACTTCCTATACCCAGACAGCGATCCAACTGGAACCCGGAGATCTCCTGCTGTTATATACGGACGGAGTCAGCGAGGCCTACGATGAAACCGGCTCGCAACTGGGGCTGGAGCGTTTGCTCTCCATCGCCCGGCGTTTGCCCACGGAATCCGCAGTGGCAGCCGGTAAAGGCCTACTGGCGGCCGTCGCTCGGTTTCGCGGGACGGGGCCCGCCACGGATGACGAGACCGTGTTGGCCTTGGAGCGGCACGCCGCCTGGATGTGATCATGGGTGACACACCGCGGCGCCTCGAAATCAAGTTCTCCGTGCCGAGCGACCCCCGATATCTATGTGTGGTTCGTGGCGCCATCGGCCCTCTTGCCGCCGTGATCGGCTGGGATGAATCCGAATGCCGGAAGATCGTTCTGGCGGTCGACGAGTGCCTCACCAATGTCATTCGACACGCCTATCACAACCGTACTAACGGTTTAATGGAGTTGGAATGCCGCGAGAGCGCGGACGGGCTGGAAATTACGTTGCTGGACAAAGGCGATGCGCCGGACAGATCGAAGATATGTGCGCGCGAAATTGGCTGCGACCAGCCGGGTGGCCTGGGGACTCACATCATCAAGAACGTGATGGACAGGGTTTCCTACGAAGAATCGCCCGAGGGGAATCGTTTTGTGGCGAGCAAACAACTGAGGAAAACAACGTGAAGATCTTAGTTCGTGACGTGGGAGCGGCTAAGGTTGTGGAAGTGGATGGAGAAGTGGATCTCGGCACATCTCCGGACCTGCGCCACACTCTTTTCGAAGTCTTGCCTACCGTGGGAGCGTTGGCACTGAATCTGGGAGCGATCCGGTACATCGACAGCTCCGGAATCGCCACCCTCATCGAAGTCCTGAAGCGCTCGCAGCATCTGAAGAAGCAGTTCGTGCTGTTCGGGCTGAGCCCCGCGGTTCAAGAGGTGTTTCGGCTCACCCACGTGATTCGGATCTTTCAGGTCTTTCAAACCGAGCAAGAGGCATTAGGGACGTCGTAATGCAGTGGGTGGCAGACGTGGGCGCCGTAACCGGGCGGAGCATTGCGTACGTGGGCGGCCTGACCGAAATCTCCGCCAAATCCCTCCGATTACTGTTCCTGTCACCCCTGAAACGCAGCCGCATGCTGCAGCGGGCAATCCATGAGGCGATGGCCGCCGGGGTGGGCGCCGTCCCTATCCTGTCGTTGATCAGCTTCTTTGTCGGGGTCATCATCGCTTTGCAGGGCGCCTATGAGTTGCAGAGGTTGGGGGCCATGCAGTTGGTGTCGAGCTTGGTGGCAATCGCTATCACCAGGGAACTGGGTCCGCTGATGACCGCTATCGTCGTGATTGGAAGGTCCGGCTCGGCTTTTGCCGCCGAGATCGGTACCATGCGAGTGACAGAGGAACTGGATGCGCTGGAGACCATGGCGCTCGATCCCGTCGCTTTTTTGGTTGTGCCCAAATTCCTGGCGATGGCAGTGATGCTGCCCTGCCTGGCTATCTGGGCAGACCTGATGGGGATTTTGGGTGGCAGCCTGTTTGGAGTGGCCGGAGGCGGTTACACCTTTGGCGATTGCATGCTCGCGACGCGCGATGCCCTGCTCCTGCGCGACATCAGCAGCGGTGTCGTCAAGAGCCTGGTCTTCGGAATTGTGATCACTGCAGTGGGCTGCCACGAAGGCTTCGCAACTGTATCCGGAGCCGAAGAGGTTGGCCGCTCCGCCACGTCGGCCGTCGTAATCTCAATTCTGCTGGTTGTCCTGATCGACGTGATCTTCACAGCCCTGTTCTATCTGGCGCGGGGAGGCAACTAGAGAGTATGGCGGATTCCGGCTCCCAGGATACGATTATCTCGGCACGCGATCTGCGGGTACGCTTTGAGGATCGGGAAGTTCTGCATGGCCTCACGTTCGACGTGCGGCGCGGCGAGACGCTGGTGGTGATCGGCGGCTCCGGGTCTGGCAAGAGCACCATGCTCCGAACTCTGGTAGGCCTCGGGAAGCTTTCGTCCGGCCAGGTGCGCGTCAATGGAGTCGACATCTCCGCGGCGAGCACTCGCGAGATGGACGCCATCCGCAAGCGGATCGGCTTGGCTTTCCAGGGCGGCGCGCTGATCGGCTCACTATCCGTAGGCGAGAACATTGCGCTCCCTCTGCTGGAGCACACTTCGCTCGAACGCAGCACCATCGAAGTAATGGTACGGATCAAACTGGAGCAGGTCGGGCTGAGCGGATTCGAGGATTACACCCCTTCGCAGCTCAGCGGAGGCATGAGAAAACGCGCGGCCTTCGCCCGCGCGCTTGCGCTCGATCCGGAGATCCTGTTCTTCGACGAGCCTTCCGCGGGTCTGGACCCGATAACCGCGGCCGGAATCGACGATCTGATTCTCAGCCTGAAAAAAGCCTACGGGCTAACGATGGTGGTGGTGACGCACGAACTGGTCAGCGCGTTCCTGATTGCCGACCGAATCGTTCTGATCGATCGCGGCAATATTGCGGTCATGGGGCCAGTCGAGGAAGTGAGGAGCAGCCGGCAGCCCAGAGTCCGCCAGTTTCTAGACCGCATTGCGGATTCCCCGCAGGACGGCGATGTAGACCACCTGCGAATCTACTTGGAAGGGATCAGGTAAAGCGATGGACGCAGTGCGGGAGCGAACTCTGGTAGGGCTGTTTGTCCTGATTGCGGGAGGTCTGTTTCTAGGGACGATGGTTGTGATCTCGGGCGGGCTGGGAACCGCCACTGTGTCGTATCGAACCTACTTCAAATTCGCGGGAGGAGTGCAGCCAGGCGCGCCCGTGCGGTACGGCGGCATGATGGTAGGGAAGGTCCAGAAGGTTCACGTGAGCCCGGCTAACTCCACACGAATCGAAATCGACCTCACGGTAAGTCGGGATGCGCCTCTGAAAACAGATAGCGTAGCCAAGATATCGACGCTGGGCCCGTTGACAGACAACTACATCGAGATCTCCACCGGCAGCGAACACGCCGCCCTTGCAGCGCCTGGTTCGGCGTTGCTATCGGAGGAGGCATTTGGTTTGCCTCAGTTGGGAGACGCCGCCCAGGCCATGATGCCCGACGTGCAGAGAGCGCTGCAGAAACTGAACCAGAATCTGGACGGCCTGCAGGTCACACTGTCGCGCGCCAACGATTTGCTCAACGACCGGAACCGCGCAAACGTCGCTGGTTCGTTGAATGGTCTCGAACACATGGTTGCCGAAGTCCGGCCCAAAGCGAACCAGTCGCTGGACAACCTGAACGGCATGCTGACCGACGCACGTCCCAAGGTTGCCGCCAGCCTCAGCAGTGTGCAGGACTTGACTACCCGGGTCGGACCGCTACTGGATTCCCTCAACACCACCACCGCCCGCGCCAACGACACCCTGGGACATCTGGATTCCACGTTGATGGAGAACCGGCCGGACGTTCGGGCGGTGGTGACTGGCTTGAGGGATACACTGGCGAAGTCCACCCGATTGCTCGACGCATTGAACCAGACATTGGATCAGAATTCCGGCAACATCGACGAGTTATTGGATAACCTTCGCATGACCACCGAGAATCTCCGGACTCTGACCGACACCCTGATGCACTCTCCGGCGACGCTGATCCGCGGCGTGAATGTGCCAGACCGCAAGCCTGGGGAGATTGGAAAATGAGGGGCGGGAAAGTCGAGGACCGGAATATGCGTTCCATGATTTGGATTTGCCTGGCGGTAGGCGGATGTCTGGCGGACACAGCGTGCGTCTCGAAAAAACCGGTTCACTACTACACCCTGGGCGCGGCGGCGGCGCCGGCGAATCAGGGTAGGCCGGATGGTCTCATTCTCCTGGTGGGTAACATCACGGCGCCGGAGGCTCTGCAGGACAGCCGGATTCGGTATCGAGCCGGATCGAACCAGGCGGGCGCGTACGAGTATCATCGCTGGACGGAGCGGCCCGGGTCAATGGTCCGCGACGCGCTGGTACGCGCGCTACGGGATTCGGGGAAGTATCAGCGCGTGCTGGAGGCGGGCAGCTCGACCAACGGCGATTACCTGTTGCGCGGTAAGCTCGACGAGTTCGACGAAGTAGATGACGCCTCCATTCAGACAAAAATCTCGCTGCATGTCGAACTGGTAGACCGCAAAACTAACCAGAATGTCTGGGATCACACAGTGGAGCGGGAGGAGCCGGTCAGCGGCAAGAGCATCACAGATGTGGTGCAAGCGCTCGACCGGAACCTGCAACACGTGGTCAGTGAGATCGCTGGGGAGTTCGACAGCTTTCTGTCCACGCGGCGGTGAGCGACTCGCCGTGAGCAATTGAGATCAGTTGTGGAGGTCACACGTTCCGCTCCTGTCGCGCATCGTCTTGAGGTTTAGCCAGGCAGGGAGGCTGTCGGATGAGGGCCGCTCGGTACGAGAAGCAAGTTCCTGAGCGATGCAGCTAATTGGCTAAGGGTGGTAAAACACGCCCGACGCCACGGCTACGCGCGGGATGCTTTTCCTCGATAGGCCGGCAAGAAGATTTCGGCTACAAAAGTTTCTAGAGTGGTCGGAGTCGTGTTCGCTACCGAGCGCAGTTCTTGCATCTTCATGTGTCCCGAATTGAGCGCATCAGCCATCTCTAGCAACAGGTCTGTCATGTTGGACGACATCCCCGTCTGCATCAGCACGGGCTTCAACTGCGCCGCAGGTACGAGCTTATATACAAGGTCAGCCTTGCCAATCGCTGCGCCCACGATCTTCGCAACTTCCGCATAGGTGACGTCCCGAGGCCCTTGTAGTTCGTGCGCGCTTTTTCGCATGAAACCCAATTTCAATAGTGCTTTTGCTGCAAAGGCGCCGATATCGCGCGTTGCGATCATTGGCAGGGGCACGTCCTCCTTAACGGGGCCGGCCATACTTCCGATCGACTTAATCACACCGACCTGGGGCAGAAGGTTCTCCATGAAGTAGCCGGCTCGCAGGAAGAGGGCATTTAACCCGGGAGTTCCTTCGAGTTTCTTCTCAAGACTGTGCAGCCCGGCTACGGGACCCGTCCCATGCGATTTGTCCGCGCCGACGCTGCTCAGAACGACGGCATACTTTATCCCGTTCTTCTCGATCGCGGAGCGCAGGGCATCGCTCACGCCCTCTTCGTAGGCACGAACGTCCGGGGAAGCGATATTAGGAGGGATCATCGCGTAGACTGCCTTTGCGCCGACAAACGCGTTCGTGAGAGCGCGCGCATCCGTCGCATCAGCGATGAATGATTCTGCACCCTTCTGCGTGAATCGTTCCAGTCGCTTCGGGTCGCGCCCCACCACACGCACCTTCTCTCCCTCTGCTAGCAACCTCTCGGCCACCACGCTTCCAGTGTTCCCTGTGGCCCCTGTAATCACGTACATAGCTTCCTCCTCGCCGGTGGACTAAGGCAAACTTCTTCCTTCTTGTTGATGCCTGTCCGGCTTCCGTGGATTCAGTTTCGAGGGCCTCACCGCGAGGGGCTACAAAGCTGAACTCCACGCCGAAGGCGCCAAACTGATCGGCTACCACGGCGACGAGCGGCCCGAGCGTGCCGTTACCATCGGGCGCTCGCAATTTGGATCGTGCATCCAACGACATCGGATTCGCGGGCGGCACCAACGGGCCCGACGACTCTTCAGATCGAGATCGTTCACGAGCGGATCTCCAGTGGTGTGATTCCGTCTTCGTTCTTAACGGCTATATGAGCGTCATGCCGAGCCACAGGAAGTACTTGCAGTGGGGGAAATTCCGGCCCGTAATCCCGCCCCAGCGCCAAGCACAAAGCTCGGCGCCCCGGTCTCACGCAGTCTGGTTGATCAAGGCTGTTTGTCGAGTGCAGGTTTCTGCACCAGCGGTTTCAGGAGTGCCGAAGCAACACACGCGGAGACGAGGCCCGGGAGGACCTTATTGGGCGGGATCAGCGAATGGGAGGCTGCGTGGCCAAGGTTCGCCGGTGTAGACTGACTGGTGGTCAGCCGTAGGTCCTATCTGTAGGTAGCGACTCTTGTGACAGCAAAAGAAGAAGTGTGCCGATTGTGTGCTGAACGGCCGAGTTGTAGGGCAACATACAACCGCAGCGTTGGGAAACTCCGAGAATTACGCCCCCTGAAGTTCAAGCGAACGCTGATACGGGCGCCGGAGTTCTTCACTCCGTCAACCAAAGACAACACGAACGTTCTCAACATTTGACTCATGTGAATCGCGAACGATCTATCACGGACATCGCTGCGGTCTTGCCGGCGGACAATTTCGGCTGACATCCTGCGCGATTAGATCCGCACTCGCGGCCGGTTAATCCGAGAATTCTGACCCCCTTGCCAGCTGGTTCGAAGTTCCGGCACTGCCACCAGCATCGTTATCTCGAACGGCACAATGGAGCGGCGGGTGAACGTCACCAATAAAGTGGACGGCGCGGTGAGCGCAAAGAGCATCTCGAGTTCTCCGCAATCCCGGTGGAAGGATTAGCCGAGCACATTTTTGTGCTTAAGGGCGGCATGGGCAAAGAGCAAGCACCGAACGACTGCAGAGGCGCTGCCTGCTGCCCCTGAAACAGAGAAGCGCGTGATCATAGCCACCGGCAGTTACACTGGTGAACTTCTCGATGACGTTCGGGCGGCCTTCGAGCAAGGTGTTACCTTCTTCGACACCGCCGAAGCCTATGGCCCGTTCAAAAATGAGGAGCTGCTGGGCGAAGCCCTCGCCCCGATGCGAGATCAGGCCGTTATCGCGACTAAATTCGGCTTCAAGAACGGCGTGCCGTCGGAAGGCGTCGATAGCAGACCGGAGCGTATCCGCGAAGTCGCCGACGCGTCCCTCAAAAGGCTCAAGACAGACCGCATTGATCGGTTCTACCAGCACCGCGTCGATCCGAGTGTACCGATGGAGGACGTTGCTGGGACTGTCAAGGAACTGATCGCTCAAGGCAAGGTCCGGCACTTCGGACTGTCGGAAGCTGGCGTTGAATCGATCCGCCGCGCCCACGCGGTGCAGCCCGTCACCGCCTGCAACAAACACTGACGCTCACACATGTCCATGAAAACCGGGTAGTTGGCAAAGTATACGAGGTTTACACCGTTTACGTCCCGTTCGGGAATCAACCTGTAGTCTGTATCTACGGCCTTATCCGAAAGTTCTATGTACGCCGAGCCTGGAAGATAGAAATGACCTAGCTTGTCTGCTGTCTTAACGGCGACGTACGAATCCGGTGCAACCGGAACCTCACGAATGTTTCTGAGGCCGGGATTGGCAGGGCGGGATTTCTTCAGCCATTCGGCGCCACTGAATTGCTGGACAAAGATGTTGGACAAACGAACTGCCGGAACGCCCCTCGATGCCGCGTCTTCGATCGTGGTAAGGGCAGGTTGTGCCAGCCCCGCAGCATCCGCCGGAAGCAGAAATGTCACGCCGTCCAGCATGGATTCTCCGAAGCGGCCCCTGCCTGGCCGTATCGCGCCCTACCCGCAGATGGCTGCTACAGCCCGAGTCGGCCTTCCGCAGCTCGCACACTCATCGCTCGCGCTTCGCTGCCGAAAGAACAGTTTCCGATAATGAACATTAACGCTCGCGCGAAACGAGCGCGGTTCTGCCTCGACCAGGCCATTCGACGGTTTTCTCGTCCGAGTGACTCACGCTCGGCGTCCCACTCAGCGTTTCTCCCCAAGGGCGAGGGACTCGGTGCGGCGGGTGATATCTACTCTAAACCTGCGGCCTTTAGCATCGCGCGGAACTGGGACTCGGTGCGGATGTCGATGGCGTGCGCAACGATCTCGCCTTCCCGGTCGAAGACAAATGTCTCGGGGATGCCTTCGATGTCGAAGTCGGTGTTCACCTTACGGTCGCAGTCGAGCAGAATCGGAAAGGTGTAGTTCCTGTTGGCGAGGAACTTCAAGACGGTCTCGCGCTTTTCTTCCGAAACTGCCAATACCACCAGACCCTTGCCGCTGAACTCGCGATAGAGCTTTTCCATATCGGGCATTTCTTTGCGGCAGGAAAAGCACCAGGTGGCTCAGAAGTTCAGGAGCACCACCTTGGAGCGCAGAGCCGGAAGCGAATATCTCTTGCCATCCAATGCAGTGAGCGTGAACCCGGCCTCCTCATGGAGGCGTTCGCGCAGTTCGAGCAGGGCAAGGGCTGTGTCCAGAGCAGAATCCGTCATGTGCGGGCGGGCGTGCTCGTAGCGGATGAGGCCGGCGAGTTCGAGGTATATGCCGGCATCCGGTGGAGCGCCTGGAATCGCATCAGCGAACGTATCCGCGACGGCGGCGAGCGCCTGTTGCCCCAGGTCGCCTTCGGTAACCACGGCACATAATTCCCACGCGAGCGAGAACTTGCCGGGGCCAGCCGGCAGCGTGCGAATTTCGGAAGCCAATTCGATGAGAAGCCGCGCACGATCCGCATCGGTAGGAAGGCGGCTGAATTGGCTGAGTCGCAGGACTATCGCGAGACCGATTTCGGAAGACGCAGGGTCGATGCGGGGTTCAGTCGGCCCGGTGTTCGCCGCCGGTTCCGCCAGTTTCTGCGCCAACTCAGGGTGCCGGGCCTGCAACGCCTTCGCGGCGAGAGCACGGAATTGGTGGCCCAGCGGGGTGGGGAGTGTCGCGGACAGTTGATCGAAACGTGCAGCGGCCTGTTCGACCGTGCCCACTGCCGCGGCGGCGCACAGCGGGACCGCCATCCACAAGGATGCGCTCATAACGGGAGAACGCACGGCACCTCCGCCCTTACTCTACACCCCAGGGCGACCCGGTGGTTGCCGACTCAGGGAGCTGCCCGGTGAGAGGGCCAGTTGGTCCGTAAGAACTTCAGGAGCATTCGACTGGCCCCAAAGTGCTATTGGTTGTCTGACCAGGTTGGCATAGTCTTAAGATAGATCTCTGATTATGAGAGCTTATGGACGTATCTCAAGAAACGACATTGCGCGCGAAACAGGCGAGGGCCCGATGACGACCGCTGGTACAAATCGTAAACTTGCGGCGCAGACCATCGGACCGCGAGCACCAATCCTGCGCGGTCAGCCATACTGTAACTACAGTATGCTCAGCCAGTTCTGCGGGGCATATACTCTAGATGGGCTTTCAGAAAAACCAAGGAGCGGCCCTAATGGCCAGTGATATCCCCGGGGACCAGAGGTAACCCATGCGCGCTGGGCGAAAACTCGACCTGGACCGCCGTCTGGAGGCTTATTTCTCCAACCTCCGCTCCTCGCCTCTGAAAGAGGCGCTGCAGCGTGGCGTGGGGAACTGGCAGATCTACGCAGCGGTTACCGGCTCGGCCATGGCGATGGTGACAAGCGCTTCGGCGTCGATTATCGGCAGTCGCATCGTGGACACCACGGTGGAGCGCGCCGCCAGTGTCCGGACTGCCAAACAGTATCCCGCGAGCTCTAAGAGCATGCCATTGATGCATGCCGTCCGGCTAGCCATGGCCAGGCAGGATGCCGGAGTGAAGTTCCTCAATGGCGCGGTCTTGAAAGCCAATGGCGCGGTCTTGAAAGCCGCTCTCGCAAGCCAGGCGCAGGCCCCGGTCATTTCGCCCGGCGGCGTGGTTCCTCTTTGCGGCACGGTGAGCATCATCCAGCCAGGCGAATGGGTATCGATTTTCGGGAACAACCTCGCCAGCGGGACCGTCATCTGGAACGACGACTTTCCCACTTCGCTGGGCGGCACCAAGGTGGAGATCGACGGTAAAGCTGCGTATCTCCAGTTTGTCAGTCCCGGGCAGATCAACTTGCAGGCGCCGGATGACACGGCGATGGGGCCGGTACCCGTAGTCGTGACCACCGCCGCCGGCACGGCAAGGGCGACCGTGACTTTGAGCCAGTTCTCGCCTTCGTTCGACCTGCTTGAAACAGGACACGTGGCTGGAATCATCCTCAGGCCGAACAGTTCCGGAGCTTACGGCGGCGGAAGCTACGATATTCTCGGCCCGACCGGGAATTCTCTTGGCTATCCCACGGTGGCTGCGCAGGTAGGCGACGTCGTGGAGCTCTTCGCCGTCGGGTTCGGGCCGACTACTCCCGCCGTCCCGGCCGGACAGGCGTTTTCCGGTGCTGCGAAAACGAACAACAAGGTCAGCCTTTACATTAATAATGTCGCCGTCAAAACGATATTCGTCGGACTGTCCAGCGCCGGTCTTTATCAGATCAACCTGGTCGTTCCATCCGGGCTTGGCCAGGGAGACGTTCCCATTCAGGCTAGTGTCGGCGGCATGTCAACCCAAGCGGGCGCGTTGTTTTCCCTGGCGTACCCGGCTACCAGCGGCGGTACAACCTGGGTCGGGGGCGGATCGGGGGGCGGATCGGGCGGTGGAGCGGGGTTCGGATCGGGCGGTGGAGGAGGTGGCGGGACAGGCGGTGGAGGAGGTGGCGGGACAGGCGGTGGTGGAGGTGGCGGGACAGGTGGCGGAGCAGGCGGTGGGACGGGCGGCGGAACAGGTGGTGGAGCGGGCGGCGGATCGGGCGGCGGAACAGATGGTGGGACAGGCGGTGGAGCAGCCGGCGGATCGGGCGGCGGAACAGCGTTGCTTCGAACCCTACCTGGCGGGAAGCCGTACGAGCCCAGGCTGCGATTTACGTCAGCCACGAGTAATATGGAATTTGTTCGGGAGGGTTAGTGGAATGGTCTCCAGGCGGATGTTGCGGTTAATCGCGGCAGGCGGACTATCGCTTGCGACTTTTGGCCAAAGCACACCGAGGATGGCGCCCATACCGAGCGATCCGCTCGAACTGGTCAGCGGTCAGATCCAGCCCGTCGACACACCCGAGAGTCGCGATGCCATTCTTCTGCTTCTTGCCCGCGCGCGAGATAGTTACTCCTTGCGAAATGCGGGCAGCGCTTACGATCTCAAGGTCACCTTCACGGTGGATTCCGGCGGTCAAACGGAATATGACGGCACCTGGCAGATGGAGGATGTGTTCGATCCCCAACAGGGGCTCCACTGGACGGCGAAAGCCGCGGGCGGATTCACGACTAGTCGGATCTCCTCGAAAACGATGTTCTACGAAGACGGGACGGCGAGCACCATTCCACTCCGCTTGCATGAGGCGCGGGCAGCCTTGTTCGACCCCATTCCGTCCTCGGAGAACGCCGCCCGCGCCCAGATCCGAACGTCAACAGCGGTCCTACACGGCACGAAACTCACCTGCGTTTTGCTTTCTGCGCCGGGAAGCGCCGCAACTGCGACGCCCGGGAGAGGCTGGGTGGAAAGCGAGGAGTGTATCGATCCGGAATCCGGGCTTCTCCAGGTGCAGTCGCAGGTACCCGGGCGGTACTACGCTTACGATTACACGAACGGCCCAAAGCTTGGCGACTGTCTGTTGCCTCGAACGGTGATCGTGACCGAAGCCGGCAAAACCGTCTCGAAGATCTCCGTGGACAGCCTGGCGGAGCTTCACGCCGCCGATTCCGGCCTGTTTGCGCCCACTGAGCGGATGAAGGCGAGGGGGCCGGCAAGCGGGATCGCGAGCGCGCAAAAAATCTCGCGCTTTGTTGGACGGGTTCCGTTCCCGTCCGGCGCGATCGTCCGGCCAGTCTGTGTGTTTGGCCTCGTTACGCCCTCGGGACAACTCGTCGAGGCGCACTCGTTGCAGCCGTCAGATCCGAATAGCAAAGCGGCGGTCGAAGCTGCAAAACGGATGAGCTTCTTCACGCCGACACCAAGCGGAGCACGACATCGACAGCACTTTGTGTTTATCATCGAGATGTTTGTTTCTCCGCATTAGACAAAAGAGTTCCTCTGATTCCCGTGCAGAAGCAGGCGCCGGCCCCGCGTAAAGTTCTCCTGGTCGGATGGGATGCCGCGGACTGGAAGGCGATCCATCCGCTGATCGATGCCGGCAAAATGCCCAACGTCCAGCGCCTCGTCGAAAACGGCGCTACAGGGCAGATCTCGACGCTCCATCCGCCACTCTCGCCGATGCTGTGGACTTCCATCGCCACTGGAAAGCGTCCGTTCCAGCATGGCATCCTCGGCTTCTCCGAGCCGACGCCGGACGGGCGCGGTGTGCAGCCGGTTACCAACCTCTCGCGGAAATCGAAAGCGCTGTGGAACATTCTCCATCAGAACGATCTCCGCAGCGTGGTGATTGGCTGGTGGCCCAGCCATCCCGCCGAGCCGATCAACGGAGTGATGGTTTCCGACCATTACCACCGCGCCAGCGGGCCGCTCGACAAGGGCTGGCCGCTGCCGGCGAATGCGGTTCATCCGCCGGAACTGGCCGGGGCGCTCGCCAGTCTGCGCATGCATCCCGACCTTCTGGTGCCGCAGATGGTGGAGCCGTTTATCCCGCTGGCCAAGGACATCGATCAGGACAAGGACAACCGCTTGGCCCTGTTCCTGCGAACGCTCGCGGAATGCATGAGCATACATTCCGCCGCGACCTGGCTGTTGGACAACCAGCCGTGGGATTTCTTTGCGGTCTACTATGACGCGATCGATCACTTCTGCCACGGGTTCATGAAGTACCATCCGCCGCGGCAGTCCTGGGTCGGGGAACGCGACTTCGAGCTTTATCACAACGTGGTCTCGATGGCGTACCAGTTTCACGATGAGATGTTGGGGACTTTGCTCGAGAAAGCCGGCCAAGACTCGACCGTCATTCTCATATCGGATCATGGCTTCCATCCGGATCACCTGCGCGCCGCATCGATTCCCGACATCCCCGCCGGTCCTGCGATCGAGCACCGCGATTTTGGCATCCTCGCCATCGGCGGGCCAGGCATAAAGAAAGGCGAGTTGCTGCACGGGCCATCGGTGCTGGACGTCACGCCCACGATCCTGACACTTTACGGGCTGCCGGTAGGCGAGGATATGGACGGCAAGGTGCTTTCGCAGGCCTTCGTGAAAACGCCGAACATCGCGTCGATTCCCAGTTGGGAAGAAGTTCCGGGTGCGGATGGACGCCATCCGCCGCATGCGCGGCTGGATCCGGTGGCGGCGCACGAAGCGCTGGAACAGATGATTGCGCTGGGGTATATCGAACGGCCGGATGAGAATCGCGAGGTAGCGGTGGACAAGACCATCCGCGAGCTGCGCTATAACCTCGGCGAAGCTTACCAGGACGACGACAGGCACATCGAAGCGCACCAGGTCTTCACCGAGCTCCATGTAGCCGATCCCGATGAGCAGCGATTCGCCGTGCGGCTGTTCGTTTCCTGCCAGGCGCTGGGACTCGACGAGGAGATGCGGCGCATTGTCGACGACTTGGATGGCCGCCGCCGGGCGCTGTTTGAAGAGGCGGAGACAAAGATCGAGGCGTTGCGCAAAGTCGCCGTCCAACGTGCCCACGAGAGGAAGGAAACTGAGGCGGATGAGGCTCAGACCGAAAAGGCCGGGACCGAACCCGAGTCGCTGCTTAGCGATGACGAGCGGCGCGAGCTCTCACGCTGGCGCAATCTGGCGCGCTATCACCCGCCCGTGACCGACTACCTGAAAGGGCAAGTATTGATAGCGGAGAAGCGCTACACTGAAGCGCTGGCCGCGCTCGAAAGGGTGGCGGAAACGCACCTGCTGCGGCCCGGCCTGTTGCTGCAGACCGCTGATCTGTATCTGCGCCTGGGCCGCTGGTGCGACGCACAACAGGTCTACGAGAAGGCGCTGGCGATAGATCCCGACAACGCGCATGCACATATCGGCGTGTGTCGTGTGGCTCTGCGGCGAAGGAAATTCAGCGTAGCCGCGCATTCGGCTCTCGATGCATTGCAGAGGATTTATGACTATCCGCTGGCCCATTTCCTGCTTGGGCAAGCGTTAGCGGGAATGAAGGAGTACGAGCGGGCGGCCGAGGCTTTCCGCGCAGCCATATCCTTCAACCCGAATTTTCCCGAAGCGCACGTTCGACTTGCCGCATTGTTGGAGAAGCGCCTCGGTGAGGCCGAATCCGCGCGCGAGCACCGTCGTGTTGCGCGCCGCATGAGAAGCCACAGCTCTGCGCGCCCGGTGCGCCCACCGGTGGCCGAACGAGTGGAAAACGCTGCCGTTTCCGCCCCATCCGATACGCCATTCACAGCCGAAACGGTGGAAGTGCCGCCGCTCGAGGAATCCCTCATCGTGGTGACCGGTTTGCCGCGCTCGGGCACCTCCATGCTGATGCAAATGCTGGCCGCCGGCGGCATGGGCGTCCTCTCGGACGGATTGCGCGGAGCGGATGAAGACAATCCGCGCGGTTATCTCGAATTTGCGCCGGTGAAGAACCTGCTGAAAGATTCGAAGTGGCTGTTCGAGGGACGCGGAAGGGTTATCAAGATTGTCGCTCCCCTACTGGCCGCTTTGCCGCCGGGTCTACCCTGTCGCGTGATCCTCAGCGAGCGCGATCTCGACGAGGTGATCGACTCGCAGGAGCGCATGCTGGTGCGCCGTAATCAGGCGCTGGCCGCGACGCCGGAACGCCGGCGGATGCTCAAAGAGGAGTATGTGCGCACGCTTGTCCGCGTGAAAGCGATGCTGACTCGGCGCGCGCTCACGCAGCTTTTGGTGATAGAACATGGCAACGCCATTGCCGATCGGCTCGTCACTGCTGAGAAACTAAACGCCTTTCTGGGCGGCGGACTTGACGTAGCGAAAATGGCGGCTGCGATCGACCCCACTCTCCATCGAAACCGCGCGGGCACTGCTGTTGCGCCCGCGGCGCCGCCGCTTCGTGGCGACCCCTGACTCGCGCTATAACCTGCCAGTCTATCGAAGGCATCATCGGCGATTCGTTGCCAACTTCCGCCTACACTCGCCGACAATGGTGGGAGAACCAGGCTACGCACACCGGATCGCGCCAGTGCCGGGCGTGGCCGAGCCGCCGGCATGCCTAGTCCGCTAGTCCGTAAGATAGAATTATGTCTTCTGGCGCCGGGCATGAACCGCCATGGTGGCCAACCCGGAATGCAATTTGATCCGGTGGGTCATTTCACGGCGGTGCTATGTCCCATACCATCCTCTCCGTCGGCGATGACGCTGCAGTTTGCGGCGCCCGAAACGAAGTCTTCCGTCGCGCGGGATTTGAGCTGATCGAAGCTCGCACCGGAACCGATGCGCTGGAACTTGCGTTAGAGAAGCAGCCCGCGCTCGTCGTCCTTGCCACTGAACTGCCCGGCATGGACGGCTTTGCTATCTTGGAACGGCTGAAGTCGGCTCCGCGGACGGCGTCCATTCCGGTGCTGTATCTCTCCGGCCGGGGCGAACTTAATCGCGACCACGCGGAACCGTTGCAGAGCGGGGCGGACGCGCACTTGCAGTTGCCGGTCGAGCCGGCGGTCCTGATCGCCGTGGTCACAGCGTTAATCCAGGCAGGTTCCGGCGGGAGCGAACGTAGGCGGGCCGAGGCGGCACTTCGAGCGCGCGAGGAAAGGTTTCGCTTGGCGTTGGATGCGGCGGGAATAGGCACGTTCGAATACTACCTTGCGACAGGTGAGTCTTCCTGGGACCGGCGAGCCAAAGCCGTATGGGGGCTGCCGCCCGATGCGCAGATTGCGTATCCGCAACTGCTCGAGAGGATCCATCCCGAAGACCGAACACGGATTCGCAAGAGCCTGGAAGAAGCCGCCAGGACCGAATCACAGGAGTTGTCCGGAGCCGAATATCGCGTCATCTGGCCGGACGGCGAAGTTCACTGGATCTTGGGCGCGAGCCGCACGTTCTTTGAAGGTGATGGTGAACAGCGGCATGCCGCCCGGATGATCGGTTTCCATCGGGACATCACTGAAAGCAAGCAGGCCGAGCAGGCCCTTCGCGCCAGCGAGGAGCGGCTGCGCCTGTTCGTCGATCATGCGCCGGTGGCCATTGCGATGTTAGACCGGCAGATGCGATACGCGGCAGTCAGCCGGAGATGGATGGCCGACTATGCCCTCGGCGAGCAGGATCTCATCGGTCGCAGTCACTACGACGTGTTTCCTGAAATACCAGAGCGGTGGAAAGAGATACACCGCCGCTGCCTGGCCGGCGCGGTGGAAAAATGCGACGAAGATCCCTTCCCTCGTGCCAATGGGGACTTGGACTGGATTCGTTGGGAGATCCATCCCTGGCACAACGCAAAAGGCGATATCGGGGGAATCATCATCTTCACTGAGCTGATCACCGGCCGCAAACGGGCGGAAGAGGCGCTGCGCGAGAGCGAGGAACGTTTCCGCGCGTTGGTAATGGCCAGTTCGGATGCGGTGTATCGCATGAATCCGGATTGGAGCGAGATGCGGCAACTCCGTGGCCGGGATTTTATCGCCGACACCGAAGCGCCAAGCCGCGCCTGGCTCCAGCGATACATTCACCCGGACGATCAGCCGCGGGTTATGGCGGCTATCGGCGAAGCGATCCAGGCAAAAAGCAACTTCGAACTGGAACACCGGGTGCTGCGCGCGGACGGCACCTTGGGTTGGACGTTCTCGCGCGCGGTCCCGCTGCGGGATGCGAACGGCGAAGTAGTCGAATGGCTCGGCGCCGCGAGCGATATCACGGAGCGCAAGCACGCCGAGGCGCGCCTTCGGGAAGCGCAAAAGCTGGAAAGCCTGGGATTGCTGGCTGGCGGCGTCGCCCACGACTTCAACAACCTGCTGGTTGGAGTGATCGGCAACGCCAGCCTGGCCCAGGAGATGCTTTCGCCCGGTCATCCCGCCGCCGAACTGCTGGACGGAGTCATCAAGACCGGCCAGCAGGCCGCTCACCTCACCAGGCAAATGCTGGCTTATTCGGGCAAGGGCAAGTTTCTGGTGGAGTGGTTGAATCTCTCGGCCCTCATCCCCGAAATGACCGGCCTCGTTCGCACATCCATTTCCAAGAAGATCACGCTGCACCTCGATCTGGACGAGCATCTGCCGTCTATCCACGCCGATCGCGGCCAGGTACAGCAGGTGTTTATGAACCTGGTGCTCAATGCGGCGGAAGCGATCGGCAGCCACGACGGCCTGATCACAATCAAGACCGGCGTCCAGGACGTGGACGAGCGGTATTGGCGGCTCCACACGGAGGCCGCGGCGCTGCCGCCCGGAAAACACGTTTGCCTTGAAGTGCGCGATACCGGCTGCGGCATGGATGATACCACCAGGGCCAGGATCTTCGACCCCTTCTTCTCCACCAAGTTCACTGGTCGAGGGCTGGGGCTCGCGGCCGTTGCCGGCATCCTGCGTGGTCACAAAGGCGCAATCGTTGTCAGCAGCGCGCCGGGCAAAGGGAGTTGCTTCACGGTGCTGTTCGCGGCGGCGGAGGGTCCGCCCGAGGAGCGGCCGGTCGCGGCTCGCAAGACGGCGCTCCGGGGCTCCGGAGTGGTCCTCGTGGTAGATGATGAAGAACTGGTGCGAAAGATGGTGAAAAAGGCCCTCGAAGGTTGCGGGTACACAGTTCTGCTGGCGGAGAGCGGATTGGTGGCCATCGACCTGCTCAAGAGAACACCGCCGGCGACATCGCGCTCGTAGTGCTGGATTTGAGTATGCCCCACATGAGCGGAGAAGAAGCGCTTCCCGAACTCAGGAAGATCCGCCCCGAGGTCAAGGTCCTGGTGTCGAGCGGCTACAGCGAGTCGGAGACGATGACGCTGTTCAACGGCCAGCGGGTTTCAGGATTCATCCAGAAGCCGTACACCGGGGCGGGCCTCGCGGAGAAGGTGAAAGCCTGCCTCGAGTAGCTCGCGCGCGAGCGAATTTGTCCCGGCGCCCATAAGAACCGCCAGAGCAAACCCCAGAAGGTTTGGGCGAGTGAGCGATTAACGCCGGGCCGTCGTGCTATTGCCAAATCAAACCACATATTGGGGGTATAATCATCTTCGGTCC
>CAWJLI010000196.1:0-21484 GCA_963843095.1 Bryobacterales bacterium
TCTGAGACAGGAAGCAACCCGGCGAAGGCATACTCACCGCCGAGGAGATCGCTTCGACGAATCTGGAGGGAGTCGAGTGGGCGGTGCTCTCGGCTTGCGACAGCGGGCTCGGTGAGATCCAAGCTGGTGAAGGTCTGTTCGGATTACGCCGGGCTTTCCAGCTTGCTGGAGCGCGCACGGTGATTGCTTCACTCTGGCCAGCTGACGACGCGAACACGAATCGCTGGATGCAAGAGCTATATCGTTCTCGATTCCTCGAAGGCCGCTCGACCGCAGAGGCCGTAAGCCACGCCAGCCTGTCGCTTCTGGCTTACCGCCGGGCTGCGCATCTGGGTGCGCATCCCTTGTACTGGGCCGGTTTCGTCGCCGTGGGCGATTGGCGGTGAAGTGGCACAGGCTCGTTCCCGTAGGGTCCGCAAACCCGATCCGTCCGGATCTGCGATACCCCCGGAAATGGGTTGACGTGGGCTTTATAATAGCCCGCGCTCGACCCGCCTTAGATTGGCAGCCGGAGGCGCATTCAGACTCACCTCCGGGAGTCTGGCCCGAAAATACGCGTTCGACCCAGGTAATTCTGATCCGTGTTTTCCAGGGGACATCCATGGTTGGGCGTCTTCCGGCGAGGTGACCGGCGCGGGGTCCATTAGGCTCTTAACGGGAATCGGCGTGCGGCAAACGTCGGACCGGCCTATGTCGAAGCTGGTCTTCTGGTCCATTCGCACCACCGTCTGCCCGGAGGCCTAGATTGATCTCAAGGTCGAGCCCGGGCAGGAGGCGACGTGGAAAATCAATTATGCGTTCTATACGCTTCCGCGGTAGCTGGTTGCTGGGTGTCCGGAAGCCGTGAAAGCGCCTGCCGAGCTAACTCCACAGCCGCGGGACGCACAACGTCGGCGCCTCCTAACCGAAATACCGAGACTTGCAAGTAATACTCTCCCAGAAAGACGCAAAGCGCGGCGCCCTGTTCGCGTTTGTCCAGCACAAAGGCCGAGTCTCCCACACCGCGGACCGGCCGAAAACTGCCCTGGCCGGTCATTCTGTGCCTTTGTTCCGCAACCCAGTCCGCCGAGGCGTTGCGGCGAAAAAGAATCGAAACAGTGCCATCTCTGCCGGCTGTAAACAGGCAATTGGTAACGAGTTCGGCATTCACGCGAGGGCTGCCGAGGCCCACCGGAACGTGCAAAGCGTGTTCCACTTCCGCAGGGGAAAGCAGATCGCACGCGGTGCGCGGAGTTTCGGCGTGTGTTGGGATAGTGAGAACCAAAAATAGCGCGATCGGCCCAGAGGCCGCGAACACCAACCTGATCCATGTCATAGATCGTCCTCCGAACGGCAGCCTCGGAACATATGAGCCGTCTTCGATTTGCGCCCTCAGCCGCGCAAGACGATATCCAATTTCGCCTGTCCTGGAAGAACCATAAATCGGGAAACTACTTCTTTTCAGCCACTTCCGTAAATACCTCTCCGCGCAAAAGCAACCGAGGCGGGCCGCCATTGAGGCGCCCGCGGATCAGTGCCCGCGCGAAAAAGCAGCGAGTATTAAACAGGAAAAAAATATTGGGAGTATGCTCACAGGTCTTATTTTCGAAAATCTCAGAATCTATGTCGTACGCCAAGCGCAAACGTGACAGAGCCGCCTAGCGTGCCCGGGGGCTCGCACTTAGCCCCTGGCCTGCTCCCGACCGTCTGGTGAACCTCGCGCGCCCATCGGCGCTTCGAGCGCCATTAGAGCCATCGGGCGTATTCGGATTCAAAGGCAGCATCCCTGCTTAGTTGCAGCTGCCGGGCTGCTTGGTTCTCGATTCGTCGTGCGAGCGACGAACTGGCCCGACGCCTGCACTGAGCCAGAGGTGTAGAACGATATGGATCAATATCGGGAGCTCGCTGCGGGCAATGGGCAATGGAGGCCATTGACAGACGCATTTGTCGCGCCCTTGACCGGCGGTTCTTCCCAATAACTGTAGGCGTAGTGCTTGTTGATTGACTAGCCTATTTTTGCGGCCATCCCGACTTGACGAGTTCCAACATCGTAGTCAGTGAGGGTCTTCAGAAGGAACGTGAGGAGGCGTGCGAAGGCATCCCGGCTTGCGCCGATATCATAGTAGTTGGGCTTAGTGTCATAGAAGAACCCGCGACCAGCCCCTTGATAAACGTGGTGCTCGAAAGACTTGCTCGCTTTACGCATTGCTTCGGCAAAGCCGGCTATGCCTGCGGTGGCACCAACGTCCTTGGCGCCGTAGAAGGCGACGACCGGACAGTGAATCTCCGCGAGCCTGGCAGCGGATGGGGGAGTCGCATAGAAGACAGCGGCGCCCGAGAGTTCGGGCGCCGCGCAGGCAAGCAGTATGGACAACTCTTCGCCCATGCAGGCCACCCCTTGCCCGAGGGTTTCGGGCCGCTCACAGCGCAGATACCGGACGGCATTTCTGAGAGTGACCACCGAGCTCTCCAACCGGCCAGGCAGGGCGAAGGCGAATAACTGCCCCATGGTTTCGTCAATCCGAACGCGTTCGGGCTCCGGAAGCTTGGCGAGTTCAGCTTCCCTAACCGAGCGGTCGGACCGCGCAGCTGGTGAAAGCCGAGCTAAGAAGGTCATGGCTTCGTCGACGCGCTCCTGCGTGAGGGAAGCCGGTCGGACGCCCCCGACCGCGAACAAATCGGGGGCCAGGGCCGCGTAGCCAGCTGCCGCAATTCGGCGCGTCACATCCTCGACGTGGTGGCTCAGGCCCAGGAGATCATGAATGACTACCACGGCTGGCAGAGGCGTTGCAGCGTGCTCGGGCAGAGCCAAATAGCCGAGTTGATCCCCGTACCGAATCCGTTCACTCTTGACTGCCATCGGTACCTCCGTCGGGTCACAGCTGCGCAGAGCGTGACCAAGTTGATTGGTTCAGACGCTGGATTTCCGGCTAGGCCGACCGGATTGGACCACTTCTGCCGCAGTGGCCGAAATCATCGGCACCGAAACGGGGCGGTCGGCCTGGAAGAAGCCTACCCGCGATAAACAATCACACGCGGCGAGCTTCAGTGTTTAGTACCACAACCTGGCGCCCGAATCAAGCTTTCTAGGCAGCCAGCTTTCTATGCCGACGATGAACAGGTAATCGCGAACTCGGGCGCGGTCGGCAGAAGCCGCTGCCGGAAAGCTGCTTCATCGCCGGGCACGATCGTATCGGCCACTGTTTTCCGCCGGCAATGCGCGTGTGCGCCGCGCGGAGGCCGAACAGCCCGGCTGAATCCGGCGGTCGGCCACATACTACCCAAGCCGCACGACTACATTCGTGGCGCGGAGTATCGACCGAGAGTCACGGTGATGATCAAACAACCGATGGCGATTTGGAATAAGCGCATTGGGATCCGGAAGTTCGAAATGGAAACTCCGGTTGAACTCGGTTTTGGTTAAACTTTGAGTGAGGGATTTGATGACTTTGCGCGTAGTTCCTTGCGTGGCCCTGGCTTCTCTTGCCCTTCCCGTCGTACTCCGCGCGCAGGCAATGACGGAGTATGCCGTCCAGTCCAGCGGCAGCGCGGTTGCCGGGAGTAGCGGCTATTCCATCGCAGGGTGCAAGCTCGATTCGAGTCTGGCGTCGTGCCTCAACCACTCCTACCCGCGAACGACGCTCTGCGTTGCCGTGGTGGCCGGTCTATTAATCATAGGCTGGCTGTGGGGCCGCTTCCGGTAATGTTGTACGCTGGTTGGCTGGCCAGGCCGTTGATACGCGGCCTTCTTCAGCCAAGAGGGCCCGCAAGCGTTAATTGGAATTGAACGAAGCCGCGAGCGGCAGACGCTTCGCGTTCCAAGAACTGGGGCGATTTGAGTGGTGAGTGCGGCGATGAGCTGACGGAACTATCGTGGGTCACGAGGAGAATCCCCGTGACCCATCTACGAAAAGCGATGCTGGAAGAACTCCAGCGTCGGAATCTGTCTCAGATTACCATCCGCATTTACCTCCATGCCGTCGAGGAGTTCGCTCAATACTTCAAAGTGTCTCCCGACCGGCTACGCCCGGAGCATATCCGGCAGTACCAAGCTCATCTTTTCACCGATCGCAAGCTGGATGCCATCAGTGTCGCCCAACAACTCTCTGCGTTGCGATTCCTTTTCCTCAAAACGCTCAAGCGCCCCTGGATGGTGGAGGACATACCGACCCCGAAGCGGCCGATTCGCTTGCCCGAGGTCCTCTCCCGGGAAGAAGTGAAACGACTCATCCAGTGCGCCGGCAGTCCGCTGCATCGGATCTGGCTGCTGATGCTTTATGCGACCGGCATCCGGCGGGAAGAGTTAGTTCGCTTGCAGATCGGCGACATCGACAGCGACCGCATGTTGGTTCGCATCCGGCAAGGCAAGGGCAGGAAAGATCGCGACGTCATGCTCAGCCCGAGGCTGCTCGAGGAACTGCGCAGCTACTGGCGTTCGGCCAACCCTAAGCCGAAAACATATTTGTTCCCCGGCAAGGGTCCCCACCGGAATGCTGACGTCCCCATCGATTCCAGGAGCGTATTCAACGCCGTCCAGCAAGCGGCCCAACGGGCCGGAATCGACCAACGCGTTCATCCGCACACTCTGCGTCACTGTTTCGCTACCCACCTGCTCGAATCCGGCGCCGACCTGCGTACCATTCAACTCCTGCTCGGCCATGCCGATCTGAAGACTACCAGCCGCTACCTGCACCTGTCGGAGCGGCATCTCAAAGCTACGGCCAGTCCCCTCGACTCGCTCCTGCCGGCCTCGAGGCCGGATCTGGAAGACAGTCACAACGGGTAAGTCAGTGGAACGGCCACTGCTGGAGCTGGCCGATCTGATAGACGCAGCGGGCCACCGATTCCTGGATCGGCCTCCCGCCTGGTTCACCTGGCTGCACCGCAAGGTGCTGCTTGCCATCGCGCGATGCCGCACCGCCGCGATGGGCGGCCATCTGGACCAGTGCGCAGGCTGCGGCCATCGTGCCATCTCCTATAACTCCTGCCGCGACCGGCACTGCCCGAAGTGTCAGAGCCAGGCGCGCGACCGCTGGCTGGCCGCACGACGCGCGGAACTGCTCGCCACACCCTATGCTCATGTCGTCTTCACGCTGCCCCATCAACTGGCGCCGCTGGCCCTGCAGAACAAAGCCGTGATCTACGCTCTGTTGTTCCGCTGCAGCGCCGACACACTGCTGGAAATTGCCGCCGACCCCAAGCATCTCGGCGCCGAAATCGGCTTCTTCAGCGTCCTCCACACTTGGAACCAGAAGCTCCAGCACCACCCCCACGTCCACTGCGTCGTCGCCGCCGGCGGCTTGTCGCGCGATCACACGCACTGGGTACGCGCCCGTCACGACAAGTTCTTTCTCCCGGTCGGCGTTCTCGGCGAGGTTTTCCGCGGCAAATTCGTCGCTGCGCTCCAGCAGGCTCATGCATCCGGTCAGCTCCAGTTCCATGGCCTACTCCGCGGTCTGTCTCAGCCCAAACTGTTTCGCACTTTGATCCGTCAGCTCTTCGCCCTGCGCTGGGTGGTCTATTGCAAACCACCATTCGGCGGACCTGAGCAGGTGCTGCGCTACCTCGGCGCCTACACGCACCGGGTGGCGATCTCCAATCGTCGTCTCGCCTCATTCGTGGATGACAAAGTTACGTTTCGCTGGCGCGATTCCGTTCACAAAAACCAGCAGCGCCTCCTCGCTTTGCCTGTCGATGAGTTCTTACGTCGCTTTTTGCTGCATGTGCTGCCACGCGGATTCGTCCGTATCCGGCATTTCGGCTTCCTGGCCAGCCGTCGCCGCGGTGCGCTGGTTCCGCTTTGCCAACAGCTGCTTCCTCACGGCGGTACTCCCACGTCGCATTCGGCAGCAGCTCACTCTGACTCGCCCTGCCAGCCGGCGCCACTCTGGACCTGCCCACGATGCGGCGGCCCGATGATCTTGATCGAGCGACTTACTGCTGTTCAGATCCAGCTCCGTTCTCCGCCGCTAGCTCCGATTGCCTGAGATGCCCAAGTCGATGCATTGTCGTCAATCCAGCGCTTCCTCAAGCGCTCGCTACTACTGCGCCTCCCCCGTCGAACTTTCTCAACTCACCGCATCCCGCCGGCGCTTTGCCGCCTTTCCGCCGCGAGCTACGTTTGGCACAACGCGTCCATCACACCGCCGTGCCCTTAGACATCCCATCCCAACGTCGAGTGTACGACCAGCAGTGATTCAAACCGCATAGCAGTTCCGTGCCAAACCGGAGAGGCTTCCTTCATTTCGCCGTATCGAAACCACCGCGGCCACGACCGTCGGCGAAGCTCCGCTGCATTCTCTCTGTGGCCGCGGTGCTTCCGATACGGTCCGAGGAATTATCGGACACTGTTTTCCGCAGGCGATGCCCATGTGCGCCGGAAGCCGACAGCCCGACTGAATCCGGCGCGACGTGTCCCGATTTATTGGGGAACCTCGGCGCGGGGCGTGCGTATAGACCGATATGACTCCACGCAGTTTTACTGCGGCGGCCGTGGTGTGTGCGCTCGCCGCGCTGCCGCTGCTACGCGCCGCCCCGCCGACTGAGGAGCGCATCGCGCGCGTTGAGAACGGGCTGCAGAAGCCCAACCGGCTGAAGGGCAGTCCGGCCGAGCCGATGAAGGTCGCTGAGCGGATGGTGCACTACAAAGTGCCCGGCGTGAGCGTGGCGGTGATTCATGCGGGCCGAGTGGAGTGGGCGCGCGGATACGGTCAGCGCGATGTCGAGAGCGGCGCACCGGTGACGGCCGAGACACTGTTCCAGGCGGCCTCGCTCAGCAAGGGCGTGGCGGCGACGGTGGCGATGCGGCTGGTCGAGCAGGGCAAGCTCAGCCTCGACGAAGACGTCAACGCGAAGCTGCGGAGCTGGAGGGTCCCAGACAGCGAGTTTTCGCTGACGGAGAAAGTCACGCTGCGGCGGCTGCTGAGCCACAATGCCGGACTGACGGTGCACGGCTTCCCGGGCTACGCGCAGGGCGCGGCGGTGCCGGCGCTGGTGCAATTGCTCGACGGCAAGCCGCCGGCCAATACCGCGGCGGTGCGCGTGACCACGGCGCCGGGCAGTGGCTTTAGTTACTCCGGCGGCGGGTACGCGGTGATGCAACTGCTGCTGGAAGACGTCACGGGCAGGCGCTTCGAGGATCTCGCCCGGGAGCTGATTCTCGATCCGCTGGGGATGAAACTGAGCGCATATGAGCAGCCGCTGGGCGAGGAGCGCGCACGCAATGCGGCGAGCGGGTATCGCGGCGACGGCAAGGCGATCGCGGGGCGCTGGCACACTTATCCGGAGAAGACCGCAGCCGGGTTGTGGACCACGCCGAGCGAGCTGGCGCGTTGGGTGATGGAGATCCAGAAGCCGGGCAAGGCGCTGAAGGCCGAAACGGTAAAGACGATGTTGACCAAGGGCCCAGGCGACTACGGTCTGGGCATCGGGCTCGGTGAGACGGCCGGGCGCGCGTCGTTTTCCCATGGCGGCGCCAACGAGGGCTACCGCTGCCAATACTTCGCCTATCGCGACTCGGGCGAGGGCGCCATTGTGATGACCAACAGCGACAATGGCGGCGACCTGGCGAACGAGATCTTGCGCTCGATCGCGGTCGAGTATGGCTGGGTGGACTATCTGCCGAAGGAGCGGACCATAGTGCCGGTCGATGCGGCGGTACTCGCGTCTTACATTGGGGACTACGCGTTTCCAGGTGGGCCGGTGGTGCGGATTCGAGTGAAGGACGGGCAACTCACTTCTGCCATAGGCTTTGGCAGCGCCGTGCTGCTCGCCGAGGCGCCGGATTCGTTCTTCGACATGGACGGACACGTGCCGCCGACCAAGTTCGTGAAGGCAGCCAACGGAACGATGGAACTACACGCTGACGGTGGAGTGGCGAAGCGGAAGGAGCCGTAGGCGCGCGGCGAGTCGGCCTTGAAAGGGGCGGCCGTTACGTGGGCCAATTGACGGTTCAGCCCCCGGACCTTCGAGTGAGCCTCGTCCAGCCCCGAACAACGGCTTTCGATTCAGGCGAGCGTTAATATTCATTATCGGTAACCGCTTGAGTTTTTGCCCAGAATGCGTGAAGCAAGTTGATCTGGACTGCGAGGCGCAGAATCGGGTGAATGGCTGATTTACGCCGAGCCGGGCGATTATGCGGCTCCGTTCCCACGTTGCCTGGACCTCGGTCGCAGCATCCTCAAGAACTGGCCGATTGGATCTTCTTCATATTTATAGTGCCGGAATATGAACATGCGGACCACGTGAATTGGAATGCCGACGGCAATGGGTGCCCACAGCAACCAGGCGGGAATCGTCACCGAAGACGCGGTCATCAACGCATATGAGTAGAACGCGCAACCGACGGTCAGAGCCGCAAACGCGCTTTGATAGGGCACCCAGGTTGACCAGGAATCGGCATCCTTGTACCACGCTTCCGTATCCGTTCCATTGATGGCAGGACTCTCGATGCTCAGGCTGATTTGGCCATAGAACCATGCGAGTGCAGAACGCTGCAGATAAAAGGCAACCGACGCAATCGCCATACACAGTGAACCCAGCAAAACATATTTCCCTTGATCCCCCCATAGGTGTGCGAACAGGGTGTTTTTACTGAGGTCGGCCGAACCGACTCGATCGATTACGAGAGCAACGACCGCGACGCAGAACGTGGACAAGAGTCCCATGATGGTCATCTCTTTGTCTAGATAGTCGAGATAGGAGTTCGCCTTGCTCTTCATGTTGCGACAGTATAGCGCATCGTGAATCGCCCTGACTCGAAGGTATGCTCGGAGCCACTAAATAGGACTGTGGAGTCCAAAATGAGAATCGGAGAATCTGGACACACGCGATGTCCAGACGGTTTGCGCTTGTGCTCGTATCCACGGCTGTCATTGTGCGGCCTACACAAGGCGTTAAGGTTCGATATCGGTAGCCTGCTCCCCAGGCAAGCCGGCCCGCCGACGGTTTCCCAGTGGACCCGCGATTCGTTCCCTGCTCGGAGCGACCACCGGTTGGCACGAGGTTGATCCGGCCGAGGTATATTTGCGCCCTCCGGGCCGGCCCTTCAAAGCTCGATCACGCTTTGGCATTGAGCCTTCAGATTACCGGCGCTTTGGCCGAGGCTCGGAGGCTTAGTTGTTCTTCTTCGCTGGGGTCTTCACGGCGACGCACTGTTTCTTGGCCAGCGTCATCGGCGGTTTGGTCTCGGACGCGGGGACGTCGCGGCGGAAGTCGAACTTCGCTAGCAAGGGAGTCGGCGCATCGGAGAAGATATCGGTGGGCGTCTCGTGCAGCTCGATCGTGATGTCGATCTTCGCTGGCGGGTCTACGGTGGTCCCGAATCCCCACGGTTTTTCGGCCTTGCCAGCGTGCAGCACGTACGTACCGCTGCCCGGCGAGTGCGTCTTGTTCGACCCCGACACTACGCCGGCGCCGCTCATCTTGTAGAAGAAGCTCAACTCGCCATCGGTTTGGAGCCAAACGTCGAACTGATAGACGTTTTCGGGCTTGACAGATTCCACCATCCAGCCGCAGACCTGGACGGTCTGGGATCGCGCCGCGAAAGAGAGCGTCAGCAGCAGACCAGCGGCCAGTCGTAGAGACACCATCGATTTCCTCCTCCGGCCCTTACGCCAACGGGTTAGGCCTGCGCGCCATTCTACCACGCGCAGATGGAGTCGCCATGTGTGTGGCACATCGCGGCCCAATACTCACTTTATGCTTCAAGGCGATGGGCTGGGCCAAGATGTCGCCTCAGGACCAGCTTAGTTCGAGTATCGACCAGCTCAGCTCGCGCATCGACAAGCTGACCTCCGCAGTCGACCGGCTGGCCAACGCGATCCGCGATCAAACGGCGGCGCACGTCGAGATTGCGACACGGGGACACACTCTTGACGCTATCGGAAGGGTTCAATCCGCATGGCGGGCCCTGCAAGCTGGCGACCGCACGACGGCTGCTCGGCTTCAGCTCAACGAGGAAGTAAAAGTGCGATCGGCCGCCGTCAGTTTGACGATTTGTCGACGAACTGTCGAGTGGCTCGTCCAGCCAAGAGCGGCGTCCCGTTGACGCGGACGTTATCACCTCATATCGGTAGCTTGCGGTGGGCAAGGCAGACTGCCCCGTGCTCAGCGGAGATTCCCTTATGGGACGGCTCCCACTTTCCGCCAGCCCCGGTTTGACGACCGCGATGGCACTCCATCTCGCGGAACTGACCACTTCTCAGCAACGGCGACTACTCGGCCGGGTGGATCACTTCCGGCTTGAACCGACAACCCACTCGGGACTCGTCAAGGCGGCACTCCGCTCAGGCTGCTGGATGCCGATTCCCGGCTGAATCGGCTGCTAAACTCCTGTATATGCACCCGACAATGACGGCCCGCGTTCATCGCGGTGTCTTTCTCGCTGGAGCGCTATTCGTGCTGGCCACCTCGGCGCAACAGTCTCAACAGTTGTCCGTAGCCGGACCAAGTTCCTCCGCGGAATCATCCCTGCGCTCCTTCCCGGCTGATGCTGAAGTTCGGGCGATGCTCAAGAACTTCATTCCCGATCTCCCGGGCATCGTGGCGGTGGTCGGCTTGCTCGATTCAGATGGCAACACGAGAGTAATCGCACACCGACAACCTGGCGCGAATGATCCCGTACCCGATGGCGACACGGTGTTTGAAATCGGCTCCGTGACAAAGGTGTTTACCGGCGTGCTCCTGGGCGATATGGTCCTCCGTGGCCAACTCCAGTTGGACGAGCCACTTGGACGACTGCTACCGCGAGAGGCTCACTTTCCTTCGCGCAACGGAAAGCAGATCACGCTTCTGGACATAGTCACCCACACATCAGGGTTACCGAGAATGCCCGATGACTTATCTCAACACGAGGACGACGCGGCGATCACAGCCAATTACTCACTTCGGCAGTTGTACGAGTTTCTTAGCCGCTATGAACTCCCGCGCGACCCTGGCGAATCCTACGAATACTCCAACATCCTGGGAGTTCTTGGCGAAGGACTCGCCAGGACTGCAGGAAAGCCGTATGAAACCCTGCTCCGGGAGCGAGTTCTGGCGCCGTTAGGCATGATGGACACCGCGATTGCGCTGACCCCGGAAATGAAGCGGCGCCGGGTTGCCGGACATGACGAATATGGAGAGCCCGCCCCTTATTGGCTGGGTCCGGCATTTGTGCCTGCTGGAGGCCTCAATTCGACCGCCAACGACCTGCTTCGCTTTGTCCGGGCCAGTTTCTCTCAGGACAACGCGCCGCCACGCGCTGCGCTGCGATTCGCTCTTCTTCCACAGCGCAGGATGGTCGAGAACTACTACGTTGGACTTGCCTGGGGACTTTTACCCATGACGCGGGGCTACAGCGCCCTTGCTATCGGAGGCACCTTTGGTTTCTTCGCGGTAGTCAGACTCGACATTCCTACCCATCGGGCCGTCATCGTATTGGGGAACTGCCGGGGTGAAATCGACTCTGCCGCAAATCAACTCGCATTGCACCTTCTCTATCCGGGCTTTGATAGGCCGAAAGGATACGCCCGCTACGCGGTGGTGGCGGCATATCGAAACGGCGGGCTGTCGGCGGCAAAGAACCGATACCGAACGCTCCAGGCATCAGATGGTGATCGCTGGATAGTCAGCTCGGCGGAGCTGTATTCCGCTGGTTTCTGGATGCTGAATCACAACGGCAGCGACGACGCTCTCGCCATATTGCAGTGGAATTGCGATTTGTATCCGAACCTGCCTGACCCTTACGACGGACTGGGCAACGCTTACGTTCGTCTCGGACAGTTCGAGAAGGCGGTGGCGAATTATCGCAAGGCCGTCACGGCGGCTGAAGCCGAACACGGGGGAAACCCCGATCTTCATACGTACCGTGAGCACCTGGAGCGGGCGATCCAGCGAATGCAGCGCCGCTCGCCTCAATGACTCAACAGGACTCCGGAGCAAGGTGGTCGCAATGCCGGCCGGGCAAGCTGACATGCGATCCGTTCATAGTTCCCGTGTCGCAAACCGGAAGTTGGTCTCCCCCGTGTCAAGTTGACGTGAAACGCGCTACTCGTGGATTGGCCGGAGCGAGGCTCTGACTGGTCCGGAATGATATGTACAAATATCGGTAGGCAACTATGCGCGCAAGCCGGCGGCCCGACGCTGCAGGTACACGCGAAGTTCCGACAGGGTTACACCAAGCGCACGCGCGAACGTCGCCATCAGGCTTTCGTATTCGCCACGAGCGATCCCGTTTTGCGCCAGCCATGCCGAGATCCTTTCTGCGGCCGGCAAGCCAGGAGGCCGTGGCGGATTCGGCGGGAATCGCCTCTCCAACTTCTGAAGCCTCCTGGTGATCGCCTTCATCGCTTCAAACTGCTCCGCGCAACCTCCGCAGCCAGGCGGGGACAGTGGACGTCGGCATCTCGACCCTGGATTCCAGTTCTTCGGTTCCATCTGGTGAGACGTACATGATCTCGACGATCGCCGGCTCAGCGGTCGGGGCGATGCGGGCTTCGAGTTCTTCCAGCCGGCGAGTGAGTTTCCTGCTGATCATGGTGATCGCCTTCACGCCGCCCGGGTCGTATCCGAATCGCCTCCGTTGCCTTCGTCTGGGATCGCCTGCATGAGCGCTACTCCTTGGGGGAGTATGGCCCAGCAGCGTTGGAGGCCGTGGTTGAGAGCCATCTCCTAATCTGCGCTGCCTGCCGCGAGCGGCTGGCGATCGACGGCGGACGTCGCTACCCAGGATCTTGCTGACGCCCGCCAATATTTGCTCGATTCGTTCGCGCAGATGTTCCCCGAGCACACATGCGATGAAGCGTGCAGCGATGCGACGACTCCGTAGGCTCTCGAAATTATTGATTTAGCTGGAGTTCGGCGTAGAGGTCCGCGCCCGCGTCCTGGCGCGTTTCTCGGTACCGATCCAAGAAGAACCGAAGATTATTTCCCGTATCGCCCGCCAGGGTGTCAAATCTTCAATTCGCTGGATTTCAGTCCCGGTCTCCGAATGCTCTCAGACGAGTAATCGTTCCGGCGCGGCTGTCCGTTGGGTGTGTCCTTTCTGTCGAGCTCATGATCAGGGAACGGTCGTCTTCTCTGCTGGGCCTCACGGACCCTCCTCAAGCCGAGCTGCTTGGGTCATCAGATAATTCCGTTCCGGAATGCTCGTCGTGCGGCGGGCTGCGGTCCGGTAGTGTTTGATGGCGTCATCTCGATCGCCGAGCATTTCGAGCAAGTGTGCGCGAACCGCGTCAAGACGGTGATGTCCGGAGAACCGTGCGTCGCTATCGAGCGGCTTAAGCATTTCGAGCCCTCTCGCTGGGCCGTGTACCATTGCGGTTGCAATGGCATGGTTGAGCGTCGCCATGGGGCTGGGAGACACGCGCTTCAGCAACTCGTACAGCGCCAGGATCTGCGGCCAATCCGTGTCTTCCGCGCGCGCCGCTTCGTCATGAATCGCGGCCACCGCCGCTTGTAGCTGGTACAGGCCCACCGATCCTTTCGATAGCGCCGCGGTCAAAAGCTCGATTCCTTCGGCGATCTCGGCCCGGTCCCACAGAGTTCGGTCCTGTTTTGTCCAGCGGGATCAGTTCCTCGTCAGGCCCAGTCCGCGCCGCGCGACGGGCGTCAGTCAACAACATGAGCGCCAGCAGGCCTGCAACTTCCGCATCGTCGGGAAGCAGCGCTTTCGCGCAGCGAGTCAACCGGATCGCCTCACGCGCCAAATCGAGTCGCTGCAAATGGGCCCCGCTGCTGCTGGCGTATCCTTCATTGAAGATCAGGTAGAGCGCATGCAGAACCGCCGGCAGCCGTTCGGCGCGCTCCTGCCAAGAAAGCGAACGGAATGGCAGGCCTGAAGCCTTGATGCTCTGCTTCGCCCGGCTGATCCGCTGCGCCATGGTGGCCTCCGGAACCAGGAATGCACTGGCAATCTCCGCCGTCGTCAAGCCGCCGACGGCCCGCAGCGTCAGGGCGATTGCAGAGGACGAAGTGAGCGCGGGGTGGCAGCACAGAAACAGCAGAATCAGCGTGTCGTCCGGGTCCATGTCCATGTCACAGTCGATATCGCCCGCCGCTGCCACGGTCTCCAGATCCCTCGCGGCCGCGCTTTCCCTCTGACGGTGGGCAATCTCGCTGCGTACTTGGTCGGCCATGCGGCGGGATGCGACCTGTATCAGCCAGCCGCGCGGATTCTCGGGAACGCCCTCCCGCGGCCATTGCGTGAACGCCGCTAACATGGCCTCCTGCACGGCGTCCTCGGCCGACGCGAAGTCGCGAAAACGCCGGGCCACCACGCCGAGCGCCTGCGGCGCAAGTTCCCGAAGCAGGCGCTCAGAAGTCGTGTCCCATGGCTTTCTCATCGCCGCTCTCGCTACATCATCTCCGGCGGCGGCCCGCTCATCACCGAGCGCACTTCAATCGGCATGTTCAACGGCGCTCCGCCAGGACCCGGCGCCGCCGAAGCTTGGGCTGCGATCGCATACGCCCGCTCCGGCGTCTCCACATCGACAATCCAGAAGCCGGCAAGAAATTCCTTGGATTCGGGGAACACTCCGTCCGTAATGGGAGTGCCATCCTTGCCGGCCCGCACCAGCTTGGCCTGATCGGGAAATGACAGCCCCTCCGCGGAGACCAGTTCACCGGACTCGTGAAGGTCCTGGTTCAGCTTTTTCATGAATGCGATGTGCGCCCGCAAGTCTCCCCTCGGCCAGTTAGGAACGCCTTGCTCTGCCCTCATCGTGTTCATCATCAGAATGTATTTCATTCTTTCCCTCCGGTGGGACTGGCGAACCGCCGCACCTCAATCGGCATGTTGGTAGGGATTCCTCCGGGCCCGGGCGCCGCCGAAATCCGTCCTGCGATGGCGTGAGCGCGTTCCGGAGTCGCTACGTCTACGATCCAGTAGCCCAGCAGAAACTCCTTCGCCTCGGGGAAGATGCCGTCCGTGACCGGCAGTCCGTTTCTCTCCCCGCACACAACCATGGCCTCAGCCGGTTCGGCCAGGCCCTGCGTCGCCACGAACTCCCCAGACTCTGTCAGTTCCTTCGTAATGGTCCTGAGTACCGTAAAATGCGCCTCAATATCCTTTGCCGCCCAGGCGTGATATCCGTCAACGCCCGCTGTCGTGCCCGACATCAACAAAATGTATTTCACTTCGTTGGCTCCTTTCATATCCTAGTCGGAACCGCCGCGGCGTTCTCTACATCCCCCGGAAAATATTTTTCAAACCGCAAATCGGCCCCACCATGTCGATTTCGAACGCCTGGAACCGACCTACAAGTGGAGGTTCGGAAATGACGGCCGAAGATGTGGTGGTTGACGTTAGCCAGGATTGGGTGCTTGCCTGCCATGTGCAGCAGCGGTTTATGCAGGGTCCAGGCCGGATCGCCGGCGGCCTTGACTGGGGCGCGCGGTGCCGCCAGGTTCGGGCCCTCGGCGGCGATTGCTACGAATTCACGACCCTCACCGATGATCGCCTGGCGTTGGTCGTTGGCGATGCCTCCGGCAAAGGTCTCGCCGCGGCGCTCATGATGGCCAGTGTCCAGTCCTCGCTTCGGACAGCCGCGTTGTTTACGACAAACGACCTGGCCCGATTACTCAAGATCGTGAATGTCCAGGCGTGCAATTCGTCGGCTGCGGACCGTTATGCGACGCTGTTCTACGGCCTCTTCGACAGGGCGGCGCGGACGCTGCGGTACGTCAACGCCGGACATAATCCGCCGGTTGTTCTTCGCGATGACGGCTCGGTCCATTGGCTCGAACCGAGCGGAGCCCCTGTTGGAATGTTCCCCGATTCGGGTTATGAGGAGAGCGGCCTTCGGCTGAATCCTGGCGATCTGGTCATCGCCTACACGGATGGAGTCGTGGAAGCGACCAATCCCGAGGGGGACGAGTGGGGCGTGCAAGGCCTCTTGAGAGCGGCCGCCGCTTGCGCGCCGCCGCGCCCAGAATCCGCTCAAGAGTTGGTTCAGTGGATCTTCAACTCCATGGACGACTTCTCACGCGGCTGCCAGACCGATGACGCGACCGTGGCAGTCCTGCACGTGGTCTGAATGTGTCCATGTTAGGAACCGCGTTCGGCTCTTTGCGCGCGTCGTCGGTGAACCGGAAGCAGCTCAAATTCCGGTCTGTCGGCAAGCTGGGCGTGATTTGGCATCGCTTAATGTGATCAGTACCGGGAAGTCGGCTCGCGACAGCCCAACTTCCGGTTTGTGCGTAATCCGCCCGGAGTGGCCCAGCCACACGTCGCAGCGGGAACTCCTTCGCTTTCTGCTGGTGCGAAGGGGGTTTCGCGCCAGCTATCGGTTCTTTTTACACGCGGCGGCGTCCGGCGGGATCTACCGGTTGATCTGCCACATGTCACCAACGGGCGCCACTCGTCCGAGTGAAGCAGCTGGATCTTGGCAGAACGCCAGCAGGCTTCCACTGGTTTGCCCTCGCGATTACTCGATCACTGCGCCTTCCCTTCGCAGGCTGAACGGACCACGCAGCCTCTGGAACCGTCAACGGTGACGGGCTCGCCGTCGCGAAGTGCATTCAGAATTCCGGGGATGTTGGCGACGGCCGGAATGCCATACTCGCGAGCGACAATGGCGCCATGGCTCAGAAAGCCGCCGGTCTCGACCACAATGGCTGAGGCTCGCAGGAACAGCGGGGTCCAGCCGGGATCTGTGGACGGGGCTACAAGGACGTCGCCTTGCTGCAAACGAGCCGCGTCGGTTGGAGTGTACAGAATGCGAGCGGCCCCGCTGGCGCTGCCCGGCGAGACTGCGATGCCGCTCCACGTGCCGGATTTCGACGGTGAAGTCAGCGGTTGCGCGGCCACGGCCATCCGGCCATCCGGCTCTTCGGTCACGAGATCCGGGGCAGTTTCGGCGAGCCAGGATTCGCGGCGCAAGGCTCGGTCCTGGGCCATTTCGCGTGCCCCCGCACCATCCCAGTATCCTTTTAGCCAGCAAGTCAGATCGCTGAACGCGAAGTGCAATGCCTGCTCGGGTGCATCCAGTTTACCCTCCGCCACCAAGCGACGGCCGATTTCCAGCACGATACGGCGCAGGGGCAACCCCAGACAAATTAAAGCGGATTTGGCAGCCTCGCGAGCAGCCATAGCGGCGCGCAGCTTACGCACCAGCCAGAACACGAAAGGAGTCCGCCAACCGAAGCGCCGCCTCAATTCCCGCTCCGCCTGCCGCTGGACTTCGGCGGCGGTTTCCCGTACGTCGTGCGTTGCCGGATTCTCGCGGATGAACCGGATCTGCTCGAGAATCCACGACGGATCCTCGGCCCAGCGCGGGTTCAGAAAGTCCGCCTCGAAGATTGCGTGATGGCCGAAATCGCGGAGAAAATCCTCCAGCCGCTCCTTGCCTTGAGCCACGTCGTAGAGGCGATAACCCGGCTCCGCGCTGGCCACGTCACCGCTGCCGGTTTGCAGGCGCGCGATCAGATCGGCGTCCTTGACGAGTGCATCGAGCGCCAGTTGCCAGGGACCGGAACAGGTGTTAGCGAGTCCCGCAACCGGCAATTGCGCTCGCTGCGCGTCCTCGATCTCCGCCATAGTGTGCCGCAGGTCCGCGCGCGAAAGAGCACACCAGTCGATAGTTTCAAGGCGCCGTTGGCAAATCAATGCTCGCTCGAGGGAAGATCGCGCTTTGCCTGAATAGTTCCAGGTTTGCGACAACAGCCGCAGGCCCGCTGTCTTCCGGCGCCGCCCTTGAGGTCCCTTGAGCGGATCCGGCGGGACTGGGATCACCGGCTGGGATCCACCGATCGCCTTCACCGTATCTGCCGGCAGAACTCCGAAAGCGTCATAAAAGGCCCACTGAATCCCGGTGAGATCGAAGAACGCGCGCCCCTGGATGCGGCGAACCACTTCCATGCCCGCCGGAACCGCGTATCCGACGGCTTTTGGCGCAGCATAGAGAGCTTCCGCGACAATGTTGCTCAGCGAGCTCCAGGAGAGTTCGCATGGTGGGCCGGGCAAGTTGTCCTTGAGGTTGGCGGTCGACCAATGGCGAGGCAGCGCCGCCGTCTGCGGCCATCCGGCGCGCGGCAGGTTCGTGACCGGGCGCGCCTGGAGCATCCAAAGATGCTGTCCATCGTAGGCCCACTCGACATCCTGGGGCTCTCCGCCCTCGCCAAGAGCCCAGTGCACGCGCTCCACCAGGTGCGCGAGTTCCTCCTCCAGCGGCTCCGGTAACAAGGTACCGGCGGCGGAACCACCTTCCCGCGAGAGCCGGCC
Organism: Bryobacterales bacterium; assembly: GCA_963843095.1. Taxonomy (GTDB): domain Bacteria; phylum Acidobacteriota; class Terriglobia; order Bryobacterales; family Bryobacteraceae; genus Bog-375. The sequence continues at coordinate 18,182 of CAWJLI010000196.1, forward strand.
GCACTGGGTGCGCCAGATCATACGTTCCGGATTGACGCGCCCGCTCGCCACCGCTTCGCCCAAGCCTTCCGCGGCGTCGATCAAAATGAGATCGCGGCGGCCCGTCGCCGGGTCACAGGAGAAGGCCACGCCGGCACAGCGCGCCTTCACCATCTCGCAGATTACTACGGCGCAGCGCACTTCTTTCTCGCCAAAGCCCATCCGGTGGCGATAGGCCACGGCTTCTGGCGTTTCGAGCGAGTCGATACAGCCCTTGGCTGCCTGCTGCACTGCATCGCTGCCGCTCACATTGAGGTAACTACGATGGATGCCGGCAAAGGAGGCCCGTGCGGAGTCTTCCATGGTGGCGCTGGAGCGCACCGCGACCTTGGCCTCCAGCAGTCCCAGTTGCTCAAGACCGCGCCGGATCTCGGAGAGCGGCGCGCCGGCTGGCAGCACTCCGCCGCGCGGCACCCGAAAGCCGTAGCGCGCTAGCCGCGCCAGGTTGTAGCCCTTACCGCCGCAGACCGAGGCGCCCGCTTCGTACGCTTCGAGCCAGCTCAAGAAATCGCTCATCGCGGCAGATCTCCCTCCAAGTGCAGCTTCCACGCGGCGCCCAGCCACGCCGCCAACCGCCCGCGCTTTCCGTCCACGGACCAGTGCAGAGCGGTCATCGCAAGATTGCCGGCCAGCAACCCCGAAATAGTCTCGGGACAGCGCGAATGGAGCGATCTTCTTTCCCCGTCACTGTTCATTTTACGGCCGATAACCCGAAATAGCGCCGTCTACAGAGCCCCGAATCGTCCGCCTCGCACCGCGTCTTGGCAGCCGTCTGATACGGATCTATTGGATCGCAATCTCAACCGCGTTGGAAAGCTGCCCATCGACGGTCAGCTCAACGTTGACGGTTCCTGCACCGCGCAGAGTCAATGGCAGGGCCACGTTAACTTGGTCCAGGCCTGGGTACTGCAGTTGCGCTCCGGCATACTGAACCTGCGCCGAAACGCCGCCCACGGTGCATGTCACGTTGGTGAGCGACGACCGATTCCGAAGGCCCGTGCCATAAAGCGACAAGTACACCGTGGATTGACTGTCCAGCGCTATGGGCGACACAACACAGGTTCCGCTGCTGCAATCGAAGACGGCGACCGGAGTCGGTGCGCCGCCGTCATTGGGGTAGCGCGACGCCGTGGCGGCAGCTATGCTGGTTCCTCCTAGCTCATACAATCCGGGCGCGACCGCGTTCACTTGGACGGTTCCGTTGGCCCCAATGATATTGACCGTAGCCAGCCCTGCCGATGTGCCATCGGGAATTTCGAAGTTGACCTGCGACGGCGAGACATACGTGAGCGGCGCGGGACGGGCAACGCCAGTCGCATCGGTTACCGTCGCCTGAACCCCAGCCAGAGCGTTCGGCAGGCTTGCCGAAGGAGCGCTGCGCGTCACGAATCCTATGTTCTGACCGTACGCCGAGGCCAGGCTGGCGGCCGCCACCTGCGGCCTGCCGCCGGCGGAGTTGCCGATTCCCAAGGCCGTTCCGCCAAATCCGACCACTACGGCGCTGCCGGAGGGAACGCTGAGGGAATAAACCCCGGTGGAAACGCCAACGGTTTCCAGCTCAGCGGGCGACCACGTCCCGTCGATCGCCACCGCCGCACCGCCCAACAGAAAGCCCGTGGTGGAATCGAGCGCCGGCGCAGTGAGACCGAGCGCCAGCGCTCTTGTGTAAGTGGAACCCGGCGTGATGCTCACAGTCGCGTCATGCGATGCATCTTCGTTGATCACCGTAACTCGCAGCGTGCCATCGCTGGCCAGCACCGCGTAGGCGTTCAGGTCGATTCCGACACTGACGAGCGTGATCGGCACGAGGCGGCCCGAAGAGCCTGCCTGAAACATCAGCAGTGCATCATACAGCGGGCGGGCGGTAACGCTGCTGCCGCTCACTGCAATCGGCGTGTACGCCCCCGAGCCGCCTCCGTGAAAGTTCACACCCGCCGCCGCATTGGACGCCAGCGTGAACATGTAATCCAGGCCCCAGAGCGCGCTTGCGAAAGTGTTGCTCACACCGGCGGTGCCGCCGTCATAGCAGGAATTGGACTCCGCCATGCGCCATGGGACTTTGGCCGATTGCGCGATTATTTCGAGCTGGGCGCTATCTGAACCGGCCTTGGAGTGGGTAGACGCGCTTAACAAATCGGAGATCGTACATGCATTGGGAGAATTGGCTCCTACTGAACTGACCGGACCGAGCGGGTAGAAGTGCTGGGTGAGCAGCGCGATGCCGGAGCCGTAAGTGGCGGCGAATTGGCTTGTCCATGTGCTGATATTCCCCGCGTCGGCAGGTCCAGTGAGCACCGCGCCGGGATCGGCGGTCTGGATCGCGTTGGCGAATGAGTCCCAATCCGACAGATATTGGGACAAGGTATAGCTGGTGGGCTTGTCGCCATTGCCGGAATACAGATCCGGTTCATTGCCGATCTCGAAACCGAACAACGCGCCACGGCCGCTTTGAGAAACGTATACGGCTTCTTCGGCGTCGAGCGCCGCGGTCGAGCTGGCCAGGTTCAGGCCGAACAGGACCCGCCATCCCACCGTGCGCGCCAGGGCCATCACGTTGTCCACGTCGCTGCCGGTGAGCGAGTTCGCTGGCGTGCTGGAAGTCCGTGTTCCTCCCACCCAGGTAGTGCGATCCACCGAGTTCCCGCCGAACCGCATCCAGCCGGTCCCGAGTTGCGAAAGCATCTGCGCGAAGACGGCGGAGCTGGAGGGAAATCCTGTGGCGGATGCGATGGAGCTGGTTTCAAAGCTGAGGCCGATGAAATCGGAAGGAATCGTCACGCCTGGCGACGCCGTGTTCACCGAGATCGAAACCGCCGTTTGCGCCGCCGCGCCCCACGCCAGCAGCCAGACCGCCGCCAGCGCAAACCTTCCTGCATCCGAGATCACCGGCTCGCCCACACCTGAGCAACAGCGTAGCATGCGGAATTCCAATCGAACTGGGTAGTTGGAGCTGTGGATATGCGCTCTAGTGCTGGTTTAATTCCAGGAAACAATGCGGCATAAACGACGGCCATTCCAGGAAGTCCCACGAGCCGCGGTTGATGTGCAAACTGTCGGTATCACAACGTGACCTCGGTGCGCGCCGGCGCGGACGCTTCGGCGTCCTCAGTGAATACACGCCGCTGAACGAGTCAGCAGATTTTGCATTCCGCGCGAAGCTTTTGCATCCTGGCTCCGGTAAACTCTCCTCGACCCCACGCTGGCCAGCGCCGAAAGCCTTCGAGGGGCGAGGACTCGGTCCTGGGCCATCTCGTGCTATGAAAG
>CAWJLI010000197.1:0-22053 GCA_963843095.1 Bryobacterales bacterium
TCCGGCAAGAGCACGCTGGCGCAGGTGCTGGCGGGGCGCGAGCTGTACGTGGTGACCGGCGGCCAGGTGACTTACGACGGCAAGGACCTGCTGGCGCTAACGCCGGAGGATCGCGCGCGCGAGGGAGTTTTTCTGGCATTTCAGTACCCGGTGGAAATCCCCGGCGTCAGCAACATGTATTTTCTGAAAGCCGCGCTGAACACGATTCGCAAGCATCGCAGACCTGCCGGAACTGGATGCGATGGATTTTCTCGACCGGATCCGCCAGAAGATGACGGCCATGAACATGGACCAGACGCTGCTGAACCGGCCGGTGAACTCGGGCTTTTCGGGCGGCGAAAAGAAGCGCAACGAGATTTTCCAGATGGCGGTGCTGGAGCCGCGGCTGGCGATTCTGGACGAGACGGATTCGGGACTGGATATCGACGCGCTCAAACTGGTGGCGGCGGGCGTGAACGCCATGCGCAGCGCGGAGCGGGCCATGATCGTGGTGACGCATTACCAGCGCCTGCTGAGCGAGATCGTGCCGGACTACGTGCACGTGCTGGCAGACGGGCGGATCGTCAAATCGGGCGGCAAGGAACTGGCGCTGGAGCTGGAAGAAGGCGGCTACGCGGCGCTGGGAATCCAGGACGAAGCCGAGGTGGTGGGCTAGTGATGACGGTGGTGGCGGAACAGATCGGCCAATGGCTGTTCGAATTCACCCGGCAGGAACCGGCGGAGCCGTGGCTGCAGCATCTGCGCGAACGCGCCTTCGCGCGTTTCACCGAGCTCGGATTTCCCACCACGCGCGACGAAGAATGGCGATTCACCAATGTGGCGCCGATCGCGCGCAAGGCGTTTCGCAAGGGCCATGCGGACAAACTGCTGGTCACGCCGTCCGCGGTCGAGGAACTGACCGAAGAAGAGTACGAACGCCATCTGGGCCGCTACGCCGGCTTCGAACAGAACGCGTTCGTGGCGCTCAACACGGCTCTGCTGTGTTGCGGCGCCACTGCGCTGCGGGTTCCGCGCGGCGTTTTTACGGAACCGATCGAAATCACTTATGAAGTTCCGGCTGAAGTGGCGGATGCCACGCGCGATGCGAAGGAACAGGCCGCCGGTAGCTGTGCATCCTCGGACGCTCATCGTGGTCGCGCCCGGCGCGCAGTGCACCATCGTCGAGACTTACAAAGGCGAGGGTCACTACTTCACCAATGCGGTGACGGAAATTGTCGCCGGCGATGGCGCGGTGATCGACCATTACAAGATCGAGCGCGAATCGCCGGAGGCGTTCCACGTGGCCACCATGCAGGTGGCGCTGGGGCGCAGCGCGAGTTTCACCACGCATAACATCTCGCTCGGCGGTGCGTTGGTGCGCAATGACATCGGGGTGACGCTGGCCGAGGGCGCCGAAGCCACGGTGAACGGCCTGTACCTGGTCAACGGTACGCAGCATGTGGACAATCACACCGTGATCGACCACGCCAAGCCGCACGGGACGAGTCACGAACTCTACAAGGGCATTCTGGACGGCCACTCGAGCGCGGTGTTCAACGGGCGCATCATCGTTCGCAAGGATGCGCAGAAGACCGATTCCAAGCAGACTAATAAGAATCTGGTGTTGTCCGACGATGCGGTGATCGACACCAAGCCCGAGCTGCAGATTCATGCCGACGACGTGCGCTGCACGCACGGCGCGACGATCGGCCAACTGGACGCGGAATCGCTGTTCTACCTGCAATCGCGCGGCATCGGCAAGGCGCAGGCGCGCAGCCTGCTGACCCAGGCGTTCGCGCAGGATATCATCGACCGCATCAAGATTCCCGAGTTGCGGAACCAACTGGAGAAGGTTCTGTCGGAGAAATTCCATGAGCGCTCTAACTACTGACATCGCGGCTGGCTTCGACGTGGAGCGGATTCGGGAGGATTTCCCGGTTCTCAAGCAGACCATACACGGCAAGCCGCTGGTGTATCTGGACAACGCAGCGACGGCGCAGAAGCCGCACGCGGTGATCGATGCGATCCGCAAATTCCTACGAAGTGGATTGCGCCAACATTCATCGCGGCGTGCATGAGTTGAGCCAGCGCTCCACGGCGGCTTACGAAGCGACGCGCGCCAAGATGAAGCGATTCCTGAATGCGCGCAGCAAGAGCGAGCTGATCTTCGTGCGCGGCACCACCGAGGGCATCAACCTGGTGGCGTCGAGCTGGGGGCACAAGAACGTACGGGAAGGCGACGAGATCGTCATTTCCGCGATGGAGCACCACTCCAACATCGTGCCGTGGCAGATGTTGTGCGAGTCGACCGGCGCAACGCTGCGCGTGATTCCCATCGACGACCGCGGCGAGCTGATCATGGAGACGTACGCGCGGCTTCTCAATCCGCGGACGAAGATGGTCGCCGTGACGCACGTTTCCAACGCGCTCGGCACCATCAATCCGGTGAAGGAAATCATCGCCATGGCGCACCGCGCCGGGCGCGCTGGCGCTGATCGATGGTGCGCAGGCGGCGCCGCACTTGAAAGTGGATGTGCAGGCGCTCGATGCGGATTTCTACGCACTATCCGGCCATAAGATGGTGGGGCCGACCGGCATTGGCATCCTATACGGCAAGAGTAAGTTGCTGAACGCCATGCCTCCGTATCAGGGCGGCGGTGACATGATCAAGACGGTCACCTTCGAGAAGACCACTTACGCCGATCTGCCGTATAAGTTCGAGGCCGGAACGCCGAACATCGCCGGCGGCATCGGGTTGGGCGCGGCGGTGGATTACTTGAGCCGCATCGGTCTGGACCGGATCGCCGCGTATGAACACGAGCTGCTGGTGTACGGCACGCAGGCGCTCGAGCAGATTCCCGGGCTGCGGATGATCGGCACCGCGCGCGAGAAAGGCGGCGGTGCTTTCGTTCGTGATCGAGGGCATTCACCCGCACGATATCGGCACCGTGCTGGACCGGATGGGAATCGCGGTGCGCACCGGGCACCATTGCGCGCAGCCGGTGATGGACCGGTTTGGCGTGCCCGCCACCACGCGCGCCTCGCTGGCGTTTTACAATACCACGCGCGAAATCGACGCGCTCGCCGCCGGCCTTCGCAAAGTAAAGGAGATTTTCTCCTGATGATCGACGAACTGTATCAGGAAACCATACTCGACCACAGCAAGCATCCGCGGAACTGCCATGTACTGGGCGGCGCCAACCACCAGGCCGAGGGCTACAATCCGCTCTGCGGCGACAAGCTGAAGCTGTATCTGAAGATGAAGGACGACGTCGTCGAAGACGCCAGCTTCGTGGGCAGCGGCTGCGCTATCTCCACCGCGTCGGCATCGTTGATGACCGAGAGCCTGAAAGGCCTGAAGCGCGAGGAAGCGCTCAAGCTGCTCGAGCGATTCCACGATCTGCTCACCACGGATTCGCCGGTGACCCAGGAACTGGGCAAGCTGGTGGTGTTTTGCGGCGTGCGCGATTACCCGGCGCGCGTCAAGTGCGCGACCCTGGCATGGCACACGCTGAAATCGGCGCTCGAAAACAAGGAAGAACCGGTCACCACGGAATGAGTTCGAAGACAGATAAGATAGGTGCGTACCAAGGTGGGGCAGGCGCTTCCGCCTGCCAACTGTGGCATGAAGGCTGAACAAGATTGAAGACCGAATGAGTCTGAAGGAAGACATCGTCGCCGCGCTGCGCAACGTCTATGACCCGGAGATGCCGGTCAACATCTACGAGCTCGGGCTGATCTATTCGCTCGACGTGGATGACGCCGGCAACGCGCGCATTCTCATGACTCTCACCGCGCCCAATTGCCCGGTGGCGGGCTCGCTGCCGGCCGAAGTGGAGCGCCGCGCGCGCGCCGTGCGCGGGCGTCGCCAGCGTCAAGCTCGAGCTGACGTTCGATCCGCCGTGGTCGAAAGACCGCATGTCGGAAGCGGCCAAGCTGGCGCTGGGCATCGACGATCTCATCCCGATTGCGAGGCTGCGCGGATGAAGCTGAGCGCCAATGAAGAATACGGCGTGCGCTGCCTGGTGCGCCTGGCCTATGCGACCGAAGCCGGCAGCGGCTTGACGATCCCCGAGATCAGCCAGGCCGAGGGCGTCTCGCCGGCATACGCCGCCAAGATTCTGCGCGTGCTGCGCAAGGGCGGTTTCGTCAAAGCCGCGCGCGGCAAGGATGGCGGCTACAAGCTGGCGCGGCCGGCGGGAACGATTGTTATCGGCCACGTGCTGGACGCGCTCGGCGGGCGCTTGTTCGAAAGCGATTTCTGCGACAGTCACGCCGGCCAGGCATCCATCTGCACGCGCTCCGTCGATTGCTCGGTGCGGTCGCTCTGGCGCGCCGTGCAGGTTGCGGTAGACCAGGTGGTCGGCAAAGCCACCCTACGCGACTTATTGCAAAACGAACACGAGATGAACTCCTGGGTGCGAACGATCCCAGGGCCCAGCGCGCTAAGGGTGATGTAGGGGAGGCTCTGCAGCTGTTGGACGCTGTGCGCGCAACAGATATCATCAAAACGATGAGCTGAAATGGAGATTGTCTACTGGAATTCGTGAAGCGCACAGATATCCTTGAGATCGCCCAAATCCAGCGTCTCATTGTGATGCTCCTCCGGCTTTGGCGCCGGCCTCGCTTTGCGATCAACCAACTCAATGCGACAGTTTTGAAAGGCGAATGCATCGGTCTTTGTGTAGGCAAAACGGTACTCATCCTGATAGGCAAAGCGCTTTAACTTTGTCGTCGTGATCAGGTCAGGAAGCGCCCAAACGTTCCCCGGTAAATCCTCCGGTCGGTAGTACGCGACTCTTCGGCAGACGTGCTTCCCGTCTGCCTTGGCCTCCTCGGGCAAAGCGTTTAGCCAACGATTAATAAACCGAAGCGGATCGCGAATCTCGACGCAAGCCTTCGCTGCGAACTCGTGTTTGAGTTCCTCATTGAGGGAAAGGCTGGCGCAGAAGACATATATCTCGTGCGCTTTCGTATTGAACTCCGCTCCCATTTGCAAGGTCCCATGCGTTCCTTGCGTGAGATTTGTGATCTCCAAGCCGCTTGCCGGCCGATACAGGCGCGTCCCCTCGTACTCGTCGCCTATGATCTGCTGCGCCTTAGCGTCTTCATAGTCGCGAAAAAAGGCTGCCGTCTGGCAAAACATTTCGCCGCGGAGAAACCGCCCCGCGTAGTCAGGATCAGAGAAATACTTGTAGCGGCTGTGCTTCATTCAGGCCCCGATACCACCGTTGCGGGGGCGAAAACAGACGCATTTTTCTGGTGCTTCCCAAAATGCGTCCCCTTTTTCTTCGGAAAAACGCATGGAAAAACGCATCGGGAGAAACGCATCAGCCTGAACTGCGTGACTTTTCCGGGAACGAGGCCAGGATACGTCGCCATGTCATTAAGTCGCTCGCAGCGACAAAACCCCCGAGTCCGCACTATTCGATTCGTTTCCCGAACGCCGCCATGCCCTTCGTGAGCACCGTTTTCGGATACTCGTTCGAGCCGCACAGCTTGAACGAACCGAAGTCCTTGTACCAGTCGCCGTGGGGCGCCACTGGCTCGGACTTGACCCACTCTTGCAGGCGTTGAAGATCACCGAGCGTGATGTCACGCTGCTGAACCCGTTCGAGCAGATGCTGCCAGAGAACTGGAGGGAGTTCAGAGAAGCGAATCTTCGGCAACCGCGTCCTTCCCAAAAACCGCGCGGATCAGATCTTTGCCGGCCGCGTTCTTGCGTGTGGGCTCCTGCTCCTCCATGAACCTCTTGTAGGTGGCCTTCAGGTTCGCCTTGGCATCGAGATCGGCGCGGGCACCGCGTTCGGCCAGCGAGACCAGTGCGCGGCTCATGGTGAGGTGGCGCTGCTTCGCCTCGCGGCGCACGGTAGCGACCAGCGGCGCCGGGATCGTCACGCTTTGGCGCACGGTCCTCGCCTTGGGCGCGGGCGCCGCTTTCGTTCGTGTCGGCGTGTTGGAACGAGGCGCCGCCTTCGTTCGTGTCGGCATATTCCCATTGTACGCGCTGTCCACCAGAAAACCATGACAGGCTAGGTGTTCCCATTTTCTTTAGAAAACCATGACAGGCTAGGTGTTCCCATTTTCTTTAGGAGCACGACGCCGTTTTCCGGCGATGAACGCCGGCAGTTTGCCCGCGCTCTACCGCGCCAACTCCGCCACCCTTCGCTTGAGCTCCAACACCTCCCGCCGCAGTTCGGGCAGCTTGGCTAGGTTGGCGAGCTGCTCGAGGTGCTGGCGCAGCGGCCGCGCGGGGGTGCCCCACACCGTCTCTCCGGAATGCACCACCTTCGACGTGAGCACGCCGCAGCCGGAACCCAGCACGGCCCGCGATTCGATCCGCGCCTTGTCGCCAATCCCCACCTGGCCGCCGATCACGGCGTGGTCCTCCACCACCACCGAACCGGAAAACCCGGTTTGCGCCGCCACCACCACGTGGCGGCCGATGCGGCAGTTGTGCGCTACGTGCACCATGTTGTCGAGCTTGGTGCCCTCGCCGATCACGGTGACGCCGAGCGCGGCGCGGTCGATGCAGCAGTTGGCGCCGATCTCGACGAAATCGCCGATCTCGACGCGCCCCACCTGCGGAAACTTGTGCCAGCGGTCGTGCTCCAGGACGTAGCCGAATCCGTCGGCGCCGATCACCGCGCCGGAATGAACGATGACGCCGCGGCCTATATCCACGTTGTCGTAGATGGTGACGTTGGGATGGAGCACGGTGCCATCGCCCAACACCACGCGCTTGCCGACCACGCAGCCCGCTCCGATGCTCACCGCCACGCCCGCGCGCGTTCCATCACCCACCACCGCGTGCGGCCCGACGAAAACCAGCGCACCCAGTTCGACGCCGGCGCCCACCACCGCCGTGGGATGGATGCCGGGCTTGATTTCCGCCGTGGGATAGAAGCGGCTCATCGCGCGCGCGAACGCCGTGCGCGGTTCCGGCACGCGGATCACGGTGCGGTAACACGGGCTCGGCCAATCGAGCGGCACCAGCAGGCAACCCGCCGCCGAGCTTTCCGCCTGCGCCGCGGCTTTCCGCCCGCCTACAAACGCCAGCTCCGACGCGCCGGCCGATTCGATCGCGCCCGCGCCCGTCAGTTCCTTTTCGCCGTCACCTTCAAACGTGGCGCTCAGCCACTCGGCCAGTTCACGAACTCGCATGGCCCTATCATGACAAATCCATCGCGCGTGGGGGCCGCAATGCTAAACTGGAGGTTCGTGGCCCTCCACCGGCGGCGCCCCGAGATTCTTCCAACCGAAATCAATCAATGAAAACCAGCAATACCGCCATCCGCAACGTCGCCATCATCGCCCACGTCGATCACGGGAAAACCACGCTGGTCGATGCCATGCTGCACCAGAGCGGCATTTTCCGCGACAACGAGCAGACCGTCGAGCGCATCATGGATTCCAACGAGCTCGAGCGCGAGCGCGGCATCACCATCCTCAGCAAGATCACCGGCGTGCGCTACCAGGGCGTGAAGATCAATATCGTCGATACGCCCGGCCACAGCGATTTCGGCGGCGAGGTGGAGCGCGCGCTCAAGATCGTCGACGGCGTGATGCTGCTGGTGGATGCGAGCGAAGGACCGCTGCCGCAGACGCGCTACGTGCTCTCGAAGGCGCTCGAAGCGCATCTGCCGCCGATCGTGGTGATCAACAAAATCGATCGCCCCGACGCGCGCTGCCAGGACGTGCTCAACGAGATCTACGACCTGTTCATCGACCTCGATGCGACCGAGGACCAGCTCGATTTCAAGGTGCTGTACGCCATCTCCAAGACCGGCGTGGCCAAAGAGTCGCTCGAAGATCCATCCACCGACCTGCGCCCTTTGTTCGATGCCATCCTGACTCACATCCCGCCGCCGGTGGGCGAGCCCGATGAGGTGCTGCAAATGCTGGTCGCCAATTTGGATTACAGCGACTACCTGGGCCGGCTGGCGATCGGCCGCGTCTTTCACGGCACGCTGAACTACGGCGACACGGTGGCTGTCGCCAAGCGCGATGGGTCGCTGCAGACCACCAAGATCACCAAGCTCTACTCATTCGAGGGGCTGAAGCGGGTGGACGAAACGGTGGGCCGGCCGGGCGACATCCTCGCCATCGCGGGCGTGGAAGGCATCACCATCGGCGAGACCGTCACCAGCGTCGAGACCCCCATGCCGCTGCCGCATGTCGCGATCGACGAGCCGACCATCGCCATGGCGTTCACCATCAATACGTCGCCCTTCGCCGGCCGCGAGGGACAATGGGTGACGTCACGCAACCTGCGCGAGCGGCTCGACAAGGAACTGCTCACCAACGTTTCCATCCGCGTCGAGGAACTGGGACACGACACATTCAAAGTGATGGGCCGCGGCGAGTTGCAACTGGCCATCCTGGTCGAGATGATGCGCCGCGAAGGTTACGAGCTGGCCGTGGGCAAGCCCGAAATCCTCACCCGCACGGTGCACGGCAAGATCCAGGAGCCGGTCGAACTGCTGGTCATCGATTGTCCGGAGAGTTTCCTGGGCGTGGTGATTGAAAAGCTGGGCGCACGCAAAGGCAAGATGGTCAAGATGGTGAACCACGGCTCCGGCCGCGTGCGCCTGGAGTTCCACATTCCCTCGCGCGGTCTGATCGGGTTGCGCAGCGAGATCCTCACCGACACGCGCGGCACCGCCATCATGAACTCGCTCTTCCACGGTTACATCGAGTGGCAGGGAGATATCCCAATGCGACCCACCGGCTCGCTGGTGGCGGATCGGCCCGGCCGAGCCACCGGCCACGCCATCTTCAATTTGCAGGAACGAGGCGAGATTTTCATTGCCCCAGGCGCAGAGGTCTACGAGGGCATGGTGATCGGCGAAAACGCGCGCGAGAAGGATCTGGACGTAAACATCGTCAAGGAGAAGAAGCTCACGAACATGCGAGCCTCCACAGCCGATGAGGCCATCCGCCTGGTCCCGCCACGCATCTTGAATCTGGAACAAGCGATCGAGTTTATCCGCGATGACGAGTTAGTCGAGGTGACACCGGCGTCCATTCGCCTGCGCAAGAAGATCCTGAAAGCCAACCAGCGGTAGCCGCCAGGATAACTAACGGCCCATGAACCTCGCTTGGGCAATTCTCATGTTCAATGGCAAAGCGTAACCGATGAGGCACAACTGATCGAGCGCAAACAGCACCACTGATTCCACTCCTGCCGCTACCGCCAGGCTCCATTCCTTGACCCACGGCGTAGTGTAATCGCTGATACCCACCAGATGACTCCTCTGCGACGGTGGGAAGCCGAGCTGTTGCGGCAACTGTATCGACTGGCGCGCCAGATCTAAATTGCGATCGCCGGTGTAAGTGAAGTTCTCGGTCTTGAGACAGGCCAGGTTTGCCGGCGTCCAGCAGGTTGCCGGGTAGTTGATCAGCTTGTTCAGCGGTGTGTTATTGACATCTGGCGGGTACAGTACCTCGAACTTCGTGTTTGGCGCCGACTGGCGGACAAACGCCATGATCGCTTGGGTGAATTGGCCAATCAGACCAGGCAGAAAAACGCACTCGTTCGGATACAGAGTCGGGTCGGCATTTTGGCTGGGAATTATCGCCATCGGCTGTCCGTAGGCTGCCTGGAAGCCGGAGGTCGTGCAGGCATCATAAAACGGCATGCCGCCGTGCGCCGCCCTATACCACCACTGAACCTCGCCGAACTGAAGATACGGAGTAATACCGGCGTTCAACATGATCTGCGCCATGTCGAGGTACGCTTGCTGCCAGAATGCCGTGCTCTCTGGCCCGAAGTTCGTCTGTAGAGCTGGCGTGCTCACAGTGCACGCCGTGCCGTCCGGATACCGTTGAGCAATTTCTGCGTCAGTGCTTGGGTCACCGTTGCCGAGTTCCATGCTGAACGATGCGGTTACGCTGATGCCGCAGCTCTTCAGGGCCTTGAAATAGCTGAGACTCCAGTCCCGGGCCGCACGGTTCATCCGCGGCACGACGGTTAGATCCGTGAGCCATGTTCCATTTTGGCCCCCTGAAAGTGCGGTCTGAGTCGGGCTGGCAGTGAATTGCGTACTGTTGGTGCTGACGGTCAAAGCGATGCTGTTGCCCGCCAAGCCCGGAAGCCGTGAAGTGATCGTGAGACTGGTTCCGTTGGCTTCGGCCCACACCTCGGTCGAACCGGCGTTGATCAACAGCTCGAAGCAGGCGGCGATGCTTTCTGCCGTATCGCCGATCAGATTCCAATGCTGCAGCGGCGTTCCGTCTAACTCGATTGCGGTCTCCCCACCAGGACCGAAATAGGGCTGGCCGGAGAATGTAATCGTCGCGGATGCGTATTGATTGCCCGTGCAAACCAGTTCATAGAACAGCAGCGCTCCCGCATAGTGGTTTAATCGGCCGCGAAGCCCTAGGGTATTGACCAGCCACGCCGTTCGTTCAGGGGCGAGCGCCAGAGAATGGTTTGTATCCCAGTCCGTCGCCGCTGCCGTTCTCGGCATCGCGCTGAATGTCGGAAGATTGTTTGTCGGAACGGCGATTTCGAGAAAGTCGAAGTACACCAGGGTGTCTGCGGTTCCGGAATGGGTAATCGTAACCTCGTGTTCAGCGGATGAAGTTTGCTGCCCCAGCGACACTCGCATCAGAACGTCTTCGCCAGCAAGCGCCAGGTCGATTACGGTCGGCGTGCCGTCGTCCACTTGTACAGTTACCTGTCCACCGCCCGCCAGCGCCCGCGTGCCGAGGTACAAGGTGTGGGCAAACGGCGAAATATAAAAGCACTCGACAGCGGAGCCAGGGGCTGTCGTTGAGTGTATGGACCCCCCCGAGTAATTTCCTGTCTCGGAGAGCCAAGTGCCGGTGTAAGTGAGCGTCGTGGAATCGTCTTCGATCCGCCTGCTGCCGGGGCCTGCGACTTGATATCGTGCGCCGCTCCCGGTGAACCGTCCAATTCGACACGACCACCGAGAACTCGCTGCGCTGGAAATCCGCCGTTTGCATGTCCGCCGCCCAAGTCCATCGCAGCTTCCGCACATTGGTTACGTTAGCCGTGGGAATCGAGACGCCGTTCATATCCGTCAGATTTGCGAAGTCCAGATTCACCTGCCAGGCCGTAGGCGACACGCCGTTCTGGAACAGAGCCGAGGGCGGTGTCCAGGATTCTGTTCCTGCACCGTGTACGGTTCCATATACGCCGATCCGATTTCCGTTGGATCCCGACACTCCCAGATAGGTGAGCGTGATTGTCGATCCGTCGGCCGTTGCGCTCACTCGTCCCGTCTGCTGATTCGCGGTGATAATCCCGGCTAGCGCTGTCGCCGCGCTGCTCAACGTGTCGCCAGACACCAACTGGTAGTTGTAATGCTGGTCCAGCCAGGCGAGTTCGACGTAGTCTCCGCTTGTCGGCGCGCCTGACAATTGGAACTGAGCGGTGGCGGGAACCGCCGTCGACAGAGGCGTCGCATATTGCAACAAAGGGACCTCGTAGATCTGCTCCGCTCCGCCTATTTCCGCCCATATCCTCAGGTACGGCCAAGGTTCCGTTGGGTACCACGTGGAATCGAGACCGATGCAGTTAGTACGCGCTTCCTGGTAGGATAGCTGCAACCCGCTCAGGTCCCCGTCGGGAAGATTACGCAAGCTTGGGTATTCGAAGACGTTGTCCCGGTTCCATTCGAGTACCGCCCAATCAAACTGGCTCCGCCAGCAACCGGAGACCGTGAATCCATCCGGGCCAGTCTCGCTCAGAGCCGCGATCGCCGATGGCTCAAAGAAATAACACTGAAGATCCCGGTCGGGGCGCAGTTTGGACAGTGTGTCATCCATCAGAGTCGAATGATTACGGTGAGGTCCGCGCCCGGATAGTTTTGCCCCACCGATTGGACGGCTAGCGTGATCTGATCGCCCGCCGCTAAAGGCGGCAGGCCACGTCCGCTAACGTCGTTGGAGATAGCTTCATTCGCCTGAAACACCAACTGGCAGTAAGCCGACCCGTTGACGTTGAGTTGGAGTTGCACCGTCGCATCCGCCGCTGCGCCGAGCACCGCATAGATGTCTCCGACCGAATGCGCTGCATCCACCACCAGGGCTGGCGCCGCCGATTGGTCTATCGACAGGAACCCCTCTACCTGAATGGAATACTGGCCGCCCGAAAGTGTCCGCAGGCCGCTATCGACCGTGTGCGTCAAACATGCGCTCGCCAACGGGCTGTTTCCTTTTTGGTTCGTAACGAACAGTTGCGCGCTCGCCACCCGCACGTCCGGAAGCGGCACCGGAAAGCTCCAGGTGCCGCTATAGGGGCTGCCAAAGAAGCTTTGCGGAAACCCAGCGATCGCTGTCAGGCCTGCTAAGTGATAGACGGCTGCCTGCGCGGCGTGCGCGCCGGCCGGGCTGCTCTGCGCACCCCTCTGGACGGTATACTGCACACCGCCCCCGCTTACGGCGGTGACCTCAAGCACCTCACTGTCGATCTGCAGAACGCTGCCAGCCTGCGCCGGCCCTGGAGCATTCAGTGTCAAGCTCGTGTCGCCAGCCCCTATGGCGTCGGCGAGCGCGAAGCTGGTGGCGCCTTGCAGTTCGTCCCAGTAATAGACTGCCAGTGTCGCGGCTGAGATCGTCTCGGTGTCGGTCAGGTTACTGAAGGAA
Source organism: Bryobacterales bacterium (assembly GCA_963843095.1). Taxonomy (GTDB): domain Bacteria; phylum Acidobacteriota; class Terriglobia; order Bryobacterales; family Bryobacteraceae; genus Bog-375. The sequence continues at coordinate 12,595 of CAWJLI010000197.1, forward strand.
ACTCCACTCAGGTCCAACGTCCCGCCGCTCTTTCCGGCGCCCAGGCCAAAGAAGGGTGTCGGTGGCGCTGCGCTGTCACTGAATCCGCATCCCCCAATTTGCCACCGCGTCACCGTCGATAGCGGCGGCGGGCACTCCACGTTGGCCGCGTTCGCAGACCGCCCCGTCACCTGAACCGTCTCGCCGCCTTGGTTGGGGACAATGAAGCTCACCGGACTGCTCTTAGTTAGTGCCGCAAAGTGCCAGCCCGCTTCCGCCACCACGAAATAACTCGTGGCGTCCGGAAGCACCACCCACGGGCTCGAAAGAGTTAGCGTCGTCGCATCGTTGCTCGCAATCGATGCCTCCTGCCCGGCTCCGCTTCCTCGCGTAACCCGCACTGTCATGCCCTGGTAACAGTTCGGGTTCATCTGAAGGTTCCCATTGCCCACCGTCGTCGGTGAGAAAGTACTAGCCGTCATTTCCGGCTGGAGTTCCATGCGCCAGTAGAAATTGGCATGGTCGAAATTCGGATCCGGCGGGGCAATCAATTGCGGCTGCGCACCGGAATCGATGAAGCTACTCCCAATTGCCTGGCCCGAAGCGATCCGCAGCAATTCGGCGGGTGTCGTGCCACGATAGACATTGAACGTACTGGTGCCCCGAGTAAAGCTGAGCCCCGTTAACGTCACCGAAGACCCATCGCTCACAATCACCGCCGTCACGATAAACGAGAGCGCGCCTTCGTCTCCCGACCCGTCCACGCCGGAAACGGCGTAATACAAGACCTGGTTTGCCGCGAGCGTGCCGCCCGTCCCAATCGTCGCAGCCAGGCTGACCAGTGGCACGCCAGGTCCCGCAGCGGCCGCGGCGGCTGGCGCCACAAAGCTCACGGCCAGGTTTGCCTGCATCGTCCCATCACTGGCCGTCGTGTCAGTCTCGGCAATGCCAAACTCCACGAGTCCGTTCGCGTCCACCACGCTGCCCAATAGCGGCTTCGGGACTCCCATGGTGGCTGTTGCCTGTTGGTTCGCTCCTGCGGCCGAACTGTTCTGCCCGTTCGAATCGAGATACCAGGCGTCATCATGGATCTGCGCCGTGATTACCGCTGTCCGGTAGTTAGTCGCCGGAGTTATCTTGGATACTCGAAATGGCTGCCGGCTGAAGCCCTCTTTCTGATAAGTTACAGTGATCAAGTCTCCGGGTTTGATTCCGAACGCCAGGATGCTGGTTTCAAACTGGATATAAGTGTTGCCCAACAGCGACTTATCGAGGTTGAATTTAAGAAGTCGGGCTGCCTGGTCGTAGTTGGGTAGTCCAATCGCCATCAGCGTGGCTGTCACTTGTTGGCCTGTCAGAATTACGTCATCCGGATCTACGACGGTGTAACTGTCCTGCTGGTAACTGTTTAGGGCGTCTTGAAAGTCCGCGCTCAAGGAATTCGGCGTGTCCCCGATGCTGCGCGACGAAACCACGACCGTCGGCTCTCCCGTCGATTTCCGTAGGATTCCCGAAACGCCCGTGGTTCCGTCGCCAAACTCGTAAGCCGGCCATCCCCCGTTCAGCGGTTCGGTGCTGTTGGACCACGGATTCTGTGCTGGCTGCTGCAGCGCCATCGAGTTCTCGATATTGATCTGCAACACGCCCCCGGAACCGTAAGTCAGGTACAGCCGGGACGCATTGCGAATGCCGCGGATCACATCGCCTGCGCTCCGCCGGTTCTGCAGCACCAGGTTGCATCCGAAACGGGAGATGGTGATCGGGTTGCCGTTCAGGTCCGTCGAGTTAATCGGCTCGTCGCAATACGCCGCCGCTGGCGCCAAAGTCGAGTAATCGATTTCGGAAGCCTGCCATCCGCTGCGACGCAGCATGTCGTGCAGAATCCAAACGGGGTTGCTGGTGAATGCGTTACTGAGCTGGTTGCCTTGTACGTCGTATGTCGGGACTATCAGTCCTTGCACCAGCACCTGGACCGAAGGCAAGGCGTTCCCATCGCTGATTTGATTCGGCACCACCACCGATAAGTACGCCATGCCGCCGTAGGGATCTCCTGCCGGCTGGCCGCTGGAGTTCAGGAAATTGAGATCGAATGCGCCGTCTCGCGTCCCCAACGTGAGGACGTTATACCATCCGGTGCCGGTCATGTTCTGCCCGCTCACGCCGAGCGGTATTTGATAACCGTTCACCAGCACGGTCAAAACGCCTTGAATCGTTCCGATGCCTAGCAACACCTCCATCCGTGTCAGGTTTCCGTCGTTGCGTGCAAATACGACCGGCGGATAGTACCACGCCGTTCCGTACACCATCGGTACATAGTCGTTGTAGCGCGCCTGGTTCACCGCCACGGCGGAACTGGTCCAATCCTTGCCGTAGCCTCGCACTGTGATCACCGGCGGAATGTATTCAATTCCGGCAAACCGCGTGAACATTCCGCGGGCCTGACAGTCAGTCGAGGCGTGCCCGCACGAGGTAAACGGTGCGCCGTTATTCAGGTTTCCGCAACCTCCCGGAAGACCAGCCGAGTAACCGCACGGATAGTAAAGGGAATAGCTGCCCTCTGCGCCGCCGTCGATGGCTTCCTGTTGTTGGGCGGGCGTTGACGGAAACGTCCACGGGCACAAGCGCTGAATCCGGATTTCGGGCAGATACACCCGCTGCAGGCTCATGCGGTTCGTCGCCGTTACGCGAAGCGTCGCTTCTTGGATCTGGTCCGGAGGGTTACAGATTCCCTGGAACACAACCACGGCGTCCGTGAGCGGTACGTTGTTGGGCAAATCGTAAAACACGAAGCTGACTGTGATCGTCGCGCCCCGGAACCCCGTGCTCTGTTCGATCTCCGAAAAATGTGAGTCCGCGTTGGCCAACAACAGGGTAATCGTCGGGCTTCCGTCGACACCCTGGTCCGAGGCGGTCTGAATATTGAACGCGCTGTGCTGCAACACGCAGGCGGCATAAGACGTGTTTCCGACCGTGATGCCGTGCGTGCACCAGTGCTCGGCGTTTCCGTTCGGCAGGACACAGTCGAAGATCACCAGCGGCGTATCGGTGATCGCACCCACCTTTAACTCAGAGACTGTTTGCATGGAATATGTTCACCGTTGCAGAATGGTGGTTCACGTCCGTGGATGTGAGTGCGAACGTGTCGTCGCGGAATCGCGCGTTCGCATAGACCCCGCCGGTGGTTCCGGTTTTGTACGCCGATGGCGCCGGCTGGGCTTCCACCTGCGGTCCGAACACGGTCACGGTAGTGCCCGCCGGCAGTTCGATCCCGAAATCGATCGAGCTTGCCGCAGCGTCACCCGTGCCGGCGATGTGAAAGCGGCTCCAACGGGAGTTCAGCGCGGCCTGTGCCGAGTTGATCCCAAGCCGCAACTGGATCGTCGCCGGCTGGCTGCTGAACGCGTACACGCTGAAGCAGTACGTGTAGTTGGTCGGCGCGTTCAGCGTCTGTACCAGTGTTTGCGCCCCCTCGCCGGAGTTTGCCAATTGCCACGCATTGCTGCCGCCCAGCGCATCTGGCGCACCGCCCGATAGAGTTAGAAACGGCGCCGCTTGCCAGACCGCGTTCCTCAAAGCCTCGCTCCACGCGAGTAGATTCGCCGCCGGGTCGAGGAACGTGAAGCTGTTCAGCGACCCTTCCATAGCCGTGAAGAACTGCTCCAGTGCAGCCAGCTCCGTATCGCTGAGATTGGCGTACTGTAGTTGCCACCCAACCGTCGCGCCGGCTGGGTCCGCCAGCTTGATCGAGCTTCCGTCCGCCGCCGAATTCACAACAGTTCGCGGTCTTCGTTGCTTGACAATCGGAAACTGGCTCGTCACCCCGGTTACTAACTGCGGATAGACACTCATGGTTATCCCCGGTTTTCCCTCACCGTCACCGCCGTTGCGCCGCGCATTTCTTCCGCCGAAGTCAGGTTGATGGCATCGGAGCCGAAGCTGCAATTGCTGTAGGTCTGGTTATTCCACGGGTCCGTGAAGGAGAAGCTGCCGAAGCTGCCCTGGTTCGATGCCAGAAACTGCTCGAGCGCAGCCAATTCCGTCTCGTCTAGCTCAGTCAGGCGGATCACCCACTGATGCAGCGGTCCGGCGCAGTCCCGGTATCGCTGCTCGGTGCCATCCACAAACCGCACCACCTGGTTCTGGAACTTGACCGCTTTTGTCGCCGGATACTGTGCGACGGCGCTGGTTTTGAGGATTGGGAATGATGCCATGTCACAGATCGCTGATTACATCGTTGACTGAGCTCATGTTCAACATCGCACTGCGTACCGCCTGCGCGATGTCGGCGCTGCGGTCCAGAATGGATTGCGCATCCATCGCCTGTATATTCAGCGTCATTTGCGGTGTCGCTGTTGCGCTCTGCCCGGCGCTGCTTCCAGTTCCTCCCGTTGAAGAGCCACTGGCTCCCGAGGAACCCGCTGCGGTCGAGGCCGGCAATGCCGTATCGGCCAGCCGCGGCATCCCCAACTGGTCGTAGTCCGCCGCCGCCAGTCCATTCGGCGTATCCGCGCTTACAAAGTCGATGGATGAGGGCGGCTGGTACTTCTCGAGCTGAGGCGGAGCGGCGCTGCCCCCTCCGAACAATCCCATGAGCCCACTTACCAGCGGAACAATCCCAAGCCCGCCCTCCAGGAATGCCGTCAGCGCGGATTCGATCGTGCTCCCAGCCCCGCCTGTGCTTTGCGCGCTCTCCGCGCCGCCTTTAGCGCTCGTGCCCATCGGAGTCGCTGCGTAACTCTGGCCTCCTCCATCATCGCTCGTCGGCCCGAACGCCGCGCCCGAGACGGCTTCCGCCAATGGGGCGCCGCTCGATTCGGCGACCTGGTCCGCGGCAGGCGTCTCCGGAACATTCGTTCCGGCCGCCTCCCTGAAGAATTTAAGAAGCTCCTCTTGCGTTGTGCTGCTCATGCTTGATTTCCGCCGCGAGTTCCTTTTCCAGAATGGCGAACGCTTCTACCTGTCGCGCGGTGAGCTGCTCTTCGTTCATCAGGCCCAACCGCCTTCGAATGAAAAACTCCTCTACCGTCGTTTGGCTCTCCGCCGAAATCAACGACCTGGGACAGGTTGCCAGGCTCACCCCCCTGCGCGCCCACACCGGCGCCCCGCCCACGGCGCGCACCGCCGGCAGCCAGCCGCACCTGCGCTTCGCCTCCAGGCCGGACTTCCGGCAAACGTCGCACCTCCACCCGGCCTGTTTGGAGAATTGAAAGTGGAAGGCGACAATCAGTTTTTTCGTTCTGCCCCGCTCAGGCCCATTTCGGCTTTAACGGCCGCCAGCGCTTCCCGAAACAGGTCCTCAGGTCCGCTGTCCGCCAACGTCGCTGGGGTTGCCGCCGCCCCATCCACTTCCAGACCGGCAACCTCCACCAGGCCCCACATCAGGTACAGCCGGTTGACCTCGACCTGGACCAGCGTCGAGTCCATTCTCTCGCCCGGCTCCCGGCCCGCCTCCAGAAACTCCATGCGCCGCGCCAGTTCCCGAACCTGCCGCATTAGCTCAACGCGCCGCGCAAAAGACATTCGCGCGATGCGAAACCTGACTCCCGGCGCTATCTTCGACTCCACATCCTTCACGCTCTCGTAAGTCATGCCTATCCAAACGCGATCGCGATTTCGTTGTCCACCGTGCCCTGCGCCCGGGACGGCTTGAACACCCATTGCAGCCGGTTCGCACTGTCATCGAATTGCGGAACCTCTGGAATTACGCGTTGCAAGTACACGCCCATCACCTGGCCCTGCAATTGACCAAGTTGGAACATCACGCTGATCGGCGTCTGCTGCCGCGCCGCCTGATACAGCGCCGGTGTTGCGCTGTCGGTCTGACTGTAAAGCCCGATCGACGCCTGCACAGTTCTATGTCCCGGTGAGATCGCTTGCGGGAGGCTGAAACCAAATTCCCGCGACCGGGTATCCAACCCGTTCTTCAGCACGACCGACGCTTCCGTCACCGTGAAGAACTGCGCTGGTGTTGTTCCCAGCCATGCCTCGCCCAGGTTGCCGGGCACGATCGAATAGTCGAATGCATCGATCCCCGGTTCCATCGGATAGCTCGTCAAATTACCCTGCCCGGCCGTGAAGCTGGCGCTGTCCAGCACATCCTGCGCCACTCCGCTGAAGTGGAACTCGTGAAAATCGCCGTCGATTTGGATCTCCATCTGATCCACCGCGGCGCCGCTCAGGATTCTCTGCACCGCGCTGGCCGGATCCCAGTAATCGAACACGCTGGCGCTCGGCAGCTCCGTCGCTGGTTGGTAAGTCACTGCCGCACCGATGGTAGTTCCACTAGCCGGGGCAGCGGTGAACGGCGCGTTGATCTGCACCGTGTTGGCGTCCACAATCACCGTCACAAACCGTATTTCGCCCCCGCTGGCAACCGCTTGGTTGACGTTCAGACCGTGAGACGTTGCAAAAGCCAGCGTGGTGTTCGAGTACGATGCCACCATCCCGCCGTTGAAGAGCAGTGGCGCCGCGCCCAATGCCGCCTGAAACAATGGCCCGTATGCCGGACCTCCCGCTGCGGACTGCCAGCTCGTCATGTACGTCTGTAGTTCGAAATTCGTGCGGCGCCGGCCGCCCGCCGGCAGCCCGGGAAACGTCCGGCTTCCCGTCTTGTCCTTCCGGTTGGTGACCTCTAACTGCTGCTGCACGGTCAGCTTGAGCGCCGGTATCCGGTTGCTTGCTGCGATTGCCGCCACGCTGCCATACGCGCTTTCCAGCGCCGCGTAAAAGCGGTTTGCGTTTGAGGAAATGTAAGAAGCCATCTTAGTTAATGCTCACTCCAATCTCGAATGTCACTTTGGCCGTCTGCACGAAGTTAGTTCCCCCGCTCTTGACGGCGCCGAACGTAACCTGATATCCGCCCGCATAGTACATCCCACAACCCCAGTCTCCGCGGCTGGAATCCAACGTCTGCATCACGGCGCTTGTGTAAAGCTCCAGCGTGTCTTGCAACCCGTCCAACCGGTCTTGGGAATGCCGCACTTCAATCGCCATCTGGGAAATCCCCGAAAAGGTTCGGAATTTCTCCACCAGTTGGTTCGCGATTTTCTCGCAGTAGACGTTCACCGCCGGGTACGTCACGGCCGTCGCCCGCTCCACCAGTTCGAGGGCCACGTTCTCGGGCGTAATCTGCGCCGTCCCGAGCGGCGCAACGGTTGTCGCGCCGCTCAGCAGCAGGGCCTCCAGGTTGAGATTCACGCCGCTGGGCCCCGTCAGCAACTGCACGGTCTTGGCCGTGACCGTGTTTCCTATCGTTGTCGGCATCAGCCCCTCTGTACGATCCGCGCCAGCGCCTGCACATAGCTTGGAGCTTGTCCGTTCCCCGGCTTGCGTCCCGTCGCGCTGATCCACACCGGCTGTACCCAGTCCGCCCCGACCCCGAGTGGCGGGCTGTTTTGCAGCGCCATACTGTCTGGGTCCATGCCGACGTACACGTTCCAGCCGGTGGCGTTCGCCGGCGCCGGCCCGAGTTTCGCCGAAAACGAGCTGGACACTGTCGTAATCGCCGCTGGAATCGCGCTCGCTCCTTCTTCGTTCACCCGGTTCACCCAGGCTGCGGTCACGTAATAGATGTTGTCTGGCAGACTACCAGGCGCTGCCGCCAGCGCGGGCGTCGCCGCCCGCGGCACCGGTATCGACGCCATCCCGGTTCCAGTCTCAATCAGCCGCTCGCGATATTCGACGGCCGTCTGCTGGAATTGGTCGCGCTTGCCCATGTACCGGTCGTTCAGTTGGCTGCTGTACGCATCGCTGTATACCAGCTCCAGCGTCCGGTAGGCGAACCACAACTTGAGTGCCGTTGTCACCACCACGTTTTCCAGGCTCGGCTTTCCCACTGCCCAAATCGGGCGATCCGCGGCGCTCATCCTCTTCAGCAACGCATCGAGGTCCAGACCGATTTCTTCGTGGGCCAGTTCCAGCTTGCGCGTCACATCGATCCTCTCGGTGCTGGCCACACTCGCCAACTGCGAGTCCAGCCCCGCTAACTGTTCAATGCTGGAAGGAGGTCCGTCCGTGAATAGTGCCATGCGTTTATGCCTGGTTCTTGGCGCGCTTCCCCGCGTCCTGGATTCTGTTCCATTCCGCCACTGGAAGGAACGTCATCTGCACCTTGGCCGCCGCTGTGGCTTCGTCCGCCGCCTGTTTGGCTTTGGCCCGCGCCTCGCGAAATGCCGCCGCGTCCGCTTCCTTCGCCAGCCGCGCTGTTCCTTCCACAATCAGCTTCGCAGCCAGTGCCGGCGTCACTTCTGTCAGCCTGCCCGCGGTTCCCCCGTCGGGCGTTTCGCAGCTCTCCACCACCGGAAATGGGTCGGCGATCTTCGCTTGAGTGTCCCGTATCTTCTGGTAGTACAGTCTCAGATCCATCCCACTCTCCTCGCAACTCGGTGCGGGCCGGCCGCCCTGCTACTCGGCCGCTGGCCCGCTTCCCGGCTCCGCCTCGTTAGGTGTTGACCTGCACGCCCGATGCGTTGCGCAGCACGCCGCAGCCGTACAGCACGTCCACCGTGAACTGCTGCGCCAGCGTGTTCGGCTGGTAGCTCATCACTACCCGCATGCCGAAGTTGCCCAGCTCGGCGTACTCCGCGATCGCTCCCGTTCCCGGGCAGCGGTTGCGGCAGCCGCCGCACCACCAGGCCGATCGCGTCCCTGCGTGAACGCCAGGTTGTGCGTGTTCACCGGGCCGTGCCCGTCTTCGGCACGAACTGCGACCGGAACACGAAGAAGTCCTTGATCTTCCCGATCGTGCCGTCGATCAGCGCCTGCAGTCCGGCGTCGCCCGCCGTCTGGAACTCGCTGAACCGCGGAATCTGCCGCCAGGCCGAATAGGCCGCCGCGTCCACCACGATGTACTTCGGTTCGCTGGCGGAACCTTCGCCAGGAACAGCGCCGTCTCCGCCGCGTCGATCGTGGCTTCCGTGATCGCCGTGCCCGCCGTCCCCACCGGCGTGTTGGTCGTGAAGCCCGCATACAGGTTCAGCAGGTCGGTTTCGATCTTCTGCGCGATCGCCGCCACCGCCGGCTGCATGTAGATCTTCAGCAGGTCCGGCACCGCCAGCACCTTCGTCACGTCCGGAATCTGGAAAGTCGCTTCCGCGTGCGTGTTCAGCACGATCTGCGCGTTTCCCAGACTCGGGTTTTGCGTCTGCACCGTGCTCGCCTTCGAGGATGTTGTTCGCCACCATCGTCGGCGGAATCGGCACGTTTACCGTGTCGCCGGCATTGGCCAGCACCGGCTCGTAATCGCGATTCACCAGGTTCCCCATCACGAGGTTCCCGACCAGCACCGGCAAAGCGTCCGCCGCCACCAGCTTGACAATCGCGCTCGCGACGTTAGTTGAGGTAATTGCTCCCATTCTTTCTCCTTATTCCTTGTTCTTGCCGGCCCTTGGTCTGGGCCGGTTGTTTCTACAGTCCCCGAAGGGTCTGCGACGCCACGCGCACGATTTCCTCTCGTACCCGCTGCATCTCTTCCGCGCTCAT
>CAWJLI010000198.1:0-30824 GCA_963843095.1 Bryobacterales bacterium
CGATGCCATCGACCGACATCACGCCGAACATCTGGACCTGGCAGGACGAAGCGTGGGCACAGGACAACTTCCGCGTCAGCCCGCGTCTGACGCTGTACATGGGCGTGCGCTGGTCGTACTTCGCGCAGCCAACCGATACGAATCAGTTGCTCGACAATTTCGATCCGGCCTTGTACAGCGCATCCAACGCCCCGCAAATCAACACAGCCAACGGCAACCTGGTGATCGGGACCGGAAATAACCCATCCAGTAACGGGATTATCATCGGCGGGAAAGGCTCGCCGTACGGCGCCAAAGTTGGTAACGACGTCCACAAGGATTTCGCGCCCCGGCTGGGTGTGGCATGGGATCCGTTCGGATCCGGCAAGACGTCGGTCCGCGCCGGTTACGGCATCTATTACGATTCCGGCTTGTTTGGCACCTATGAGCAGAACACTTTTGCCAATCCGCCCTACGTCCAGTCGGTGAGCATTTCGAATGCCCCGTTCTCGAACGTCGCAAGCGGGACGGTAAACATATCGGCGGCTCCGCTGGTGCTGCACGCAACGCAAATCCCCGCGCTGGTGCCTTACGTTCAGCAGTGGACGCTGGACGTCCAGCACGAGCTTCCCAAGGGCGTTGTGCTCGATGTCGGCTACGTCGGGTCAAAGGGAACCCATCTGCAGGGGATCGTGGATATCAATGAAGCTGCTCCTGGGGTGGCGCTGGCGGCGGGCCTGCATGCCGCCAACGGCAATACGGTCTTCACTTCGGCCGACGATCCGCGCATCAATGCCGTGCGCCCGTATCTTGGCTTCAACGCCATCAACACCATCGAGACCGCGTTCGATTCGAACTACAATGCGCTACAGGTAATGGTGCAAAAGAATTTCGGTGGCGCGGGCTTGCTGGCGGGGGCCTATACCTGGTCCAAGAATCTCACCGACAACGCCTCCGACCGATCGAACGCGCCGCAGAACAGCTACAACTGGCATGAAGGCGAATATGGCCCGGCCACGCTGGACCGGACGCAGGTGCTGACCTTGAATTACGTCTATACTCTGCCGTTCTTCAAGGGCAACCACGGCGCCCTTGGGTACGCCTTGGGCGGATGGGAACTGTCGGGTATCGCCAGTTTCTACACCGGATCGCCGTTCACGGTCACCACTTCCAACGCAGACCCCGCCGGTCTCGGCCTGCTGGGCTCGAGCGCGGCCAGTTCGCGTCCGGACATAGTTTGCGGCCCTAACGCCAACGCGCCGGAGCAATACACCGGATTTACCGGCGCGGGCCGGCCGACCTGGTTCAACACGTCTTGCTTCGCAGCGGTTCCGCAAGGCGCAGTGCGGCCTGGGAATACCGGCCGTGGGACGTTGCGCGGCCCTGGTTTCGGGAACCTGGACATTGCCCTGATGAAGAACTTTGGCCTTACCAGAAGCGAGGCGGTGAAGCTGCAACTCCGCGGTGAAGCCTACAACGCCCTGAATCTGGTGAACCCGAATGGCTTCGCCAGCACCAACATCACCAGTGCATCATTCGGTGAGATCAGCTCGTTCCGCGAGGCGCGCGTCATTCAGATCGGCGCCAAGCTGATGTTCTGACGCGGCAATGGCCCGCAGACGGGAGGGCGAATCACGCGCTGACACCCTGCACTAGAATGGGAGCCATGTCCGCTGCCGGCCATACCATCCCCGAAATCCTCGAGAAACTGCACCTGGAGCCGCTGAATTCCGGCGCCTGCTGGGGCGACTGGATCGCCAATCCGGGCGGCGGCGAACTGGCGTCGCTCAATCCCGCTACCGGCGAAACGCTGGCGCGCGTGCAGTTGGCCGGGCCGGCCGATTATGAAGTCATAACGGCGCGCGCCGCCGCGGCCTTCGACGAGTGGCGCATGATCCCCGCTCCGCAGCGCGGCGGCATCGTCCGCGAAATCGGCGACGAGCTGCGGGCGAACAAAGCGGATCTGGGCGCGCTGGTGACGCTCGAAATGGGAAAAATTCTCGCCGAGGGACTGGGCGAAGTGCAGGAGATGATCGATATCGCCGATTTCGCGGTCGGCCTTTCGCGCCAGCTTTACGGCCTCACCATGCACAGCGAGCGGCCTGGGCACCGCATGTACGAACAGTGGCACCCGCTCGGGATCGTGGGCGTCATCAGCGCTTTCAATTTTCCGGTGGCCGTGTGGTCGTGGAACGCTCTCATCGCGGCCGTGTGCGGCGATTGCGTGCTGTGGCGGCCGTCGTCGGAAACGCCGCTCACCGCCATCGCGGTGCAAAAGATCTGCAACCGCGTGCTCGACCGGCACGGCCTGAAGGGTGTCTTCAATCTGGTGATCGGCAAGAGCGCAACCGTCGGCGAAATGCTGATCCGCGACCGCCGCATCCCGCTGGTGAGTTTCACCGGCTCGACCGAAGTGGGCCGGCACGTTTCCGAAGTGGTGGCACAACGGCTGGGCCGCAGCATCCTCGAACTAGGCGGCAATAACGGCATCATCGTGATGGATGACGCCAACCCCGCTCTGGTGGTGCGGGCGGTGCTGTTCGGAGCGGTGGGCACGGCCGGCCAGCGCTGCACCACCACGCGGCGCCTGTTCCTGCAACGCGTCATCGCACCGAAGATCATCGCGGCGCTCGAAAGCGCATACCGGCAGGTGAAGATCGGCGATCCGATCGACGAGGCCACGCTGATGGGACCGCTGGTGAACGCCCGAGCGGTAGACGAAATGATGGATGGCATCCGCCGGATTCGCGAGCAAGGCGGCGAGATTCTCCATGGCGGCAGGCACATCGACGGCTGCTACGTCGAACCCACGCTGGTACGCGCGCGGCCCGAGATGTCGATTCTGCGGGAGGAGATCTTCGCGCCGATTCTCTATCTCATCGAGTTCGATCATCTGGATGAAGCCATCCACTGGCACAATGGCGTGCCGCAAGGTCTTTCGTCCGCCCTGTTCACCAACAGCCTGGTGGCCGCCGAAACATTCTTGAGCCATCGCGGTTCGGATTGCGGCATCGCCAATGTGAACATAGGCACCAGCGGCGCGGAAATCGGCGGCGCTTTCGGCGGCGAAAAGGACACCGGCGGCGGCCGCGAATCCGGCAGCGACGCCTGGAAAGCCTACATGCGCCGCCAGACCAACACCATCAACTGGTCCGGCCAATTGCCTCTGGCGCAGGGGATCCGCTTCGACGTGTGAGAGTAAGGCGGCCAGGTTTTTCGTTTGCCAACGCCCGCTTGCGGGCGGTTTCTTGCGCCGATCCGAGCCGGACAAGGCGAGTAAGATGATAGGGTGAGCAACCGTACCCTGCTTCTTCTCGCCGCCGCGGCGGCATTCGTCTGGCCGGCGGCCGCGCAAGTCAAGACCGATCCGGCGCCGGAAAAAGCCGGCGTCGTCATCAAGGTCTACCCAGGCGCGGAGAGAATCGGCGTCATGATCGACGGGGAGCCGTTCACGGAATTCTTCGTTGCCGGCGCGAGTGTCACCAAGCCTTATCTGCATCCGCTGCGCACTCCCTCGGGCACCTACGTCACGCGCATGTGGCCGATGGAAAAGGTCGCCGAAGAGGCGGGTATCGCCAGGCCCGACCATCCGCATCAGCGCGGCCTCTGGTTCGCGCACGAGAAGGTCAATGGCCTGGATTTCTGGAACAACGACGCCGCTTACACCACACCCAATCGCGGCAAAATCGTCCTCGCCAGGCTGGACGAAGTGAGCAGCGGAAAGGACCAAGGTGTGATCGCCGCCACTTTCGACTGGACCGACCTGGCGGGTCACAAGGTGCTGACCGAATCGCGGCGGATGACATTCTATGCCGACCCGAAGCTGCGCGTCATCGATTTCGACATCACGCTGACCGCGGCGGCGGACGCGGTGACTTTCGGCGACGCCAAGGATGGCGCCTTCGGCATCCGCATGCGGCCGGTGCTTCAGGAAGCCGGCGGCACCGGTCACATCACCAACGCCGATGGCCTGGTGGGCGAGCGGCAACTCTGGGGCAAGCCCTCCAACTGGTGCGACTACTCCGGTGACGGTGAACGGCGAGAAGGTGGGAATCGCGATTCTGGACCACCCCGATAACCCGCGCCACCCGGTGCGCTGGCACGCGCGCGGCTACGGCCTGTTCGCGGCCAATCCGTTTGCGCTGGCGGCTTTTACCGGCGACAAAACCAAAGACGGATCGTTGACGGTTGCGCCGGGCCAATCCGTGCGCTTCCGTTATTCGCTGATCATCCACGAGGGCGATGCCCAGGACGCCGGCATCGCCGTCCAGTGGGCCAAATACTCGGTCCGGAAATAACGCCGGACCCCGATGATCGCCTTCCGTCCGCTGTTCCGCAACCCGCACCTGCAGACCATCGCATCGCATTTCTGGCAGCGGCCGCGCGCCGCGCACCGGCGCGAGCGGCGCATCATCGAAACAGAACCGGGCGTTTGTGTACTGGTGGAATCGCAGCGTCCGGAGGAGCCAGCGGCAGGCGAGATCGTGATGGTGCATGGCCTGGAAGGCTCGGGCGAGGCGGGCTACATCGAAAGCCTCGCCGCCGCCGCGCTGCGCTCCGGGTACGCCGCGCACCGGTTCCACATGCGCACCTGCGGCGGCACGCAGCACCTTTCGCCCACGCTGTATCACGCCGGCCTGACCGGCGATCTGGCCGCGGTGCTGCGCATCTTCCGCCAGGAGGGCCGCGCGCCGGCCTTCGTGGTGGGGTTCTCGCTGGGCGGCAATGTGGCGATGAAGCTGGCCGGAGAATTCGGCGATTCCGCCGCGGAACTCATGCGCGGGGTCTGCGGCGTGTCGGCGCCGCTCGACCTGGAAGCCTCCGCACGGCGCATCGCCGCTTTTGACAATCGCCTTTACGAGCTTCGCTTCGTGCGTAAGATGCGCCGGCGCCTGCTTTCGACGGGCCGCTATGGGACGGCCGATCTTGCCGGTCTCGATTCGCTGCTCGCGATCGACGACCACATCACGGCGCCGTCGTTTGGCCTGCGTACCGCGCACAATTACTACCGCACACAATCGGCGATCGGGTACGTGGGGCGGATTCGCGTCCCCGCGCTGCTGATTCAGGCCAAGGACGACACCTTTGTGCCGTGGCGGATACTGGAGCATCCGGCGGTGCGCGGCAATCCACTCATCCAGACTGTCCTGACCCAACACGGCGGCCACCTCGGCTTCCTGGCGCGCGGCCCGCACCGATTCTGGCTGGACGAGGCGATTCTGGATTGGATTCGCGCGCAGGTCTAACGGAGCCGCGACCGGAGGGAGCGGTTGCAGGCAATTACCTGGAACCCTACCGCAACAGCGCCTCGGCCCCGCGTTGGATGAGGGCTGCGGTGGCTCCGCCGGCCAGCGCGGAAACCGACGCTGCTGCGGCGCCCTTCCGCTTCCACTCTTCGTGCACGGCGTGATAACCCAGATAAACCAGCCAGCCGGCGGTGAGGCCGAGCGGATAGACGGTCCACATGCTTCCCAGGTGCGGCGCCAACGCGAGTGCCAGCGCGCCGCCGGCCAGCGTGGCGCCTTCCGCCAGCAGGCACCAGAGCAGCGCCACGGCTCGCGATGGAACGGCCGCCCTCATCACACCGCCCAGAGCGACGCCCTCCGGCACTTTGTGCAGCGCGATTGCGATTGGCACGGCGACGCGCAGCCCGAGCGGAGCTGCGTGCTGGACCACCGCTACGCTCCAGCCGTCGAGCGAACTGTGCAGCGCGGCGGCGACGATCAGCGGAGCGGCGAAGCCGTGCAATTCGGTGCCACAAGCGCTGTGATCGTGGTCGTGCGCGCAGGTGGGGCAAATCGGGTAAGCGTAACGATTGATGAGGAGCAACAGGCCGTAGCCGCCGGCGCACAACGCCAGTGTGAGAAGCCAACTGGAATCCTCGGCCAACTCCGGCAGCAGACCGAACAGCGCCACGCCGATCAGCACGCCGGCGCTGAACGGAACCACCACGGCGATACGGCTGCGCAGGCCGGTGAGCCAGATTCCCAGCGCGGCACCCGCGCACCCCACCAACGCCGCCAGCGCCGGCGGCGCAATTCCCGATTGGAACCAGATCAAGGCCAAGTTCTTACTCTAGCAGGTGCGTTGCGGCCCTCCCACGCTTCGGCCGCAGGCGCGGCTCAGAGGTTCCTCCCTTGTATAATTAGGATTCTCAAAGGCGCCTGCCGCACCGGATTCATCGCGCAGCCTGCTGAACACATCGAGCAGCCGCACACGGCGTTTCCATAGTCGAGTGCACGGCCAGGATTTCAGGAGAGAGCGAGAGGCACGTGACCATCAGTCGGGTTTTATCGATCCAGACTGCGGGGTGGCTGACGCAGATTGCCGCTATACTTGCCCTGCTTCTATTCTCGACTCGCAAATACGGTCCCAAACCAGCCGCGTCACCCGGACGTGTCTCCTGGTCGCACTGTGCTTTGGCTGTGTGCGGCGCGTGGGCATGGCGGATGGCCTGCTTATTCCTGCTGACTTCGCTCGGGTTTCATTACTCGATCCCTGACGATGCGTCCCGCTTTTATCTCTCGTGGGGGTGGTACAAGCGACCGTATCTGATCACGTGGGACGGCATATGGCAAGGCGGCACGTCTTACGCAAATGGCCTTGCCATGCATCTAATCAACGATCCCTTGGCGGCGATCCGATGCGTTGCAGTGTTATTCAACCTGTTAGCGTTACTCGGCGTGTTCCTGTTTGCAGAAGGTATCTACCGCGACCGCCGGCACTCGATTCTGACAGTGCTGTTTGCGGCTCCCTGGTCGATCGGCATTCTGCTCGGGGCCGGGACTATGCCGGAAACACCCCTTGTCGGTTTCCTCCTTGGCGGCGCCGGGCTTTTCCTGATAGGACTTTCGGCCGCCCCACGGTCCAGGTCGCTGGCGTGGTGGGCCGCTGCTCTGTGCTTCGCTGCCGCGACCTCGTTCCACATGGTTGCATGGATGGTGTTAGCGCCTATCCTCGTGGTGTTGCTCGTTTATGCCTGGATTTCACAGAGACAAGGGGGCGCCTTCCGGTTGACGACATGGTTGTGGTTTGCCGCTGTGTCCGTTTCCTACTGTGCCATCTGGCTCGTTGGTTGCTGGGTGAAGTTTGGTTCGCCTTTTGACCCAATCGAACGAAATGCCCATTCTTTAATTCGGGATTCCGGGATAACTCTCCTATCGGACCGCCTTTCCGCGTATCCACGCGCACTGTTGCACAACTTATGGCCGCTCTTGCCGCTGGTTCTATTCGGCACCGTCTGGAGCTCCGTTCGAACCGGTTCGGAGCGAGGACGTGTTAGGACCGTTTTGACTACCATGTGTCTGGGGTTCGGCGTGTTAATAGCTTCCGCCGTCGCTGCGAATCCAGATGGACACCCCTACACAACAGTCACTCTTTTCAGCATGGCCCTATTACCGCTAGCCCTTTCTCCGCTGCTCGATCTATTGTCTTCGGCACGCACGCATACACGGCGTCAGCGTATCGGGGCCGCCGCTCTGGTTGCCTTGGTCGGGGCATTTTGGGTGTGGGACAATCACGTCCTCGTGATGCGTTCCCTGCGGGGGGCAGGCGGCCCTGACACCGATGCGATCGCGGCCGGGACCTGGCTCCGAGCGGAGATGCTGACGCCTCATCTGCTTGACCTTGGCTCCTCGGCGCCCCCGGTGCGCGTCTGGACGGAAAGTCATCTCAAGGACCTCGCGATTCTTTATGCGTGCGGGTTACTGGGCAGACTCGAGCAGTGGGAACCGGATACGGACCCCGTCGATTCCATGCAACAAGGCCAGTACCTGGTGACAGATCGTGATATTCAGAACACGAAATTGACTCTGCGATTCAAAGTGGCACGGTATAACGTATACCAGCTTGGCCGGCTGGCACCAGGTACGATGCCACAGGATGCGGGCGGCCGATGAGCAGTGGCTCAACGAGTCCCGGCCCGAATCGCGTCAACGCCGCGCGTGTAATGCGCCCCGCCTTGCGGGTTCCGGTCCGGGCGTTCCCTACCCTATCGCGAGATGCCTAATTGCGTGAGCAGCCAGGCGTATTCGAACGATTGGTCCTTCAAGCGGTCATAGCGGCCGGACGCGCCGCCGTGGCCGGCGGGCTCCATCTTGATCTTCAGCAACAGCGGGTTCGAATCGGTCTTAAGGGTGCGCAGGCGCGCGACGTACTTGGCCGGCTCCCAGTACATCACCTGGCTGTCGTTGAAACTGGTGGTGACCAGCATGGCCGGATAGGCGCGGCGTGCCAGGTTGTCGTAAGGGCTGTAGGTCTTCATGTAATCGTAGTCGGCCTTCTGGTTGGGGTTGCCCCATTCCAGATACTCGCCCACGGTCAGAGGCAAGGACGCATCCATCATCGTGTTCATCACGTCGACGAACGGTACGGCCAGGTGCACGGCGCGGAACAGCTCGGGCGCCAGGTTGACGGACGCGCCCATCAGCAACCCGCCCGCGCTGCCGCCTTCAATGGCCAACCGCTTGGCTGAAGTCCAATGTTGCGTCTCCAGATACTTGGCGCAATCGACGAAATCGAAGAAGGTGTTCTTCTTCTTCATGAGCATGCCGTCTTCGCGCCACTGTTCGCCCATTTCATCGCCGCCGCGAATGTGGGCGATGGCGAAGGCCACGCCGCGGTCGAGCAGCGCCAGTCGCGGGCCGGAAAAGCTCGGTGGCGTGCCGAAGCCGTAAGAGCCGTACCCGTACAGCAGCACCGCGCCCGAACCATCGCGCGGGAAGCCCTTGCGGTAGACGATGGAGATGGGGACCTTGACGCCGTCGCGCGCAGTTGCCCACAGGCGCTCGGTCGCATAGTTGGACGGGTCGAAGCCGCCCGGCACCTCCTGGCGCTTGCGGAGCGTGGACTTGTGAGAGCGGACGTCGTAATCGTAGACGCTGGGCGGCGTCACCATGCTCTGGTAGTTGTAACGGTACGAGTCGGAATCGAATTCCGGCGTCCCGCCCGGGAACGCCGCGTAGACCGGTTCGGGAAACTCGATCGCGGTCCAGTTGCGCGCATCGAAATCGTAGACGCGGATGCGATCGATCGCTTGCGTCTTCTCGACCACCACGGCGAAATCGCGGAACAGATCGAGGTCCTGAATGCGCACGTCGGCGCGGTGGGGCACCAGCACCTTCCAGTTCGCGGGCGCGTGGTCCTTCTCGGGCGCCGTCACCACTTCAAAATTATGGCCGCCCTTGTTGGTGCGGATATAGAAAAGATCACTGCGGTGATCCAGGTAATAGCGGTGCTGCTTTTCGCGCGGCAGGAAGACCTGGAACGTGCCGCCGGGCTCGCCTGCCGGCAGATAGCGGCACTCGGAGGTATCCTTGCTTTCGATTCCCAACACCAGGTACCGCTTGTCGCGCGTCTTCTGCAGGCCGACGTCGTACAGCTCGTCTTTTTCTTCGTAGAGCAGCGTCAACCCGGAATCGCCCAAGGCGTGGCGCCAAAGCTTGTCGGGGCGCTTGGTGACGGTGTCCTCGGTGGTGAGGAACAAGGTGTGGTTGTCGGCCGCCCACTCGACTGAAGTGACGCGCTCAGCGGTGTCGGGCAGCGTGCGGCCGTCGCGCAGGTCCTTTACCTGGAGGGTGTACTGGCGGAAGCCGGTGTAGTCGACCGTGTAGGCGAGCAGGTTGCCGTCGTCGCTGACCACGAAATTGCCGACGCCGACGAACTTGTGCTGTTCGCCGAGCTGGTTGGCATCGAGCAGCACCTCCTCCGGCGCGTCCATGTTGCCCTTGCGGCGGCAGCGAATGGGATACTGCTTGCCCTCCACCGTCCGCGCGTAATACAGGTACGCGCCGCGCCGCACGGGGACGCCCATGTCGGTCTGCTGGATGTGGCTCAGCATTTCGGTGTACAACGCTTCCTGGAAGGGCTTGAGGCCGGCAGTCATGGCCGCGGTGTAAGCGTCCTCCGCCTCCAGATAGCGGACCACTTCCGGGTCGGTTTTCTCGCGCAGCCAGAAATAGTTGTCGATGACGGTTTCGCCGTGGCGCACGTCGCTGTGCCCCTTGATGGGCGCAACCGGCGGCGCCGGAGCGTTGGGCGCTTGGGCGGCGAGCGGCATCAGCGCGACCACTCCCAGGGTGGCAAACAGGCGGGAAAACTGCGGCATTTGGTCTCCTTCACGCGGCGGGTTCTCATGGTTGGGTCAGATATTATATTGATGCTAGCGCGGTGCATCGGGTGCAGGGTTGGGGCCAACAGCGGCCAGCGGTCTGGCGCCGATCAGATCGCGGTCGGGACGATGGTCATTTCCGAAATCACGGCGCGGGGCGGCATTTGGGCGCATGCCAGCACGGCCTCGGCGACGTGCTCGGGCAGGAGGGCCTGCGCGAGTTGTTCGGGTGACGGCTTCACCGGGCGCTTCTCCAGTATCTCGGTGTCCACCAGGCCGGGGTTAACGACGGTGGTGCGGATACCGTTCACGTGCTCCTCGAAACGGATCGCGTGGGCCAGGCCAATCAGGCCGTGCTTGGACGCCTGATAGGCCGCGCCGGAGATATCCGGGGCGCGGCCTGAGATGGAGGCGATGAAAATCAGGTGGCCAGCGCGCGCGTCGCGCATGGCGGGCAGGACGGCCTGCGTGACGTAGTAAGCGCCGTTCAAGTTGGTCGCGATCAACTCGTCCCAGATGGCCGGGCGCAGGCGGACCAGCGCGCGGTCAGGCGTGTTGGTACCCGTCGCGTAGACCATGATGGCGATGGGCCCGAGCAATCGGCGCGTGTCGGCCACCAGGCGGTCGACGTCGGGCACGCTAGTGGCGTCGGCGCAGCAGATCTCGAGCGAATGGCCCGCCATCTCGGCCTTGAGCGCGCGCAATCGATCCTCGCGCCGCGCCGAAGCCATGACTCTGGCGCCGTTACGCGCCAACAGAACGGCCACGGCCCGACCGATTCCGCTCGACGCGCCGACCACCAGCGCCACTTGATCTTTAAGGGAGACAGGCATAAGCCAGCATTATGGCAGAGTTGCAGGACCGGGAGCTATACTCGATGGTCCGGCGAAGATGCCCTCGAAGCAATCCATCCAACTCGGGCAGGTGCAGGAGACCCTGCTGGTACCGCTCTACATGCGCGCACTCGAGAGTCGCAGGAAGTTCCCCATCCTGTACGATCCCAAAGCGGTCGAAATGGTCGAATCCATCGATTGGGATTTCCGAAGGTTCGGGCAGCGGTGGAGGGTCCTCGCGTGCGCCCTGCGTTGCGCCATGTTCGATGCGTGGGTTGCGGATTTTCTGCGCTGCCATCCGGAAGGCACCGTGGTAGAGATCGGCTGCGGGCTCAACACGCGCTTCGAACGGCTCGACAATGGCCGCGTCCACTGGTTCGACCTCGACCTGCCGGACGCCGTAGAATTGCGACGTAAGTTCTTCACTGACAGCGAGCGCCGCACGACTCTGGCTGCGTCGGTTCTCGATCCGGATTGGATCGAGATGGTGCGACGCAGCCCTGGGCCGTATTTCTTCGCAGCGGAAACAGTATTCGTCTATCTGGAGGAGCGGGAGGTAAAGGCAGCGCTGTCACAGATTATGCGCAACTTTCCGGGCGCCAGCATTGCCTTCGACACCACGAGCCGCAGAGCCATAGACGGCGGGAACAGGGATATGGTCCGCAGGAAAATGGCGTCGCGCTTCGCGTGGGCCTGCGAAGACCCGAGAGAGATTGAGCGCTGGAACATCGGACTGCGCCTGGTGGAATCGCGCACGATGGTGGACGTTCCCACTCCTCTGAAGCGGCGCCTTTCCGTGCCAATGCGAGCCACGTTTGGGATGTTTCGCAGACTCTTCCCCAGGCCGGTGAAGGCATATCAACTCAATCTTTTCGCTGGGCAGCCGGCAGGGTGACGGCTAGCCGCGCGCGACGATCCTGAAGACACGAAGGAATGTCGAGACGAATCTCGACACAGCAGGCAGGACTGCCCTCGCCACGGCGCGCTTATGCGGAGAGCGCTTTGACGCGGCTGTGCAGATTGCTTTTGTATCGCGCAGCCGTGTTTTTCTTGATGATGCCGGACTTCGCCGAACGGTCGATGACGGAAAACGTGGCCGGCAGCAGGGCGGCGGCGGCGGAAGCGTCCTTGCCGGCGATGGCGCGCCGCATGGCGCGGATCTGGTGGCGGAGGCGGGTCTTGTTTTTGCGGTTGGTTTCCGTGCGCCGTTCCATCTGGCGCACCCGCTTGAGCGCGGAATACGTGTTGGCCATCTGTGCTAAATCGAATCCTTACTTCAGCGTTTTGAGCTTTTAGGATAGCGCAATCGGACGCCGTCCGGCAACTCGCCCTTGTCCCGGAAAAGCCCCGGAAGGCCAGCCATCAATCATCAAGCCTGCCGATCCCGTGCGGTTTCCCTGCCCGCCAGCCGATGAGCATTCTTCGGCAATAGTCATACTACGTCATCTGAAACTGAGCAATGGCTGGCGGCTATCCGAGGCTATCCTACCTTTCGCGCTGGGCCGATGTAGGCGCGCTCCACCTTGGCTACCCGAATGTGGTAGTGCGAGTACCATTCCCGCCTGCCGCGCGCCTGGGCGGCCTGATGCTCGATATGCGATTTCCACTCGGCGATGGCTGCCTCGCTCGCCCAGTAGCAAACCGTGATGCCGAAGCCATCCTCGCCGCGCGCGCTTTCCATGCCGAGATAGCCGGGCACTTCTCTGGCCAGTTCCTCGAGCAGGGCAGCCGTCTCGCCGTAGCCCCAGTCGCCCTCGGTTCGAGCGGAAGTGAAAATCACGGCGTAATAAGGCGGCTCCGGTGTAGCGGCAAATGCGGACATACTATTTCGGCGACGGGTCGCCATGCTCCGTGTAACTCTTGAGCCGCGTAATCTGCTCCAGCAGGACCGAATCCACCAGCTTGGCCAAGGTGTCGAGGCCTGCCTTCAGGTAGCCCCCGGCGGCGTAAGCTACCTCCAGCCTGGAGCCGCCTTCCGCCGGTGAGATGTTAAAACGCATGCTGCCGACCACTGCCATCGTCTGCATCGGCCCCAGACCGCCGCTGAGCCCGAGGCCCTTGCCCGGCGCCAGGTATATCACCTCCATGTGACGAACACTGCCGCCGCCGGGGAGTCTCTCACAGAAACAGCCCATCGGCTTTTCTTCGATGCTCAGGTTATGCGCGTCGCCGGAGAAGGTATGGGCCGGGTTCCACCAGTCGCCCACATGGTGAATCAGCCGGTTGTACACGTCGGCCGGCGGCGCCTGGATGGTAACCGCCAGCTTGACCGTGAAACCGTTGCTCGAGGAATCGATGACCTCTGCCGCCGCCCAGGTGGGGACCAGGGCCATCATCGCAATTGCCAGTAATCCGCTTGTTCGCATGGTGGTTTCTCTCAGTCTACCGCGCCCGGAAATGATCGTACCCGCCGGGCGCGAGCCGCTTGCCGGCCATCGTCACTTTGCCTGGGTCCCGCCGGCGCATCACGCCAATGCGCGTGAGCGAAATGCCTTCGAAGGCCGCCGGCACGGGCGCACGTGGCGGCGCGGTGAACAACAGCTCGTAATCTTCGCCGCCGTGGAGCGCCTGGGCGAGCGTGGCGCCGCGCCAGACCGGCGGCATGGCAATCTCCGCGCCCAGACCGGAGGCCTTGGACAGGCGGGCCAAATCGAGCGAGAGGCCGTCGCTCAAATCCATGGCGGCAGTGGCGTGAACGGTTTCGCGCAGGAACCGGCCCAGTGCCAGGCGAGGCTCCGGCCGCGAATGCCTGCGCCATGCCTTGCCGCGGCCCGTCGCCATCCCCAAGGCCGATCCGCCCAGTGCGCCAGAAACGTAAATAGCGTCGCCAGCGCGGGCGCCATCCCGGCGCAGGGCCCGCCCACGCGGAACTGCGCCGGCCACCACCACGTCGCAGGCCATGGTTGCGCCGTGGGATAGATCGCCGCCAGCGAGGACCGTGCCGGTGCTGCTGGCCAGCCGCAACAGGCCGCGGAAGAACCCATCCACCCAGGCGGCGTCGCACCAGGGCGCCAGCGCCAGCGAGACCAGGCAGAAACGCGGTTCGCCGCCCATCGCCGCAATATCGCTCAAACCGCGTGCCAGTGCCTTCCAGCCGATATCCCCGGCGCTATGGGTGGCGCGGAGAAAATGCGTGTCTTCGATCAGCAGATCGGTGGTGAAAAGCAGGTCTTGCGGGCTGTTTCGTGGGCGAAACACGGCACAATCGTCGCCAATACCCGCCACTACGCCCGAACCGCGCGGAACCACCGCCAGCCGCCGCAGCTTGTCCGTCAGCTCGGCTTCGCTTTTCAGGAAATGTATAGGCTTGACCATAGAAGTGCCATCTGAGAGAATACCTTACGCAGGAGATATGGTTGTTGGCCGTAGCCTGGAAATGTTCTTAGCAAGCCCAAGAAAGTCTGCTTTCCTTGCCTCAGGACCCCCAAGAGCACGACGAACAATAAATCAGGAGAAAGTGCAAGTGAAGGAAAAAGGTGTTGTGAAGTGGTTTAATGCCGCCAAAGGCTATGGATTCATCCAGCGGCCGAGCGGCGACGACGTGTTCGTTCATTTTTCCGCCATCCAGTCGAACGGCTACAAGTCGCTCGAGGAAGGCGCAGCCGTGGAATTCGAGGTGAAGCAGGGGCCCAAAGGGCTGCAAGCTGAAAACGTCACCGTCGTTTAAAGCATGCCCAAAATGCGGAAGCGACAGCCGGGGGCCCCTCTGCGGGCCCCCGAGTTGTTTTAGGGAGGCCTGGCAGCCGTGGGGGAGGCTTCTCCAAACGCAGTCGGCCTGGAACGCGCGCGAGACTGGCTGACGCGCGCTGGCTCGCTGGCGGTGCTGACCGGGGCCGGCATCTCCGCCGAGAGCGGCGTTCCCACCTTTCGCGGCGCGGGCGGATTGTGGAAGGATCACAAGCCGGAAGACTTGGCCACGCCAAAGGCCTTTGCGCGCGATCCCCGCCTGGTGTGGGAGTGGTACAACTGGCGGCGCGAGCTGCTGGCGCAGGCGCAACCGAACGCGGCGCATCACGCGCTGGTCAAGCTGGAAATACGCATCGCGCGTTTCACCTTGATCACGCAGAACGTGGACGGGCTGCACGACCGCGCCGGCAGCGGGAAAGTGCTCAAGCTGCACGGCGACATCTGGCGAATGCGTTGCACCGTCTGCGGCGCCGATTGGCCGGACCGGCGAGCGCCACTTCCCAAGCTGCCTCCGCACTGCGCCTGCGGCGGCCTGGCGCGTCCCGGCGTGGTCTGGTTCGGCGAGCCATTGCCGGAAGGCATGATGAAGGAGGCCGAGCACGCGGTTGCGAGCGCGGAGCTGGTGCTCATCATTGGCACCTCGGCGGTGGTTTTCCCCGCCGCCGGATTGATCCCCTATGCCAAACACGCCGGCGCCAAAGTGATCGAGATCAACACCGAGGAGACGCCGTATTCCACAATGGTCGATTGCGTCTTGCGCGGCCCGGCGGGAGAATTGCTGCCGCGGCTGCTGTGAAGCTGTGGGGCAGGTTGCCAACCTGCGGCCGATTGTCAATCGGCCTGCTGCGGCTTTCCTGAGAGCTTCAACCTCAAGCGGGCACTCTCTCCTGTGAGCACCTTCCATTCCCGGCGCTTACCCCACCTCGATCCGGCTGGCCAGCCGATCTTCCTCACCTGGTGTCTGCACGGTAGCCTTCCCCCCGGCCGTCTCTTCCCCGCGGCAACCACCCATGGGCGGGCATTTGTCGCCATGGACCGCCTGCTCGATGCTGTTCGTAACGGCTCGTCACAACTTCGCCGGCCCGAGGTCGCCCGGATGGTGGTGGAGGCGCTCCGCTATCACGAGCAGACGCTGCAACACTTCCACTTGCACAGCTACGTCGTGATGCACAACCACGTGCATGTTCTGATTACTCCGCAGGCGCCCGTTTCCACTGATGCAATCGCTCAAGCGCTTCACCGGCCTGGAGGGGAATCGATTCGCAACCGTTCTGGCAGGACGAAAGCTATGACCGGCTGGTGCGGGACGAAAGGGAGTTTGAGCGGATCGTCCGGTATATCGAGAGCAACCCGGTCAACGCGGGTCTGGCGACGTCAGCGGAAGAGTTTCCATGGTCCAGCGCTGGGCCGATTGACAATCGGCCGCAGGTTGTCAACCTGCCCCACAGCGCTGACGCGGGCTGACCTACCCTTCCAACCTGAACTCGCCGTCCTCGCAGAACGGGCTGCGGGCGGTGCGGACCCTGGCGTGGTGGGTTCCAAGAGCCAAGTCCGCGGGGAGTTTCGCATTCACCTGCCATTCGACGCCGCCGGGGTTCGTCAGGAGGTGAACGGGGATGTCCTGATCATCCACCTGCAAGAGCACGTCGTCGCGCCGCAGGGCGGTTTCAGCGGTGGTGAAAACTACCGATAGAAATTCATTCTTGAAGCCGCGGAAAATGGCGGAGCCGTCGAACGTGTTTTCGACCGCAATCAGCACAGGCGCGGGCGCGGTGGCCGCTTCGAGCGGCGGAAATTAGTCGGGCAGCGCGGGGCCCGGGCCCGGCTCCGCAGTCATCGAAATCGACAGGCTGTTGCTGAAGCCGGAGTTGACGGTGCGCAGGCGAACCTCATGCGAACCGGCGGCGAGGCCCGGCGGCAGCCGCAAATTGGCCTGCCATTCGCCGGTGCCATCGCGTTGTTCGCCTGTCCGCGTCACAGCCAAAGCGGGCACGCCGAAACCGTCCACTTCCGCCCGCAGATCGTGCCTGGTGAGAGTTTCGCGCGAGCGGAAGTAGAGGCACAGGTATTCGTCCTTCGCGCGGTGGAAGGTCGGCTCGATGGTGCGATTGTTGACCGCCGAACACAGATAGGGAGGCGCGGCCGACGGGCTCGCCGCGGGAGCTTCCCAACGCCGCCGGCAGGTGATGCCGGCACGCCCTTCGCCGACGTACTCAAGCGTCACCTGGGCGAATCCGGCCGACCGGCACATCGCCATCAGGCACTTCGTCGTGGGGCCGAACCAGTTGTCGATCTGGCCGCCCAGCTCATCGGTTTCGTAAAACTCCATGGTGCAGGCGTCCGACCGCTCTCCCAACCCGTCCGCGACGAACGATTCGATAAACACACTGTCGCGCGCCAGGGCGCAAATCTTCTCCAGTCCCAGCAGCGGATGGCGCAGATGATACAGCACGCCGAAGAACAGGATGTAATCGAAGGTGCCGATTTCGGCCGGGTCGAGCTCGTCCACATCCAGCAGCCGGTAATCGATGCGCGAGCCGCGCAACTCACCGACCTGGCGCAGTTCGCTGTACTCGACGCAGTCGACCGCGACTACCTCGGCGCCGCGACGCTCCATCTCGAACGCGTTCCAGCCCGAGGCCGCTCCCACATCGAGCACGCGCCGGCCGCTCAGATCTTCCGGGATGGGGAACGCGGCGATGCGCGCGCGCAACGCCTCCACGCCGATCAGCCCCGGCAGCACCGTGCCATCGTTCAATTCCAGGCTATGGTAGTGCTGCTTGCGCGCGAGTTCGGCCACATATTTCTGAATGCGCGCGGCGAAGACCGGATCGTTCGCGAGTGCCGAAGTGGGTTCGCTCATCACATTCATTCTCGCCCAAAGGCGCCTGCCCCATTTACAGCCCGTCGCCGGGCTCGGACCTGCGAAGCGTGACTTCGCCGATCGGCGCCCGCACGGCTAAGGCGCCCACGTACGATTCCGCCGGCACGAACGCGCGCAAGCTCCACAGCGCCGGATCGTCGTCCGGCTCCTCAATGCGCTCGAGCCTGGGGAGTTCGCCCGGTTCGCTGCTGACGGTGAAGCCGTGCAGGTCACGGCTCAAGCCGGCCCCGGTCGCCTTCAGGAACGCCTCCTTGCGTGTCCAGATCTCAAAGAACAGGGCGGCGACCGATTCCGGCGACGCCGCCAGCACACGCTGCGCTTCGGCGGCGGAGAAGAAGCGCTTCGCGATGGCGGCTGCGTCGGGCGTCGGCCGCACCCGCTCGATATCCACTCCGATGGGCGCCGCCGCCGTCAACGCGCAAACCAGCAACGAGCCGGAATGGGAGACGTTGAAATGCCATCCCCGCACGCCTTCGAGCGAAGGCTTGCCGCGAGTGGAATATGCAAAGCGAATGGCGCGCGGATCGGCATCCATGCGCCGCGCCAGGATGGAGCGCGTCACGCCGCGGCCGAGGATGAACGCCTCGCGCAAGCGATCGAATTTGAACCTACCGGCCCGCTCCAGTTCGTCCGCGGAGAGCAACGGCAAGTAACGTCCCGACAATTCCGCGGCCCTTTCGAGACCACAGATCCAGACCTCCACGCCGGGATGCACCGGAACATTCTAGCAGGGGACGAGAATCGACTTCTTCGCTTCCAAGCCACGAAATTCCGAAACCGGCAGTTGATCGACCACGTGAGTTATCGCACATCAAGAAGAGCACCAGAGAACGAGAGACTTGACCCGGTGCTATGATTGCGGCAGAGCACTCAACACCTTGGGGGAGGACCGCCGTGCGATCCGAGAGGTCGACTTGATCCAAACGCTGTCTGAGAACTGGTGGCTGCTGGCATTGGCTGGCGTCTTTGACGCAATGTTATCGGCCATGAACTTCTTCATGCAGCACCCGGATGGATCGCTGACTCTGCGCGCAAGTGTGCGCTACGGAGGCACGCTTGAGCAGATGGGCATGCTCGCACTGGCGGCGGGCGTTTGCACGATCGCAGCCGGCATCTGGAGCCATCGAGAGGGCAGATCCTGGCTTCTGGTGCTGAATGGCCTTGCTCTTAGCGCGCTCGGATCGATCCTTGCTTTCTGGGCGAACAGACCAATCGCCTTTCGTACCCTCGCGCTGCTAATCGTCGTGATGGCAATCGGCATCGGCATTTATCAATTGGCAACTGCGCGAACGTTGCGGCCTCATGCTGCGGGCAAGTGGCTTCTTTGCGCGGCCGGAGCGGTCTCGGTTGGTTTCGCTTTGGTGTTTGTTGTGTTGGCGTTTCGCCAGCTGAATGTGGTACGAAGCCCACTCACAGACTTTCTCTGGTTTGGCTCTTACTACGGTTTCAGCGCGATCTGCAAGCTGGGCCTGGCGCTGGGACCGCACAGGCTGGGCCTTTCGCAAGGCGGGCAGTGGGAAGACTTACCACCGCTGGGAAATCCGAAACACGCGCATTAGAAAATCGGTGATGGCCCATGGAGGGCAGATATCAAGGCGGACCGGCGGTGGGGAGACTTGGTGAGCGCTGATTCTCGGTCGGCAGCCGCCTGGCGGAATCGACGACGAGGATCTTAGCGGCACGCTTCGTCGGGAGCTGTGGGACTGGCTTTGTATCAGGGCACCGGCTTCAGCCGTGCCGCAACGCGTCGCCCTCCAAAGGCTTTAGCCACTGGAGACTTTCGTGCCGGCGCAGGGGCTAAAGCCTACACCTTTCTCTCGATCCTTCGGCACGGCTGAAGCCGTGCCCTGATACAAAGCCTCCTCAAGGATAGAAGCCTTGCATACGCCTTGAAATGACCTGGTTTAATGTGCACTAAAATGTATGTACGAGAGCCGAGCACATGCAAAAAGTCAAAAGCACTCCAGCGAGTGAAATCCGTGCGCTCAAGCGGATGAAGGACCGGGAAATCGACACCACCGATATCCCGCCGGTGCTCGACTGGAGCAAGGCAGTTGTCGGCAAGTTCTATAGGCCAATCAAGAAGCCCCTCACGATCCGGCTGGACGCGGACGTTCTCGCCTGGCTCAAAGGACAAGGCAGAGGTTATCAGACACGAATCAACGCCCTTTTGCGAGGTTCGATGGAGCGGGACAGGGCGCGATAGGTTCGCGATGCAGTCCAGCCTGTCCCCGAGATGCCTCAGAGGCGCTCCACGTCACTATTGTGGGCTCACTCAATACGCCGGAGGCGGCACCTGAGCGGTTCACCGAGGAAGCCGCTTGGGGATGTCTACAGGCGTCACATAGACTGGGCACTCCAGCCAGTTCAGTTCCTGTGCTCTGATACCCGTCAATTCCTTGCACGCGTGTGCTTCATGGTCCCCAGCCCCGTCTGTGAACTGCACGAGACTTACAATGAACAGATGCTGAGGCTGCCCAAGCCACAGAGAGTTATGTAGAGCAGAATCGACGATCTCATCGGAGGACGCTCCCGCGTTCCGATCAGTATTCGCGTGAAATAACGGATCACCTGGGCTCTCGGCGAGTTTTGTCGTAGCAAACCGTTTCCATTCTTCGATCATTTTCTTCTGGCTATCTATGTCGTCGGCAGGGAGGATGAATATCTTGGAGACATGCCTGCCGTTAGCCGCGTTGCCTGGCCCGTAGTTATGCCAAACGATATTCAGGTGCGCGGGATACCCAACTGGGAAAGGATCCCCTTGAAAGGCCACGCGCACCGGCACAGAAGCCACGTCGAGATCAGCTCGTTGTCCGGCACAGGGCGGCGCCGGCGGCGCCTGGGATGTAGACTTTTTCTTCCAGGCGTCTCTGTCCTTGGTTACCTCGTCAACAGCTTTCACGAGCTTGCTATTGGCATCTATCAAGTCGCAATGGTCCCGATATACGGTCCTGGCTCCGAACGCAGATATGATCGCGATCCAGGCAACGATAGCTACGCCAGCCGCAATCGCGGCGGAGCGTCGGGAGCCGAGTGCACCCTTCAGCGGAGATGGCTCGTGGCTTCGCCGCCGCTGAGTGCAATCAACAGCAACAGTAACAACCCAAATAACCACGGGAACCGCGAATGACCAGATGATAATCGAAAGCGTAGTTGTTCCCAGTGCCTGAACGACGCTCGCCCAGGTACGCGAGAGCAGGCCGAAGAAGTGGTCACGCATTGTCGCGTGGTGCATTCCGTGTTACGCCTTAGCCTAGCACAGCCCTGCCTCGGATCAAGAGCCGCGCAGAAGGCGCTAGAACGTGTGGTTTGCCGGCGGGACAAAATGGCAGGGGTGATGGCGCGAGCTTCCTTCCACTTCCTACCAGAACCCGTTCTGAAACACCGGCTTCCGGCACCGCATACAGAATTCGCTGGTCTTGACATCCAGGCGCTCCACCGCGTGGCTGGAGGTCATTACGCAGCGCCAGTCTCCGCAGTGGCGCAGGCCGAAGGTGTGGCCTAACTCGTGGACAGATTCTTTCAGCAAGCGGTCGCGCAGCAGATCGTCGCGGCGCGGCATGCCGTAAAAGGGCTCTGCAAGACGCGCGGTCGAGACCACCGCGCAGTTACCGTCTAACTGGGCCTCGCCGAAGACGAAGGTGAGCACCGGCACGTATAAGTCGCAGGAAGTGACACCTAACACGCGCGAATCGGAATCCGCGGCGCGCTCCAGCTCTTGCAAGATGGCGCTGGAATAATACTGGCCGCGGCGCCCGTCGAGCGCGAACGTGAGCTCCAGGCTGCGCGGGCTGACGCGGCAGGGCACGTGAAAGGTGCGCGCGAGGCCCGCCGCCAACTGCTCCAGCAGGTAGAGCGCCGGCTCCTGTGAGAACCCGTTCTCGCCCGAACCGGCAAGCGGAACGAGTTGAATGGGCTTCACCGCAAACCGTAACGCCGCAGCTTGTTGTACAACGTGGTGCGGTCGATATCGAGGATGCGCGCCGCGCGCGACAGGTTGTGCTGCGTTTCGCGCAGGACGCGCTCGATGTGCGCCCGCCCAATGTCCTCCAGCGTCTGGCCGCCCTTGGGGATTTCGGCCTCGAACTGGAACGAAAAATCGCTGGCGCGGATCTCCGGCCCGCGGCTCACCACCAGGGCGCGCTCGACGGCGTTTTCCAGTTCGCGCACGTTGCCCGGCCAGTCATGGCGCATCAGCAGGTTCAGGGCCTCGCCGCCGATCAGCGGCGCGGGCCGGCTGGTGGCCATGGCGTACTTATTGAGAAAGTGGTTCACCAGCAGCGGAATGTCTTCCTTGCGTTCGCGCAGGCTCGGCAGGTCGATACAAAAGACGTGCAGCCGGTAATAGAGATCGGGGCGGAAGGCGCCGTCCTTGACCAGTCCCTCCAGGTTCTTGTTGGTGGCGGCGATGGCGCGGAAATCCACCTTGATGGTTTGATTGCCGCCCACCCGCGTGATTTCCTTTTCCTGCAGCACGCGCAGCAGGTCGGTCTGGGTGCGCAGGCTGATGTCGCTGATCTCGTCCAGAAACACGGTGCCGCCGTCGGCCACTTCGAATTTGCCCTTCTTGCGGTACTGCGCCCCGGTGAAGGAGCCTTTTTCGTGCCCGAACAGCTCGCTTTCGAGCAGCGTTTCGGTGAGCGCGCCGCAATGGATGGTGACCATGGGCATGTAGCGCCGCGGGCTGGCGGCGTGAATGGCACGCGCCACGACTTCCTTGCCGGTGCCGCTTTCGCCGGTGATCAGCACGGTGGCCTCGGTGGGCGCCACCATTTCGATCAGCTCGACCACCTTCTTCATGGCGGGGCTCTTGCCGATCAGCTCGGTGCCGGGCGAGACCTCTTGCAGGTTCTCGCGCAGCCGGACCACCTCGCGGCGGGTGCGCTTGTGTTCGAGCGCCTTCTCCACCAGGTGCGAAAGCTCGTCGGGATCCACCGGCTTGGTGATGTAATCGTAAGCGCCGTGCTTTAACGCCTGCACGGCCGTATCCACCGACGCGTAGCCGGTCATGATGATGACCGACAGTTCCGGATCGGCTTCGTGCAGACGGCCCTGCAGCTCCATGCCGTCCATGCCGGGCATTTTGATGTCGAGCAGCGCGATATCGAACTCCGCCTGCTGGATGACCTCGAGCGCCTCCCGCCCGCTGCCCACCGGCCGCGCGGTGTAGCCTTCGCTGGTGAACCACTTCCCCAGCGAGTCGCGCACCACCAGCTCGTCGTCCACAATCAGGATTCGACCCTTGGTTTTCACCGACGCCGTGCTCTCCACTGCCGTTGCCATTCCTTCCTCCCTTTACCGCTCCCTGACGGTCGCTGCTCCGTTCGGAGCCGCGCGCGTCAGCAAGCGGTCAAGACACTTCAGAGACATCTCACAATTACCTACCTGCCCGCTCCCTTTGGTCGCGGCTCTGTTACCCACCTGCCGCCGCGACGGCTGCCGCGCTCAGCGGCAGGGCCACGCGAAATTCCGTTCCCTTCCCCGGCGTCGAATCCACCTTGATCTCGCCGCCATGCTGTTCCACGATGCTGTGCGCCACGGCCAGGCCCAGGCCGGTGCGGTTCTGATCCTCCTTGGTGGTGAAGAAGGGATCGAAGATGCGCGGCAACACGTCCTCCGGAATGCCGCACCCGCTGTCCTTCACCCGAAGGGCCGCTTCGCCGGTCGAGCCGTCGAGCTCGGTGATCACCTCCAGGCGGCCGCCCGAAGGCATCGCCTCCGACGCGTTCATCATCAGGACCAGCGCCACCTGCTGGATCTGATTGGCGTCGCAATCCACCGGCGGCAGGCCATCGGCCAACCGTTCCACCAGCTCGATATTCTGCATTTCCAGCTTATGTTTCACCAGCAGCACGGCGTGGCCGACGATGGTGTTCAGGTCGGTGGGCTCGCGCTCGCTGGGCTTCTGCCGCGAGAAGGTTAACAGGTTCTTGACCAGCTCGCCGCAGCGCTTGCTTTCGCGCTCGATGGTTTGCAACTGCTCGGCCATCTCGCCGCGGTTGGGGATGTCGGACTTAAGCACGCCGCGCTCCACCAGCCGCGCGTAGGTCAGGATGCCGAACAGCGGATTGTTGATCTCATGCGCCACGGTGGCGGCCAGCTTGCCGACGGAGGCCATCTTTTCCGAACTGAGCAGCGTGCGATGGATGTGCTCCAGTTCGGCCGTCTTGCGCCGCACCTGCTCCTCGATCTTGGCTTGCACCCCGGCCACTTCCGCTGTCATTTTGTTGAAGCCGGCGGCCAGGTAGCCCAACTCGTCGTCGGAGCGCACCGGCAAGCGGTAATTCAGGTCGCCCTCGCGCACGCGATGGGTGCCATCGATCAATTCCTTCACCGGCCGGTAGACCACCCGCCAGATGAAGGCCACCGCCAGGCCGGAGCCGAGCACGATCGCGCCCAGCAGAAACCAGCCGAGCGAGGCCTGATTGTGCGCGATCTGCGCGTCCACCGGGGCGAGAGACAACTGCGCGTCCACCACGCCCAGCACCTGCTGGCCCGCATCATGCACATGGCAAGCCGCGCTGGAGCATTCGGGCGCGTTGGCGATGGGGCGGATCACGGCGATCAGGTGATGGCCCTGTTTGTCCCAAAACGGACGCGCGCGATCCGGCCGGTTCAGCTTGGTGAGCGGCTGCGATTGCGCATGGCAGCCGTAGCAGGCCTCGGCCGACTTATCGACCGCCGTGTCGATTCCCGCGCTTCGGTGGAAAACACGATGCGCCCGTCGCGGTTGAAGATGCGAATGCGCTGGATGCCGGGCTCGCTGCCCACCTCTTGCAGCACGTTGTACAGCGCGTCGCGGTCATGGCGCATCATGTCGTAGCGGGTGCTGCGCAGGATAATGTCCGCAACCCGGTCGGCCGATTGCACCATCAAACCTTCCGACTGGCGGCGCTCCACACGGAGATTGACGAACCCGAACAGGGTGAAGAACACAGCCGTACTGACGATCACCGAGACCGCCAGTTTGGCGGCGAGTCCGAGCCGGATTGAGCGGAAGAAGGTCATCCTACCGCAAGTGGGTCGACCTCCGATTCTTCCGTTTTCGCCGGCGTGGGTTCGACCGAGTGCGCCTCAAAAACGGGGAAGTGCTGCCCGATGACGCGGAAAATCGCAAAACCGATGGCCACCAGCGAGAGCGTTACCGCGACTTCGCTCCACTTGGGGATGTAGTGCGTGCCGCTTCCCGCTTCCAGCCCGGTGATACCTACGTTGAGCCGGTTGGCGATGAAGCTGAACACCACCATCACCGAGCAGACGTACAGGGCGGCGGGGTTGCGGCGAATGCGCGACTGGTAGAGCAGCGCGGTGGGAACCACGGCCAGCGCGATCTCGAGCAGGAACAGCCATGTCTCGGTGCGATTCCGCAGTAACAGGCCGAAGGCATCGCGATGCAGCAGGTCGAGGAAGCGGATCCACAGATACACGCTCATCGCCACCGCCAGCACGCGCCCGATGCTGGCCAGCAGCGGCAACTCCAGCGCGCGGCCGAAGGCGCGGGCGCTGTGCCACGATTCGAAAATCGTCATGGCCAGGCCTACCGCGATCGCCGAAACGAAAAACAGCAGCGGCAGAATCGGCGTGTACCACAGCGGATACAGCTTCTCCGGCACGATCAGAAACAGCGTGCCCAGCGAACTCTGGTGCAGCGTGGAAAGCAGCACGCCCAGAATCATCATCGGCACCGAGATGCGGTGAATCCATTCCAGCGGCTTGTGCAGGCCGAAGCGCTCGAAGACGATGGGGAGGAATTCGAGGAACAACACGGTGCTATAGAGCGTCACGCACCAGGCCACCTCAAACATCACCGAGTGCGGATTCCACATCACCAGCGGATGCCACATCCGGTCGGGACGGCCGACGTCGTAAAGCAGGCCCAGCGTCACCAGCAGATAACCCAGGAAGGCGGTCAGGATGGCGGGGCGCAACACCGGGCGGTATTGCTTGATGTTGAAAATGTGGACCATGGCCACCAGGGTGAATCCGCCCGCCGCCAGACCCACGCCGCACATCACGTCGAAGCCGATCCAGAGGCCCCAGGGGAATTTGTCGCTCAGGTTGGTCGAGCCGCCCAGGCCGTAAACGATGCGGAGATAGGTCGCATACGCCCCGCTGAGCAGAATGGCGGCGAAGATCGCCCGCCACACCGTGATCTTGGGCAGCAACCTGGGAAGCTGCGGTCATTTGCGCGGTCCCTCCTTGCGCGCCACCTCGGCGCGGCGGTTGGTGATCCACCAGATGCCGCCGAGCAGAACCGAGCCCGTCGATACCACGTCCGGCAACAGCTCCAACACGCGCCAGGTGAGCATCGGCATCGACTCGCGCGGGAGGTTGGTGCGCAGGCCGATCTGCTCGAACGGCACCGCCGAAAGGAAGAACACCGAGGTGCCGCCCACCTCGGAGAGGCCATAGATTCTCTGATAGTACTGATCTGGCTTGGCGGCCAGCCGCTGGCGCGCTTCGGCGATCAACTGCGTCACGCTCGCCATTGAAGGTGGCGCCGGTGGGGCAGATTTCGGCGCACGCTGTCAGTTTCCCAGCGCTCTGGCGGGCATAGCACATGTCGCACTTGCGCATCCGCGGCAGCCGGCTCGACCATTCGTAGGTCGGCACCTGGAACGGGCAGGCCTGCATGCAGTACCGGCACCCGATGCACTTGGCGGCGTCATAGGTGACGGGCCCCAGCGTCGTCTTCTGCAAAGCGCCAACAGGGCAAACCGAAGCGCATGCTGGCTGTAGACAATTCATACACAGACGGCGGCAAAAGTGATCACCATGCGTCACGATGGTGGTGAGTTTGTGCGCCGAAATCGTTTCCTCGGCAGCGATTTTGTCGTTGTAAGGGAGGCCCCAACGTTCCGCGCACGCGCCCTCGCAGGCCCTGCACCCTATGCATAGGGTACTGTCATAGAGGATGGCTTTAGGCATATATGGACCTCTAACTCTGTTTTAGCAGAAATTGACCTCAATGTGTAGAAAAAAGTGACAGTGGCGGTTATCGAATTAACTGGGGGGTATTGAAATCATGGGGGATCTGGGCCAACTGACCAGCCCAATTTCGAGCGCACTCAAAAAAGAGCCCGCCTCGTCCGCGTTTTCGGCAGACGGGGCGGGCGGTTCCTTCAGTCGGATGGAAACAGCGCGCCGGTCACAGCGGCATAGGGCATTCCCTGCCCTTTCTCTATGCAGTCAGGAAGAACTCGCCGGTGGTCTGTTTCCAGTTGGCGCCCGGAACTTCGGCCAGCAGATCCTCCGCGGGACGGCCTCCATCGGCTGCGGCGGCGCCAGCCAGCATCGGCTGGTGGCTGTAGAGGCGGTCCACAGCCAGCCGCATCCACTCATGAACCAAGCCCTTGGGTATCAGGTTGCGAGTGGTGCTTTCCTCGTCCGGAACATTAACTGTCAGCAGCCAGCCTTTGCCGTACGGATCGCTGCGCACCAGGGCCGGGTTGTTGACGACCTCAGTGTTGATGGCCATGACCTCACCTTCGGTGGGCGAAACCATGTCGGTCTTCTCGCCGTTGCGATAAAAGGAGAGGATCTTCTGACCCTGGCGGACCCACTGCCCGGGCCTGGGAAGCTCGATCTTCTCGATCCGGCCCGCGAGAGCCGCGGCAAACTCATCCGCGCCCATGCGCACTACGCTCTTCCGCTCTTGCACCAGCCAGGTGTGTCCAGGGTGATAGGATACCTGTTCGGGCGTGTGAAACCCACTGACGAAGTCCCCGCCGACCAAAGCCGGGGCTGCTGCGCGTTCCGACGCGGCGACTGTGCTAAGCGCCTTCTTGCGATTCAGGAAATAATCCAATACGATGAAGGTCAGGAACGTGACCAGAACCAGAATGACTGTCATAATCTTCCATCCTTTCTGATTCTGTACAGGGCACGGCAGGGGCCAAAAAGCGGTGTTTTTTACCTCTTTATCTGTTGTAGAATCATGCGTCTGGACGGGCGCGGTATTTAGCAACAATCGGCATTGTAGAATTATTCGACGCTGGAGATGTCGAGAAACACCATGAACAGCAATGTAATCAACGGCTTCCGTGCGATGTCGCAAAATCATACGCCACAGTCGCAGAATCCTACAGAATCGAAAGAGATCCTGGGTGTGATCATACGATATAGAAGTCCGCTCTTGGTCGCCCTCCTGTTCGCCTTCGCCACGGTTTCGCCTGGCTGCGGACACTCGCCCTCGTCTGCGGCAGTTTCCACCGATAAGAAAGAGCCTGCGCCCGCCGTTCCGGTACCAGTACCGGAGAACCGGGATGCGGATGACACCGCCCGCTTCCTGGCCGGAATGCCAGGTCATTCGGGTAGCCCCTTCGCGGATCTGGAACAGACCGAAGCTTGGAAGGACCACAGTGTCCGCCTGGATGCGGCGTGGCAGAAGGTCGACGGCACTCTAATTGCCGGCCTCCAGGAGTTTGCGAAAGCCGAGTTATCGGACCCGGCGTTCCGCGAGGCGATTGTCTATTACCCGTTCAGCGGCCCCGACGCACTCTATGCCACGGCCTGCTTTCCCAACAACACCACCTACGTTCTGGTGGCGCTGGAACCCTCCGGGACCTTGCCCAGCCTGAAACAGCTCAGCCGGAAACAGGACCTGGCAGGCTACCTGGCAGCCACGCGCGACAGCATGGGTTCCGTGCTCGGTCGCAGCTTCTTTATTACCCGCGAGATGGACCGTCAGTTCCGCGGGCAGGTCACCGATGGCCTGCTGCTGCCCATCCTGGAGGTGCTGGTGCGCCGGCACAATACCATTTTGGGCTTCCGCTATACGCGCCTGGACGACCAGGGCAAGCTGATCGAGCGGGATCTCAGCTACAAGCCGCGCACACCATACGGCGACAAAGGGCTGCAGATCGCGTATCGCTCCGACGAAGATCAGTCGGTGCACCAGATGTACTACCTGACCATCAACCTGGACGACGAACACCTCAAGACCAACCCGCAATTCGTCAAATACTCCGCGGGATTGAAGGGGGCCGTCACGCTGCTAAAGGCCACCTCATATATGACGCACAACGACGAGTTCTCCACCATTCGCGGCCTCATCCTGGCCAACAGCCAGGCGGTGTTGCAGGACGATTCCGGGATTCCGTTCCACTTCTTCAGCCCGGATACCTGGAAGGTGCAGCTCTTCGGCGAATATACCCACCCCTACGGCAGCTTCCGTTACCGGATTCAGGAAGACTTGCAGAAGGCCTACCACGATCCGGGTGCGCGGCCCCTGCCCTTCCGGATTGGCTACGGATACGGCAAAGTCAATTCCAACCTGCAACTGGCGCGGCGCACGGCGCAGACCGCCCAGAACCGCCCGACGAACTGAGCGCGCAGCGGAGTCACTGACGACCTGACGGCTCACCAGCCAACTCACGGCCGGCAGGCTTAGGCCAGAATGATTTCTCGATGCGGAAGAACGGACCGGCCGACGCCCCTTCCCCATGGAGGAAGCAGTGTGGCGGAACGCCGATCCCCTACCAGACCCTGCACGCGTTGGCGCTGACCATCGGCTGGCCGGTCTGGCAGGAAAACGCCCGCTGAAACTCGGGCATATTCTGCACCACGCCGTTCACCCGCTGCTTGCCTGGTGCGTGCGGGTTGGTCTTCACCTGCATGCGCAGGGCCGCCTCCCGCTCGTTCACGCACCACACCTGGCCGAAAGCCAGAAACAGCCGCTGCTCGGGCGTGAAGCCATCGATCTTCTTTTCCGTGCCGCCGATCGTGTTCAGCAACGCCATCAGCGCGATGCGCACGCCCCCGTTGTCCGCCGTGTTCTCGCCCAGCGTGAGTTGGCCGTTCACCATGGCGCCCGGCGCCACCTCGAACTTCGAGTATTCCCGTTCGATGCAGGCCGCGCGCTTCTCGAATTCCTTGGCGTCTTCCGGCGTCCACCAGTCGCGCAGGTTCCCCTTGGCGTCGAATTGCCGGCCCTGGTCGTCGAAGCCGTGGGTCAACTCGTGGCCGATCACCGCGCCTATGCCGCCGAAGTTCACCGCATCGTCCATCGCGTTGTCGTAGAACGGCGGCTGCAGGATGCCCGCGGGGAAATTGATATCGTTCATCGACGGATCGTAGTACGCGTTCACCGTGGGCGGCGTCATGCCCCATTCCTGGCGGTCCACCGGTTTGCCGATCTTGTTCAACTGGCGCTGGAACTCGAATGCCTCGGCGCGCAGCGTGTTGCCCACCAGGTCGTCGCGCCGGATCGTCACACTCGAATAGTCGCGCCACTGGTCCGGGTAGCCGATCTTGTTGGCGATCGCGGCGAGCTTCACCAGCGCCTGCTTCCTGGTCTCCGCCGTCATCCACGGCAATTGTTCCAGGTCCTGCCCGAGCGCCTTTTCGAGCGCGCCCACCATTTTCAGCGTGCGCGCCTTGCCTTCGGCGCCGAACGTCTTTTCGACGAATTGCTTTCCCAGGGCTTCGCCCAGTTCGGCGTCCGTGAAGTCCACGCAACGCTTCCAGCGCGGCCGCATCTCGGTGGTCCCGGTCAGCGTCTTGCCGTAGAACTCGAAATTCTCTTTGACGAACGCCTCCGGCAGCAGGCGCGCCGCGGCATGCAGCAAATGCCAGGTGAGATAGGTCTTCCAGTCCGCCAGGCTGAACCGCTCGATCGCCCCATTCAGCGCCTCCAGGTACGCGGGCCACGCCACGTCGACGGATGCGAATGCGGGCGCGCCGCTCGCGCGCAGATACTCCTTCCAGGGGAACACCGGGCTGAGAGCTTCCATTTCCCGCGTGCTCATCTTGTGATAAACCTTCTCCGGGTCGCGGCGGGACACGATATCGAGCGAGCCTTGGGCCAGCACGGTCTCGATCTTCATCACCGTCTCCGCGCCCGCCTTGGCCTCGGCCGCCGTCTCGCCGGCAAGCGCAAACATGCGCGCCACGTGCGCCACGTACTCGCGGCGCAACTTGTCGCTTTCCATGTCCTGCTTCAGGTAGTAGTCGCGCTCCGGCAGCCCCAAACCGCCCTGGTCGACCTGCGCGATCACCTGGTTGGAGTCCTTGAAATCCTGCCCGGAGCTGAACTGGAACATCACGTCGGCGCCGCTGCGGTGCAAACGGGCGACCACCGCGGCAAGTTGCGCCTTATCCTTCAAGCCGCGGATCCGCCCCAGTTCATCTTCGAGCGGCTTCAACCCGGCCGCCTCCACCGCCTTTTCATCCATGCAAGCCGCGTAGTAGTCGCCGATCAGGCGGGCCGTGGAGTCGCGGCCGGCGTCCGGCTTGCTCGCCGTCTCCAGAATCTCGCGCAGCACGTCGTGATTGTGCTCTTCCAACTGGTCGAACCGGCCCCATCGCGATTGATCCGCCGGGATCGGATTAC
>CAWJLI010000199.1:0-9690 GCA_963843095.1 Bryobacterales bacterium
TGTTATGTACTCGTCGGTACCTGCTAGCTCCCGTTTTCGCGTGGTGGTGAACAAGTCCACCGTCCCGGTGGGCAGCGCGAACCTGGTGGAAACGCTGGTGCGCGAGGGCATGGGGGAGGCTCCCGCCGAGGAGCGCCGCAGGATTCGATTCGGCGTGGCCAGCAACCCGGAGTTTCTGCGCGAAGGCTCGGCGATTGCCGACTCGCTGTATCCGGACCGCATCGTGGTAGGGTCGGGCGACGAGCGGGTGCTGGAGATCATGCGCGAGCTGTATGCGCCGCTAGTGGCGCAGAAGTTCGAACCTCCGCCGGGACTGCCGCGGCCGGCCTCGGTGACGGGGGTCACGCTGCTGGTCACCTCGCTGACCGGCGCGGAGATGATCAAATACGCGGCCAACGCGTTTCTCACGATCAAGATCGGTTATGCCAACGAGATCGCCAACATCTGCGAGCGGGTGGGCGCGGAAGCCACCGAAGTGATGGCGGGGATCGGACTGGATTCGCGCATCGGCGCGCGGTTTTTGAACCCGGGCGTGGGCTGGGGCGGCAGTTGCTTCGGCAAGGATGTCAACGCGCTGATGCACACTGCGCGCGAGTATGGCTATCAGGCGCGCCTGCTGGAGGCTTCGCTCGAGGTCAACGCCGCGCAGCGGAACACGGTGATTCAGAAACTGCAAGAAAAGCTGTTCATCCTGAAGGGGCGTACCATCGGCTTGCTGGGCCTGGCCTTCAAGCCGGATACGGACGACCTGCGCGACGCGCCCGCGCTGTACATCGCCGAGCGCCTGCTGCAGATGGGCGCGCGGGTGAAGGCCTATGACCCGGTGGCGGCGGCGGCCTGCCGCGAGCAGCACCCGGAGCTGAAGATCCGCTACTGCGACACGGCGATGGAGCTAGCCGAGGATGCGGATGCGCTGGTGGTGGTCACCGAGTGGAACGAGTTCCGCGAGCTGGATCTGGCGGACCTGGCGAAACGGATGGTTACGCCCATTCTGGTGGATGGCCGCAACCTGTACCCGCCGGAAGCTGCCGCGGCTGCGGGCTTCGACTATATAGGAGTCGGCCGCGGCGCGCGGCGCGCGCAGCAGGGCACCACCACTGGCGTCACGCAGAATCACCACTGAGGCTGCTTCTACACATTCCCGCCTACAGCGCCACCTTCTGGCCCGACCGGCAAGAACGGTACACGGCGTCGACCACTTCGAGCGCCTGGTAGCCTTCCTCGCCGGTTACGCGCGGTTGGCGGCCCTGGCGGATGGCGTCACCGAAATCCAGGAACTGGCGTTCGAAGGGCTCGAGCGAAATCGCCATCGGGTCGGAGGCGCCGGAGGCCCCCTGCCTGGCAACCGGCGCCGGTTCGCCAGAGTCGTCCTCCACGTCCCAAGTGGTGAGCTTGTCGCCGGTGATCACGGCGGTGCCGCGGCTGCCGTGGATCTCAATGCGCTCGGGGTAGCCCGGCCGGAAGGCCGTCGCTGCCTGAATCACGCCGGTGGCGCCGCTCGCGTACTCGACTACCGCGTTCACCACGTCCTCAGATTCGATTCGGTGCACCGCGCCCAGTTGCCAGACCGCGAACAACTGTTTCACCGGCCCGGCCAGCCAGCGCAGGATATCGACCTGATGGATGGCCTGGTTGATCAGCGCACCGCCGCCCTCGGTCTGCCAGCTTCCCTTAATCGGCCGCGCATAATATTCGGGAGAGCGGTACCACTTGGTGTAGCCGTCCAATTCGAGCAGTTTACCCAAGCGGCCGGCGGCGAGGGCTTGGGAAACGAAAAGGCTCGCGTCATCGAAGCGGTGCTGGCTGACGACGCCCAGCAGGATACCGGCGGCTCGCGCGATTTCGATCATGCGGCGCGCGGTTTCAAGGTTAGTCGAAATTGGTTTCTGCACCTGCACGTGCTTGCCGGCGAGGGCGCAGGCCTCGACGGGCTTGAGACGGAAGTCCGGAAACGTGCAGACGTCGACGTATTCGACTTGGGGATGCCGGCACACTTCTTCATAACCGCTCACGAATTCGGCACCGTGTTCCTTTGCGAACCGGCGCCCGGAGGCTTCGTCGATGTCCGTGCAGACCGTCAGCTCATAGCCGATATTCCGGTAAACCCGCGCGTGCATCCGCGAGATTGCTCCCGTGCCGATCATTCCCACTCGCATAGAACGACCATTCTAATCGCAGACGGCCGGCGCGCGTGAACGCGCAAGAGTGATACCGGATGCAGGTGCCAGGAGCGAAGACTCCGAGTTAGGACTCCCCAAGCGGGTTGTTTGTAAGGATAGTCTGTGACGAGGCCGGAAGATCAGGCCTCGGCTTGCGAGCCTGCCCGCTCATCCAGCCGGCCCGCCAGGACGGCCACGACGTCCGCCATCTCGGCAAGCGCACGACGCGCGCGCGCCGGGGCCGCGCCTCGTGTAATGCGGAAATACCACTGCATGACGCGGTAGTCGAGAACCAGAAGCCGGTCTTCGATCGAGTTCAGGTCCAACCCCGCGGCGTGTTCAATGAGGTAGGTCGCCAAGCGGTAGTCGCGCTCAAGCGCGCGCTCGAGCCCGTCCAGTTGTGCGTCTCCGCGCAACAGTTCTTTGACCTGCCGGCAACTGAATTGGGAATCCACGGCCGCCGCTGCGCTTCCCTCCAGGCTCGAGTTCCGAAGCATGAGGATGCAGCTATAGCGGAACCAGTAGAGCAGGAGTGCGAACGAAAACGCGGCAATGATGATACTTGCAATCATTCAATTCCCAAACTCGTCGACGTTATGCGGGTACTAGTCAATCCATAACCAGAATACTTAACTCCGCATTCATTTGCAATAGTTTTTTTTAATCTTGGCCACTGGCTGGAACTATTTGACAGGAAATGACTTCCATGTAAACCGGACCAGGAATGACACATTTGTCACATACTATTTTTACCAATGCACCTTGCGAGTGGTGCGAGGGGACCGGTACGGCCTACACTCGTCGGCTATGGGCTTGCGCCAACTCGCCACCTATAGCCACCACGGCGCCGGGGGTGTGGCGCGGGCAAGTTCCTCGCGCAGGCGGATCGGTGGAGGGCGAGCCAAGGAACATGCGGCGGTTCCGAAACGTATCGTATTGCGTAAGTGCCAGTTGCGAAGCCGCACGGGCGCGTCTCACCCGGCCGGCGGAAGGAGATGCCATGATCGCGAAAAGCCTGCTGCTCGTCGGATCCGCGCTATGCCTGGCAGGTTGTGCCATCAATACCAGCCCCACAGGGCAATTGCAGTACGATTCCTTCCACCTCGATCGGGATCGCGCGGAGGTGGTGAAGGTCAACCTCAATATGGGCGCAGGCAAGCTGCAGGTGGGCAGCGGCACGGAAAAACTGCTGCAGGCCTACTTCACCTACAACGTACCGGCCTGGAAGCCAATCGTGAAGTACGATGCAGGTGCGCTGACCATCGATCAGGGCGAGACCGGGCACGTCAACTTCAATCCAGGCCAGATCAAATACGAATGGGACCTGCGCTTCGGCCGGGAGACAGCACTCGATTTCGGCGTGAATTTCGGCGCCGGCGAAGCGCAGCTTGACCTTGGCTCTCTCAACCTGCGGTCCGTCAATGTCCAGATGGGCGTGGGCAGTCTCACCCTGGACCTGCGCGGGCGGCCGCAACACGACTACGATGTGCACATACAGGGCGGCATCGGCGAGGCTGTCGTGCGTCTGCCCTCTAGCGCCGGTGTTTACGCCAGCGCCAACGGTGGCATCGGCGAGATCAAGGCTCGCGGACTCAAGAAAGAAGGCGACCACTGGGAAAACGACGCTTACGCAACGGCGAAAGTCAAAGTGCGCGTGGATGTTCAGGGCGGTATTGGTTCGATCACCCTCATCGGCGACTCGGATTAATGCGAAGGCTGTTCAGCTAGGTCATTTCGAAGGCCGCCGAGCCTGCTGAGCCAGCACTGGGAAGGCCCCGTCAGAGCTAGAATGAGCTTGCAATAACTGACAAGGTTCGGGAGTGAATCCATGCGCGAGCTCATCGTGGTCGGAATTATTCTGCTGGGAAGCTGCTTGCCTTCCCGCGCGGCATCGTATTACCCGGCGCGGCTTGACGATCCCAAGGCTGTTTACCTGACGCAGGATCGGTTTCCGGTTCGCGGCGACGGCCGAGCCGACGATAGTGCTGCGATTCAGGCCGCGGTCAACCGGGTCCAGGAGACAACCGGCGAAGGGATCCTCTTCATTCCGGAGGGACGCTATCGCGTCACACGGACCATCTATGTCTGGCCGGGTGTGCGGCTGATCGGTTATGGCGGGAAACGTCCCGTATTCGTGCTGGAGGAGAAAACCCCGGGATTCCAGCAGGGAATCGGTTGCATGTTCTTCTTCGTGGGGCGGCGACTGGACGGCTCGGCGTCCATGGGACGGGATTTCGGGGTGCCGGAGCCGCCACCCGGAACCGTCCCGCCGAATCCGAAGATCGTCGATGCGAACTCCAGCACGTTCTACTCCGCGATGAGCAATATCGATTTCG
This sequence comes from Bryobacterales bacterium, assembly GCA_963843095.1. Taxonomy (GTDB): domain Bacteria; phylum Acidobacteriota; class Terriglobia; order Bryobacterales; family Bryobacteraceae; genus Bog-375. The sequence goes on from CAWJLI010000199.1 coordinate 4,496, forward strand.
AGATCGGCAGCGATAATGCGGCGGCGGTCGGAATCCGCTTTCATGTCGCACAACATGGGTATCTGGCCCACATGGATTTCCGGATTGGCTCAGGCCTAGCCGGCGTCCAGGATGCGGGCAACGAGGCGGAAGACGTGCATTTCCACGGTGGCCGATATGGCATCCTGACCCGCAAGACGTCAGCAGCCTGGCAATTCACGGTGATCGACTCGACCTTCGATGGCCAGCGGGAGGCGGCGATCCGGGAGAACGAGGCGGGACTGACGCTGGTCCACGATGAGTTCCGCAACGTGCCCACGGCGATTGCGATCGACCCGCATTATTCCGACGAGCTTTGGGTAAAGGACGCGCGGTTCGAGAACATCAGCGGCCCTGCCATCGTGATCGGCAATGAAAACAGCCGGATGACCGAGATCAATCTCGAAGACATCGTCTGCCGTCAGGTGCCCGTGTTTGCACGATTTCGAGAGAGCGGTCGGCAGCTTGCCGGAGCCGGAGAGATATACGAGGTAAAAGCCCTTTCCCATGGACTGACCATTGCGGCGCCAGGCGCGCTCGGCGAGATCAGGACGAGCTACGATGCCGCGGCGCTCGAAACTCTGCCGCCAGCCACGCCGAACGCGATCCGGGGCTTGCCGCCGATGGCGGAATGGGTGAATCTGCGCGACCTCGGTGCGAAGGGCGATGGCGCGACCGATGAGACCGCTCTGATTCAAAAGGCGATCGCGGAACATCGCGTGATTTACATTCCTACCGGCCACTACATCGTCAGCGACACGCTGCAGGCTGCGTCCGGACAGCGTGCTGATCGGGCTCCATCCGAACCAGACCCAGATCGATATTCTCGATTCGACGCCGGCGTTCCAGGGACCGGGCGCGCCTAAGCCGCTGCTGGAGGCCCCGCGCGGCGGAGATAACATGGTGACCGGCATCGGCCTCTCCGCCGGCGGTATCAACAGCCGTGCCGTGGGCGCTCTTTGGATGGCCGGCAAGGATTCCCTGATGGACGACGTGCGATTCCTGGGAGGGCACGGAACGATCGGCCCCGCGGGCGAGCGGGCGAACCCGTATGCCGCCAATCTGTTCTCGGATCCGGATCCACATCGGCGTTGGGACGGGCAGTATCCCAGCCTGTGGATCACGCATGGCGGCGGAGGCACCTTCGCCGATATCTGGACGCCGGACACGTTCGCGCAGGCGGGCCTGTATATCTCCGATACGACCACGCCGGGCCATATCTACGAGCTCTCCGCCGAGCATCATGTTCGCACGGAAGTCAAGCTCGACCACGCGGCCAACTGGGAGATCTACGCATTGCAGACCGAGGGGGAGCGGGAGGAGAGCGCATCGGCGATTTCGCTCGAAATCGACAACTCGAAGAACATTACCATTGCGAACTATCACGGCTACCGCGTAGTGAGAAGTTATCACCCGGTTCCGTACGCGGTTCATATGTATGAGTCGAGTGACATACGGTTCCGGAATGTCCATGTGGATCACAACAGCGCGATGACGAAATGCGACGAGTTCGGCTGCCGGCAGCACACCAGATCGGGCAAAGTCTCTTTCGCGAACTCGATTGTCGATCAGACGCATGGCACCCAGGTGCGCGACCGGGAGTTCGCATGGCTGGATGTCCCTGGCAATCCGGTTCCCGCAAGCCCGCGCGCGGCGTACCCGGTGCTTGAACCGGGAGCCGTGGTGGAGAAGCTGTGGAGCGGTTTCTACAACATTTCCGGTGCGGCGGTGGACGCGCGCGGCGAATTGTATTTCGTGGACGCGCACCAGCAGCGCATCTACCGGTGGTCGCCGGAGAAGAAGGATCTAGCGGTGGTCCGCGACAATCCACTCGATCCGGTGAATCTCGCCTTCGACAAGGCGGGCGATCTGATAGTTGTATCTTCCGGCGGGAAAGGATTGACGGTTTATTCCTTCCGTCCGGATGGGCCGGAAGATCAGATCGCCATCCTTGCGCCGGAGCGTTCCGCGGAGCGTCCGGGCGCGGCGGCAATCTTGCCGGTGAGCTACTTTGTGAACGGCGATTTCACCAATACGCTTTCGACCGAGACTTACGAATACACTTCTCTGGAGCAGCTCTTCACCAAGGTGGTGTCCACGCGGATGCCCTACCAGTACGTCTCTCCGGATGGCACTGTCTTCATTCCGGGCGACGATGCCTTCGTGCAGGGGCCGGCATACTTCGGATATAAGTTCGGCTACATCCTGCAGGCGTTCGGCTTGGTGAGCGCGGTTCCCGGGCAAGCCATTCTATGTCACCAACGAATCGGAACAGAGGACCTACCGCGGCAGCGTGAATGCGGATGGGACTCTTTCCGGTCTTAAGCTCTTTGCGGAGCAAGGTGGAGAAAGCCTCGTCCAGGACAGCGCGGGAAATGTCTATCTTGCCGCCGGGCAGGTGTTCGTTTACGACTCCACCGGGAAACCCATCGATATGATTGCGGTACCGGAGCGTCCGCTCGACCTGGTCTTCGGCGGGAAGGATCGGCGCACGCTCTTCATCCTCACGCAATCTTCTCTGTACGCCGTGCGCACGCAGTTTGGCGGACTGTAGCGGAACGCGGGTCAACGCGCGAAACGGTACTTCCAGGACAAATGACTCGAAAGGCGCGTGGCAACGTGGTGAAAAGTGCACCGTAGCACCAGTACGCTCAATTGAGTTTCGGGTAGTACAATTACGCCGAAATCGAGTTTGCGGAGAGGTATGCCGTGATACCTTTGGCAGGGTCCGGCAGGCCAAGAGGGGAATTCGGGACCAAATCGCAATGGGGAGCAGGCGGGGAAATCCCGGTCTACACACCGGGAGGGGATCCCGGTGATTGGCCGGCCGTGAACTCAAGGAGAAAAACAACGGATGCGAGAGATGCGTTTGATTCGCTGCGCCTCGGTGTTAGCGGCGCTTGCCATGACGATACTGCCGGTTTCATCACCGGCACAACAGCAACAGGGGAATATACGGACGGTCCTCTTTGTCAAAGTCAAGACGGATCGGGTTGGCGACTGGAAGGCCGCGGTCAAGGATTACACGGCGCTGGTGAAGAAGTCGGGCGTGGAACAGGGGTTCACGACCTGGTCCGCGCAGAGCGGGCCCGATGAGTACGCTGTTGTGTTCTATTCGAGCAAGTGGAAGGAACTGGATCAGAACGAGGACCCGAAAACCAAGCCGGTCGCTGCGGACCTCGCGCGCGTGTTCGCCCGCCTGGACGGCGCCACCGCGAGCCTGGAGACCTGGGTCGATGAGATTCAGCCGGACCTCCTCATCAGAAGCAAAGAACTGCCGAAGATGGTTCGCACGGGGAGGATTCGCACGGAGTTCGGCAAGACGGACGACCTGCTGGCGCTCCTCAAGAGCGAGACCTTTCCGGCGATGAAGAAGGCGGGAGTCAGCGCCTACGGGGTGGCGATTGCCCGCTATGGAACCCCCAACAACGAGATCCACACTTACTCGTCCTTCAACGGATGGGCGGATCTGGACGCGCCCTACGGCCTCCAGAAGGCAATGAGCGACGACGAATACAAGGCCTATCTGGCAAAACTGCGGCCGCTCGTCGAAAGCGTCGAATGGACCATGTGGCGCTTCGAGCCGGACCTGAGCTACGTTCCGGAGCCGAAGCAGTAAGTACGTTGAGTTGGCGGCGGTGAATTCGCGGTGGGCCGGCGACGGCCCGCCGCGCTCGTTTCATGCCAAGGCAATGCGGCAGATTCCATAGATGGCAAATGCCGCGATGCCGAAGGTCCACAGGCGCGGCCGCCACGGGGCGTTCCAAAAGAGAGAGAACAGCAGGACGAAGGCCGAGCGGGCTCAGCGCGTTGAAGTGAATCGCCTGGCTCCAGTGCCCCTTGGCGAGCGCGCACAAGCCCGCGCGTGAGGCCGCACAGCGGGCACGGCTTGCCGGTAAGCCAATAGAATGGGCAAGCGCGAAACGCGGGCTCCGCCGCAGGCGAGGCCCACCATAACAGCGCCAGGAGGAGGCCCGCGCCCAGCAGATCGCAGCGCGAGTCGACGCGTTCCCGCCGTCTTAAAGCGCGTCGATGGTCCGCTGATCGAATCCGACGATTTCCTTGTACGCCACCGTAATGGCCGCGATGGTCAGCGGGAACGTCACCAGCAACCCGACGATGCAGCACAGCAGGCCCAGCACGTTCACCAGGAACGCCAGCAGCAGGAACATGGTGAAGCCGAAATAGTCGTGCTTCACGACCGCGTGGCTGGCCTGCATGGCCGGCCAGAAATCCATCCGCTTGTCCACGATGAACAGGTAAGTGAACTTCACGCCGCCGCCACCACCAGGCCGGGAATGATGCAGAAGAGCGTCCCGATGAACGTGAACAGCCCAATCAGCAGGGCCGCCACCAGGGTGGGGATGAAGAAGTTGAAGCCCTTGAAGAGATCGCCGAACTCGGCGCGGCGGCCCATCATCTTCTTCATGGTGTAGATGTGGAAGCCCGCGATGAGCGCGCCCTGAATGAACGGCACGCCATTGAGCAGGAAGAAAATCAGCGAAATCAGGACGTAGTTGCCCATGTCCTGCCTTCACCAGATCCCAGCCCTGCTCCCATCCATTTGCCGGCGTGTCGACTTGCACGCTCGTGGGCGGCGTCCAAGCGGGCGGTGGCGGCTCCGCCCGCGGCGGGAGGCCCCGCAACGATTGCCCGCAATTGGAGCAGAATTGCTGGTCGGGACTTACCTGGGTACCGCAGCGATGGCAAAACATGTGTAGTCTCCGTACCAGGATACACGATACGAAACTGCGCGGGGTTCGTATGGGGCGCGAAAACAAGAAAAGCCGAGACGAATCCCGGCTCAGCAGGCAGGATAGCCTGCGGGCCTGGGGCATGCCCGGGCCCTACGGCCGCTCGCGGCGCTGGTGGGTGGAGGGGATTTTCATATCCTCGCGGTACTTGGCGACGGTGCGGCGGGTGACGTCGATACCTTCGGACTGCAGCATGGCAGTGATCTGCTCATCGGTGAGCGGCTTGGTGCGATCCTCGGCCTCGATCATCTTCTTCACCTTGCGCTTGAGCAGAAGGAGCGGGGTCCGCTGCCGGAGGGGCCCTGCACGGCTTCGGAGAAGAAGTAGCGCAGCTCAAAAACGCCCTGCGGCGTATGCACGTACTTGCTGGCGACGGCACGGCTGACGGTGGAAGGGTGGACGCCGACTTCTTCGGCCACATCC
>CAWJLI010000200.1:0-19855 GCA_963843095.1 Bryobacterales bacterium
AGCTTGTGGCGCAGGCTGTCAAAGCCTGCAGAGCCGAGAGTCTTCTCGACTTTTCTTGAAGTGGTATCAGCAAACCCTGCGCCACGCGGTGCCCTACAGCACCGGCGAATCGTCGCCTAGCATCGCCCGCCGCACGATCTTGATCGGCGGCGTGCCTTGCTTGATGAAGGAATCGTGGAATTCCTGTAACGAGAATTGCGCGCCTTTCATCTTCTTGTAATCCTCGCGCAGCTTCAGAATCTGCAGCTTTCCCAGCGTATATACCAGGTAAGTCGGGTCGGAGGTGCCGCGCTTGGCTTCCTTCTCGGCCACGGGCGCACCTGGTAGCCTTCCTTGACGAAGAACTCCACCGCTTCGTCGACGGTCATCTGGCCGGTGTGCATCTTGATTCCGGCAATGAAGCGCGCGTTGCGCAGCAACGCGTCCTGCAACTGGCCCAGGCGCAGCTTGCGATCGCCGTTGCCATAGCCTTCGTCGAGCATCATCTGCTCAGTGTAATGCGCCCAGCCCTCGGCGTTGGACCCACAGCCCGCCAGCTTGCGCACCTTGGTCGGCACCTGCTTCAGCCAGAGGAATTGCATGTAGTGGCCGGGGAAAACCTCGTGCACCGCGGTGCTGATAATGGTGCCCCGGTTGAAGCCCTGCATGTACTCTTCTACGTCCTTGGCGGGCCAACCGGCGTCCGGCAGCGTGACGTTGAAGAAGCCCTCCGTGGCCACGTTCTCATAAGGGCCGGGCGTGTCCATCGACGCCGTGGTCAGGGCGCGCATGAACGGCGGCGTCTCTTCGACGATGGGCGGCACGGGCGACGGAATGGTGATGATGTGGTGCTGCTCGATGAATGTCGCGCAGGCCTCCCAGCACGCCGCGGAAAGTATCCAGCAGCTTGCCAGGCGCCGGGTGGTCGCTTTCGAGCTCCTCGAGAATCTGCTGCGGCGCGCGGTTCGGGTCGATCTCGGCCGCCACTCGCCGAAACCACTCCTGGTTGTGGCGCAGGTTCTCATAGCCGATGGCGAGCAGCCGATCGAGCGGCGTATCCACCATTTCGTCGTACAGCAGCTTCTTGCGATAGTTCTCGGCGCCGATGCGGAAGTCGCCCGTGGACCGCGGCAGCAGGTCGTTCTTCAGCCAGTCCTGATACGCCTGGAGCGCGTCGATCACCGCCTGGTTCGACTGATGGAACTCGGCCACGAGCGCCTCATCGGCAACCTGTTTGAAGGCCGCCGGCACGTCGCTTTGGAAGAAGCCGACGATGCCCGGCACCTGCTCCAGCGCAACTTCGGTGTAAACACGCGGCGGGTTGCTGAGGTTCTCGCGCGCCGATTGGAACAGCCGCGGAATCAGCCGCTCGCGCGCAATGACGGACTTCAGTCGCTCGGCCGGCGGCGCGTAGTTGCGGCTCATGATGACGAAAATAGCGCCGGCGGCACCGGAGGAATAGAGGTCCGGATTCTTCTCCCAAGGGCGAATCGATTCCAGTTCCAGAAGCTGGCCGCGGATCTGGGAGAGCAGCAATTCGCGGTCGGCCGCCGCGAAGGCCGACAGGCCACGAACGTCGAAACGCCGCAACTTCGGTTTCGAAACCGCGCAGGGCGGCGATCTCAGCTTGAATTTCGCCGCGCGCGCCGGAAGCGAGCAGCGGATCGTACTGATGGAAGCCCGCCTGCGTGCCCGTTTCAGGGGCGTAGCGGAAAACCACTTCGTAATAGCGGTCGGCCAGCCGGTCAAACATCGCATCGCGGCTTTGCGCCAGGCAGGCCGCCGCCGACCCCAGAAGAAGAGCAACAAGCGAGATTCTCATGATGAAAGGTTACCATCGCGGACGATTTCCTCTCATTGTGTCACAGCTCGGCGAGTCGGCGCGGCTGCGTTGGCCCGGCCGCCGGAGTCAGAGCGCTGCCTCGCGCGCGGCGGAAGACCAGCAGGTCGCCCAGAAAAAAGTTGACTACTGACCCGGCTGCAATCGCCGCCACATTGGCGGCCAGATAGGGCCAGTGCATTCGCCCAACCAAGATGCGCATCAGGAGCAGGTTGACCACAATCGAAACCAGCCCGTTGGCCAGGTGAAACCGAAACAGCCGCCCGGCCCGGCCGCCGGCGCCGCGATCTCGCCACGTCCAGCGCTCATGCCAGACGAAGTTGTGCAGCAGAGCAAGCTCCACCGCCGCCGCCGTGGCCAGCAAGTAGTCGACGCGCAAGCCGCTTTTCAACAGCGCCAGCGCACCAAGCTGCACGGCGACGCCCATCCCGCCCACCGCGTTGAACTTGAGCCAGCGGATCAACGCACACCCGTTTCGGCCGGCGTCTCCGCTGCGCGCCTGGCTTCGGGCGGCAGCGGTTCCGCGCGATACAGGTACGCGGTGTGCCGCGCCACCGCTACCACCAGCATGGCCGCCATGCCGCAGATCCCGATCGCGCCGCCAAAGTCAAACAGCGGCCAGGTGTGGCCAGCGATTCGCGCCATCGGCTGGTACAGCAGCGCGATGTTGCCGATCATCAGCAGAATCCGCAGTTCGGTGGGGCTGAACTTCCAGAACGAGATTTGAAACGTGCCGATGGTGTAAGTGGCCAGATACACTTCGATCGACAAGAGGAAATAACTTACGATCAGGCCTCCCGCCACCAGCGGACTCATATAGCCCGAAAGAGCCATTCCAGCCCAGCAGAAAAAAAGTACCGAGCGCGTCCACCATGTGGTCGACGTAGAATCCATAGCGCGGCCGTTGGCAATCGCGCACGCGCGCCAACGTTCCGTCCAGGCTGTCGCCGAGCCAGTTCAGCGCCAGGCAGACAATCGCCAGCAGTAGGCCCGCATGATTCGAGTGCGCATACCAGTAACTCAGCCCCGCGCCAAGTAATGAAATCAAGCCCAAAGCAGTCAGGTGGTCCGAGTTGATCCAGGCCGGAGTGCGCCGCGCCAGCCATGCCAGGCAGCGCTTTTCGATCGGCGCCAGGAAACTCGCCTGCGCGCGCGCCGCTTCCTGAAATCCCGCCTTCTCCGCCGGCATGTTGTTCCGTGTCATGCTGAATGAGTAGACGCATAACCAGACAAGCGATGTTACCGAACGCTTCACTGTTTTGCCTGGCAGCATGGATGCTGGCAAGCCTGCCGGACGCAACCAGGGTGCAACTGAAGCCGCCCACGTTGGAAGCCTTCGACAAGTACATGCAGGCAGCCCAGGCGCGCTTCGACAACAGCTTGCACGGCGGCGCGTTCCTGTGGGTGGATGCTTCCACCGATCGCAAGCGCGCCGTAAGTGAGGGTAAGATTCTGGCGGAGCCTTCGAACCAATCGGGCGATATCGAGATCCCCGACGGTCTGATCCACGATTGGACCGGCGCCGTCTTCGTTCCCGGCGCCACCCTCGCGCTGACCCTGCGCATGATGGAAGACTACGACAACCACAAGAACATCTATCGGCCAGAGGTCATCGATTCGCGCCTTCTCAGCCATCACGACGACGACTTCCATGTTTACCTGCGCATCCTTAAGAAGCAGATACTGACCGTGGTCCTCAATACCGAGCATGACGTGCACTATGCGCGGCTCGACCGTACGCGCTGGTACAGCAGATCATCCACCACGCGCGTGGCCGAGGTGGAAGACCCAGGCCCCAACGAGCATGAGTTGCCGCCGGGCAACGATCACGGTTTCATGTGGCGTCTGAATACGTTCTGGAAGATTCGAGGAGCGCGACGGCGGCGTGTACCTGGAGTGCCAGGCCATTTCCCTCACCCGCGACGTCCCGGTTGGCCTGGGTTGGCTGATCAACCCCATCATTCGCAGCCTGCCGCGCGAATCGCTCACCAATACGCTCAAAGCCACCCGGCTGGCGCTGACGCCGGAAAAGCCGTGAAGGGCGCTTAGGGCCGGGGAAAAACAGTTGGCAGGCGAAAGCGCCTGCCCCACCCGCCTGCAAATCTCTCGACCGCAAAAGTAGGACAGACGCTTTCGTCTGTCAACCCGACCGCCCGACTGTTTCACTGCGTCCGCATCCATTCCAGCGTGCGCCGGATGCCGTCGTCGTACGGAGTCTTCCGGAGACCGCCGAGCTTCGCCGCCAGCTTCCGGTCGTCGAGAATCACCGGCGTCTCCTGCAGGTACAGCATCTCCACCAATTCCTTAAGCATAGGGTTCACCGCGCCCGCCATTTTCAGCATCGTGCGGCCCACCGACCGATAATCCGGATCGCGTCCCGCCGCGCGATAAACACGCGTCATGAAGTCGATCCCAGCGATCGCTTCCGCGCCGCCCAGGTTCCACGCTTCGCCATAGCAATCCACCGACCCGGCGAGTTCGGCCAGCAACGGCGCGGTGTCGGGGACGAAAATGAATTCGTGCGGCGTGCTCGCCGGGCCCACCCAGGTGGCCGTCTTACCCTCGAGCGCGCTGCGGAAAATGCGGCCCGCCAGGCTGCGGCCGGTGTGCGGGCCGTAGAAATCCGGCAACCGCACCACCATCGTGCGCAACACGCCCTGCTGGTGCGCTTCCGTCACCATGTCCTCCTGCTGCTTCCGGCACTGGCCCTTGTGCGAATCCGGTTCGCGGGGATGCGTTTCCGCCACTCGCGACGTGCGCGGCACGCCATAGGAATAGATGCCAGTGACGAGCAGCAGGCGTGCCACGCCCGCCTGGGCCGCTGCATCGAGCGTGGTGCGCATCAGCACCGGATGCTGGTCGAACTCGGTGTAGGGCACGCCCACCGCGTAGATAATCGTATCCACGCCCTGCGCCGCGCGCGCGGCCTGTTGCGGATCGGAAAGATCGGCTTCCACGATCTCCACGCCCGCCAAGCCGGCGAACGCGTCCGCGAGTGTTTGCCACCGGCGCCCCACCGCGCGAAACGGGATGCCGCGGCGCGCCAGTTCCGGAGACAGCGCGCGGCCAATCGCGCCCGCCGCGCCGAAGATCGCCACTTTCCCAATGCCCGTCATGTTCGTGCTCAGTATAGCGCGCTACAATTGATTTCCATGCCGATGGAATCGGGCGCCCGCCTGGGTCAATATGAGATCGCCGCCAAGCTGGGCGAAGGCGCCATGGGTGAGGTCTACCGCGCCCACGACACCCGCCTCGGCCGCGATGTCGCCATCAAGATCCTGCCGGCCGAATTCGCCCAAAGCCCCGACCGGCGCCGCCGCTTTGAGCAGGAATGGCGCGCCGCCGCGGCCCTCGCTTCCGCCAACATCGTGGCCCTCTACGATGCCGGCGACCACGAAGGCATCTCCTACATCGTGTCCGAACTGGTGGAGGGCGAGCTGCTGCGCGACCTCATCCGCCAAGGTCCGGTCCCGGTTCGCAAGACGCTCGACCTGGCCGCGCAGGTCGCCGACGGCCTTTCCGCCGCGCATTCCGCGGGCGTCGTCCATCGCGATCTCAAACCAGAGAACATCATGGTCACGCGCGATGGCCGCGCCAAAATCCTCGACTTCGGCTTGGCCCGCTATCAACCGCGTTCCAGCTCCGCCCCCGAAGCCACCATGACCGTCACCCAGCCAGGACTGGTGATGGGCACCGTCGGCTACATGTCGCCAGAGCAGGTCACCGGCTCCCCCGCCGGCGCGCAGTCGGACATTTTCTCGCTGGGCATCATCCTCTATGAAATGCTCACCGGCAAGCTGGCGTTTGAGCGCACCACATCGGTCGAAGCCATGAGCGCCATCCTGCGCGACGAACCGGCCGACCTTCCCGCCAACGTCCCGCCAGCGGTTGCCCAAATCATCACCCGCTGCCTGGAAAAGGAGCCCTCGCGCCGTTTTCAATCCGCCGCCGACCTGGCCTTCGCCCTGCGCGGCTCTGCCGGTCCCAGCTCGGCCTCCGGCTCAGCGCTGCATTTGAAGGCCCTGCCGCGCCGCCGTTTCGTTCTCCCAAGCGTCGTAGCCCTACTCGCCGTGCTTCTGGCTCTTGCGCTGTTCGCCCTGCTTACCGCCCCGCGCGGCGTGGACCTCGAATCGTATCGTTACACCCCTCTGGCCAGCGAATTCCGCGTCCAGGATATGCCGGTCTGGTCGCCCGACGGCAAGAGTCTCGCCTACGTTCGCGAAGTCATCAATGCTCCCAACGAAATCATGGTGCGCAACCTAGATTCGCTGGTTCCCGTTCTGGTCGCCCGCGCCGACGCGCGGTCCATCTTCTGGTCCGCCGACGGCACCCGTCTCAACTACGTCATCAAAACCGGCGTCTGGTCGATGAGCCGCGCCGGCGGAGAGGCTACCCTCGTTCTGAAAGGCGATTATGGCGATGCCGCGCCATGCCCGGATGGCAAGGCGCTCGTCTTGTGGCTGAGTAAGGGCGAGAAGGGCGCCAAGGAGCCCAAGCTTTGGATCTCCTCTCCTCCGGGCGCGCCACCGCGAAAATACGAGCCCGTCCTATTCGAGGAACAAGGCTCGTTCAGCCCGGTCTACCTTCGCTTCGCGCCGGACGGCCGCCACGTCCTACTTGCCAAACCCACCGCCATGGGAACCGAACTCTGGCTGCTCCCGTTTCCCGATGGCGCGGTCGCGAAGGGCAAGGCCCGCCGCCGTGTTCGCTTCCATGCTGGGCGGCGCCCAGTGGCCGCCCTCCTTCAGTTGGATGCCCGATAGCAAGCACCTGGTGATGTCCTTCCCCACTCCCAGCCATCCCCAGCCGCAGCTTTGGATGGCACATATAGAGGATCAGGATCTCGACGCTCTCACCGCCGACGAGGGCATCAAGGTCCGCCCCTCCGTTTCGCCCGACGGCAAGAAGATCGCCTACGCCTCCATGACGGAGAATTTCGACATCGTCGAGATCGCCGTCTCGGGTGGCCCCGTCCGCCCGATCCTTTCGACCAGCCGCAATGAGATGTCCCCCGCCTGGTCGCCGGTGGCTCCCCTGCTCGCCTATGTCACCGATCGCAGCGGACCGCAGGAGATCTGGCTGCACAACGCCCAGGACGGCTCCGATCGTCCCCTCGTAACACAGCGCGATTTCGCCGACGATACGCTGGCGTTTACGACGCTGGCCGTTTCGCCCGACGGCAGCCGCGTGGCGTACTCACGCAACAGCACCACCCATCTGGGCCGCCTCTGGATTTCTCCGCTCGGCGGCGGCACGCCGATTGCCGTCTCCAAATCGGACGAATTTGAAATCGCCCCCGGCTGGTCGCCGGATGGTAACTGGCTTACTTATTCCTCCAGCGCCGGCGGCTTGATGAAAATCCGCGTGGGAGGCTCCGATCCGCCCGTGCTGCTTCGCCAGGAATTCTGCCGCCGTCCCGCGCAGTGGTCGCCGGATGGCCAGTGGATCGCCTGCCCCGCCGACGATGGCGTCCTGTTGCTCTCGCCCGATGGCAAACAGACACGCAAAGTCGGTACCCGCAATTCCGCGGTTGCCTGGTCTCCCGACAGCCGTCAACTCTACGCCCTGGCGCAGGGCGAGGGCACGAAATGGCTGCTCGATTCCATCGACGTCGCGAGCGGAGCCGAACGCACCATTGCGGACTTGGGCTCGCAGTACCTGTTTCAAGTCTCGATCAGCCTTTCGAGCGATCACGCTTCGCTGGCCGTTTCCGTCGTCAACTTACAGTCCGACATCTGGATGCTCGAAGGCTTCGCCCAGCCCCGCGGCTGGCTAGGCCATTTGTGGCCCTTCGGCCACTGAGGCATGGCGCGTCGTGGCGCGGGCCGTCAGGCCTGCTGAGCCGAAAGTCGTCTCGGCTTTTCTTCGCTCCAGTCGACCGGGCGTCGGCACGAATGCCGACGCGGCACGCACGAGTGCGTGCGCCACGTCACCCTTCTTGCCTGATAATGGAAGAGCACATGACGGTTGAAATCGAAGGCGTCACGCTCCACCTGGCCCATCCCGATGAGCTGGCCGCCGAGTGGGTGGGGCAAAGCGAGCTGATGCGCCACCTGCTGGCGGCGTGGATGGTGATTCACGAGCAGGATTTGCCGATGAGCCCGCGCCTGCTCGGCAAGCCCGGCGTCGGCAAGACCACCCTAGCCTACGCCGCCGGCAAGCGCATGGGGCGCGAGGTCTACATCCTCCAGGCCACGCTCGACACGCGCCCCGAAGACCTGCTGGTTACCCCGGTGATCGAGGGCACAGGCAGCCTTCGCTACGTCGCCTCGCCGCTGGTCACCGCCATGATTCGCGGCGGCATCGCCATCCTCGATGAAGGCAACCGCATGAGCGAAAAAAGCTGGGCCAGCCTGGCGCCGCTGCTCGACAACCGCCGCTATGTGGAATCCATCGTGGCCGGCATCAAGATCAAGGCGCATCCTCAGTTCCGCCTGGTGGCGACCATGAACGACGACGCTTCCACCTTCGAGCTGCCCGAGTACATCCATTCCCGGCTCCAGCCCCAGATCTTCATCGATTTCCCGGAGCGCGACGAGGAAAAACAGATCCTGCGCGAGAACCTGCCCTTCGCCGAAGAGCGCATCCTCGAATACGTCACCGACTTTCTGCAAATGGCACACGCCGCCGACGAGCGCTACACCGTGCGCGACGGCATCAACGTCGCCCGTTTCGCCATTAAGCTGAAGAGCCTCGCGACCCAGAAGACTCACGAGCACGAGGCTTTGGAAATCTCCATCACTCGCGTCCTCGGAGAGGAAGCGCTGCGCTATGCCCGACGACGGCCAGCCGATTCCTGAGGCCGGCAGCCTGCGGCGCGGCCGGTTCAGCTATTTCCCGGTGGTGCCCGGACGCATCGAGTTCTCGATCGAGGTGCGTCAGGCCGTCCTCCGCGAGCGCCCGCAGGTGATCGCCCTCGAACTCCCAGTCAGCTTGCAACAGGATTGGATCCGCGCCGTGGAACGCCTGCCGGAGATGTCGCTGATCTTTTATCCGGAGGATGACGAGGCCACCTACGTGCTCGTCGAGCCGGCCGATCCCTTCACCGAAGCTATTCGTACCGGCCTCGAAATCGGCGCCGAGATCGTCTTCGCCGATCCAGAAGCCGGCGAGCGTCCGCACCTGCCCGACGCTTATCCCGATCCTTACGCCATTCGCGCCATCGGCCTCCAGCGCTACGTCGAAGCTTATCGCGTCTACCCGCAACCGCGCTCGGAGGAGATCGCGCGCCACGCCGCCGGCATCGCCTGGAAGCTCGAAGGTGTCGACCCCGCGGCCAGCGTGTTCGTGGTGGTCTCGCTGAATCTGCTCGATCCGCTGCTCGATGCCATGGAGGAGCCGCAGGCGCAGCCGCTGGCGCGCACGCGCCGCGAAGACATCGAGCTTCTCAACCCGCACCCGGAATCGCTGGCCGAAATCGCCGTCGAATATCCGCAGCTACAATGGCGCTACGAGAATTACCGCGCCGCGTTAGCGGACCACAACCTGATCGACCGGCGCCACGCCCAACTGGCGGTGCTGCTGGCGGCGGAAAAAGAATACGAGGCTTCCACCGGCGAACGCATCGCTCACTGGCAGCGCCGCCTGCTGGCCCGCTACACGCGCAACTTGGCCCTGGCCGCGAACGAATTGTGCGCCGGCATATTCGACATGGCCGTCGCCGCCCGCGGCGTGGCCGACGACAATTACGCCTGGGATGTTTGGGAAACCGCAAACAAGTACCCGCCGCAGCGCCTGGAATCGCCGCCGCTGCTCACCGTCCGCATCTCCGGCGACCAGATGTGGCGCGACACCCGCCACATCCGGCTTCGCCGCCGCCTGCCCAGCACCAAGCGCCGCCTGCGCCCGTTTGGATTGCGGCCGCGCAAGAAGGAGAAATCCCCCGGCGAATGGGCCAGTCAGGTCAACGGCACCGGCATCTGCTCCTATCCGCCCGAAGACCTGGTGGTCGAGGACTACGGCCGCTTCCTGAAAAAGAAGGGCAAGAATTTACTCTCGGAAGATCGTGTCCGCGTCGAGCCATTCACCACTTCGATCCTCGATGGCATCGACATGCGCGAGACCATCCGCAAATGGTACGAAGGCCGCATCTACGTGCGCCAGTTTCAGAAGATGCGCGGCGAGGTCGGCTCGGTCGTGGTCATCTTCGATGAAGACCGCGACAACCGCTATCCCTTCACCACCACCTGGACCGGGGAGAGCCAGAACGAATCCGACATGGCGTTCTACTCCACCTTCCCCTTCGACAACCTGGTTGGCCCCGGCATCGGCCGCGCCGAATACGGCGGCTTCCTGATGAGCCTGCCGCCCCACCGTATGTACGACGTCTGGCGCGACGCCGATTACGAATACGCCGAATCCAAGTCCGAACGCCTGTTATTGGCCGCGCTCGATTACTCCATCCATCACTACGTCGTATATGTAGCCGCCAAACCGCCGCGTTCCATCTTCAAAACTATCGCCAACCGCGTCGGCCGCACTATCGTCTACATCCCCATTGGCCAGCTTTCGCCCGTTTCGCTGAAGAAGATTCGCGTCGTCCACGTCCTGGACGGCCACGCAAAGCGCGCCGTCGCCAAAGACTACTTGTGGTGACGTGGGGAGCGGCCGATTTTTGATGCTCCAGACTGCCGTTTTTCTTCATTGGGTGCCATCTTTGGCTTCGCCAATCTCGCTGCGCTCGCCTCGATCTCCGCCCGCCGCCTGCGAGCGAGGGAGCGCGTTGCGGGAGGCGCCGCTTGGTTGCTACACTGTGGTTTCCCCGGCCAGGTAGCTCAGTTGGTAGAGCGCAGCCCTGAAAAGGCTGGCGTCGGCGGTTCAATTCCGTCCCTGGCCACCAATTCTTCATTGTTATCAATGGATTACGGGATGTTTGTGTCACTTGGGCGGGAGGCCCGTGTGTATGCGCTCCGAGCAAGCAAGTTTCCGTATGTCAGTGAGCTGGATGATGGTGGAGGGCAGCCCAGCAGGGCTTGGCGCCTGCGACAAGCCATCCTCAGCCGCGCAGCGAGGTGTTCACGCCGCTGTCCCACTCCTGCAACATCCGTTGTCCAATCTCGGCAAACTCCGGATGCTCGTTCGTATAGGAGTGGACTTCTCTTATGGTTTCCTGAATCGCTTCTGCGATGCGCTCCAGAATCTCCCTGATCGTCGCGGGCGCACCGCCCGCCCGCGTTTCACCGAGCTTCCTGAGTTCCTTTGCCGTTGGCCATTTCGTCGAGCCATTTAGGGTCAGGGCTAGGCTGTCCTTGGGGAGGTACACGGACGTTGTCACGAGATCGTACACAGGCGCGAGTCGTGCTTCGCCCTGCACATCGTCATAGACGATCCCAAAATTCTTTAAATGCGCATCGCCATTGCGAACCGCGCAGTTAAGCGCGAGCAGGATGAAGAGCTTCTCCATGTCCTCGTTGACATGGGTGGAATTCGCGAACTGAGCGAATCGCTTCATCACCTGGGTCTCGTAGCTGCCTCGATATTTTTCGTCGGTCCTGCGGGCGTTGAGTGCGCAGAAATCCTCGAATCCCCGATAGGTCCCGTCCATGCGCAGATCGAAGCGGTCGATGACCAGCGCCATGCCGTCGTCGGCCAGGCGATAGGGGGGCACTTCGAGTCCGCACTTGCGCGCCGCCGTAAGGCAGAAATACTCGTTGGCGGCAAGCTGCGGGTATTCATTCGGCTCCCACAGCTTGACGATGTGCGTCGCGCCTCGGTAGCTATGGGAGAAGGGGCGGCCTGTATGCTCCATCTCGGCGAAGGCTTTCTCGTCGCGGACGAGGATTTTAGGCTGCACCCCGCTGATACCGGAGAAGGACGCGAACCTCTCAAGCAGGTAGCGGAACAAGTCGCCGCCGCGCCTGCGTTCGAGAATCTCATCGACCGACTGAAACGGTACATCCTCGTATAGCTCCTGCTTGTCGCCGGTGTACCGGATGCGGCCAACCTGCGAGCGGCCAACGATTGACAGCAGGTCGAATTCGTCAAAGGTGCCGGTGGCTTTCGCAAAAGCAAGGCGCAGGCGCTCGCGCAGAAACCCCTCCGGCAGATTCATCTCGAAGATGGGAGGCAGGCCAAAGTTCACACTCCAAGAGGGGAGTCGAACGGGCATGGTGACGGATACCGCGCGTGCGGCGGCCCTATCGGGCAGGTAGGCGAACGTGCTGCCGCGCTCTCCGTGACGGTCAAGCAGCCCGGCCTCAGCTGCGTCGGTCCAGACCTTTATCATCGCTATCCTCTTGCATCAGTTCGTCGAGGGTGGGGCGGTGCGAGACCGCAGCCTGGAGCTTGAGCTCAAGCCCAAGCGCGGTAAGCAGTTTGGTGAGCTTTGAAAAGCCCACTTCGCCGGCGCGTCCGTTTTCAAGTGCGTCGAGCGTCGCACGACTGACTCCCGCTTTGCGCGAGAGCATGGCTTGGCTGAGTTTGAGCGTTTTGCGGCGCTCCGCAATCTGGTTGCCTATGGAGACCAGATCAAGCATTATGCCTAGTATATTAGGCATAATTGCTATTTGCAAGCAATTTGACTAATATTTTAGGCATCCACCAAACGAAGCCTTACATGGAGGGCCTGTACCGCGATGCGGGGCAGGCGGGGGCTTCAGAGTGTGTATGGGAACTCGAAAAGGTGTCGCGCAACTACGCGGAGTGGTGGTCGGCGAATCGATTTGAAAGATTAACGGCGGAAGATGCTGATTTCAATGCACATGGATGAGACCCCGTCGACGCCACTGTCGTTTATTCACAATCTATGGACATTTTCCCAACCTGGGTTTGACGGTTCGAGCCGGATGTGACAACCCAAAACCCGATTCCCACCGCCGAGAAATCTCCGACCTGATGCTGCTCCATTCTGTTCCAACTCTCTGTACTTCCGCATGGTCTCGGGCGCGTGGTCTGCGTGCTGGGCGTTGAAGGCCTCGATTGCCTCGTCGAGCGGCTTTCGCGGCCGCTCGAGTGCCTCAGGCCCGATCCCCTGTGGATGAGTCCGCGCGGGATTCTGTGTAACCCGGCCAGCGGGAACGAGACCCCGCGCGGAGCGCCTGCCAGCCTCAGTTGTATCCGGTCGTCTTCAGAGCGCCGATGCTGTAGCTCAAGATGCCCAGGTCGATTGTCCCGCCCGCGGTCAGCGGCGCGGTGAACGTCCCCTGGCCCGTGCTCGGATCCGGCACTACGAATAGGGAGAGAGTTCCCAGGGTAGCGCTGCTGGCGTCGCCCGACACGGCCGGCAGTTGCCCGAGCATGTTCGTTGGCACGGTCAAGCTGCCCGCCGAGGCCGGAGCAACGCAGTTGAATGCCAACCCGGCGTAAATATTCGAACCGGCGACGCTCGCGCCGGTTGGAGATCCGGCGGCTCCGATAACGGAGACCAGCCCCGTTCCGCCGCCCGTCCAAGTGACGGTGAGCGGCGAGGCGCGCGGGATCGGGTTCGCGATAGTGAACTCGTTGGTCCAGGTGAAGTCGCCGGGAAGGCTCACCGCCGTCGAGAAACTGCCGACGCCGACCCCACCTGTCCCGGCCAGCGTGTACGTGCCCTGCACCAGGGTGGGGCTTCCGCTCTTGGGGACGACTGAGCCGAGCCCGCTCGAGTACAAGGTCGCGTCGTAGCTGTTGTCGGATTGGCGCGGGATCGGGATGTTCGAAGCGTTGGGTCCGTTCAACGTCAACTGCGCGCCGGCGTCGAGCGATTGTGGCGCAAGTCCGAAAGCGATCTGGTCAATCGTGCCCGTGCGCTGGGTAAGGAAGCAGGCGCCGGGCTGAATCAGAGCAAAGTTCGCGCTGGCGGCCGTGTCGACAGTATATTTGCCGAACCAGCCGCTGGCGTTCTCGCTCTGCTCCTTGTAGTCGACCTCGAGGTCTGTGAGCGTGGTCGCGGTCTTAGCAAGGTGGAAATTCCCGATGGTGAGGGTGCCGCCCTTGTCGAGCGTCGCCAACTGGGCCTGCGTCAGCGACGGGTTGGAGCACGCGGTCTGACCCGCGGCCGCCACCGCGATCGATCCCAGATTGGAAAGCCGGCCGCCGGCCGATACCTGAAGGCTGACGAAACAACTGGGCGTCACGTTCGACGGAACCATGAAATCGATTTGATCCAACCCCGGCGAACCGCTGGACCGCCCGGCGTAAATCGGGGTCACCGCGATTCCGGCCACGATCACCCGTACCTGGCCTGCGGCCGTCTGATCGCCCGAAGTGCCGCCCGTGATGTCCGAAGTCGGGTCGGCCCCGATCCCGGTTCCCCACAGCACCATCAGGTCGCCGGGATTGGCGGGGCGCAGGCCCCACTGGCCGAGTGTGCCGCTGGTGAACCGGTTGAGAACGTAATTGTTATAAGTGGCCTGGGCGGGGCCCTGGCCGTTGGTAGCCTGCGTGGCAAACCCAAAGTTGCGCGCCACCACATTGACCGGGTAAGCGGCGCTGGGCTGCCCGTTGTAAGTCACCGTGACGTTGTAGGCGCCGACCGGGGTGCTGGACGGCAGCAGCCCCGCTATCTGGATCGCGAGCGTGTAATACATCAGCGCGCTGACGGGCGTGCCGCCGGAGGCGGGCGTGAACGTGATGCTGGTTCCGGAAAGTTGGGTCGGATACGGCAGGGCGTTTTGGACGGAAATCGTGGCCGGACCGAGTCCCGTGCCACAGACGATGAACCAGGATCCCTGAGCCACGTCAGGGAGTCCGGAGCTCGCGTTCAAGACGCCGTTGGTGGCCCGGATTGCGGGCTGCGCTTGGGCGAAAGCCGATGTCAGCAGTAGCAGTGCCAGACAGAACAGAATCGTTGTTTTCATAAGTTCCAAATCGGGCCCGAGCGTTGCGGCCAAGCCCGTATAGTCCTTTCCGAGAGATTTTGGCTGGGCAGACAAACCCCAGTGCTACCAGGCTCGTTGACCGGACTTTCCATTTTGGACTTCCATGTCCCATTCACTGTAACCAGGATTTCCATTTTGCCGTCCTGGCCTAGTATCGATTGTACGTCCAACCGCCTACATTGGAGCCGCTTATCCCATTTTTTCGGCCTCGCGCGACTGCGACCCAGGAAGGGGCCGACAATTTGAGTGCACGACGACGACTTACCAGGGCAGGCGCCGATTGGGCGCGGCGGTAGCGGAGGGCTCAGTTTTCCCCGCGAGGTCGTGCGTGTTCCCGCGCAAAGCCTGATTCAGTTCTTGGGGTTCACTCTCCCGCATCGCGGCTGTAGATCTTTCGCATCACGGCGAAAGTCGCGAGGATGCGAAATCCGAGCTGCGCGATTTCAAGATTGAAGACCGGATAGTTCACAGCCGAGATGTGGGTGATGCCCTTCCGGATGCCCTTGCGGATAAGTTCGTTAAACTCGAAGTACTCGTTGATCAGGCCGAGGCCCAGATTCTTATAGTCTGCGCGCACGCCGCCTAGAAGTAAGAGGACCTCGGCGCCGCTCAGATAGCGGTGCGTCTTGAAGGCGACCGTGCAGCCGGCGCGATCCACGAGGCGGTACACCGCTTCGTCGGGCGAAAGGAAGGATTGCCGGACGTATTCCCGGTAGCGCGCGCCGGAGACACCGAAGCGGACCGCGCGATCCACGGAGAAGCGGTCATGCACGAAGGTGCTTTCCGCGATCTCGAGGACCGGACCGAGTTCCTCTTCCCTAACGACCGGTTCAAAATCGTAAGGAAATGCGGTGACGTCGTAGGGTTTCCTCAATTTGACTGTCGAACGGATCTGACATTCGGCCAGTTGGAATCCAGCGCTTTCCATTGCTTGCACGTCCGAGATCCTCTCCAGCGGGACTTTGGCGGACACGTAGACCGGGTTGTACTCGGCGAGGTAGCCGCGCTCAAATGCCGCGAAGTCCGCTGCGGGGTCGAAGTCGCGGATGGCCAACACGTTTCCACCTAGGACCCGGGAATCAATCTCGATACGCTCGATTTTCATAGCGCCACCATATTGCGCACGGAGAATTCGGTGTTACGGTCGCCTGGGTCGGCGTCCAGATAGCAACTGACATTCGCCCGCAGGTGTCCGGCGATGGTTTCGTACCCGTCGGGCTCATCCACGCACGAGATGGAACTGGCGCCGCACTCGACCTTGCGCAGGAGTCCTCGGTGCAGCAGATCCTTCTCCAGCAGCCCGCTGGAAGTGGGCACGACACCCTTGTAGCGCACGAACAGAGTGTAGGTATCTTCCCACGTCCGCTCTCCGTCCGTGATGTTGCCCGTGAAATCGCGATTGTACCGATAGGGTGCAGCAAGGCACTCCTCCACGTAATGGGTGTACGTGAAGCACTCGCTCACCGTAGTGCCCGCGAACAGAAACTTAACGGCCGTACCGCGTTGGTGTAACTTGTCGAAGGTCGAGTTCGTACCGATGGAGTGTTTCCCGAGGTTTTGGACGAGGTCGCGGTCTTCTCCAATCAGGACCGAAGACAGCAGAGGGTCCACGGAGCGAATCGCCTCCGGCAATTTGCGAACGTACTCGTTGAGCGCTCCCATTCTGGAACGCGAGCTCTGCACAGAGTAATCCTCGCCATTGCAGAAGCTGAAGGTGAACGTCGGAAACAGAAGCGTCGGGACTCCGAGCGAAGCCACGACTTCATAGAGATGCCCCAATAGCTCCTGGCGGCCCAGCCGGGGGTCGGGCGGGCCAAAGGTAAGGCCCGTATGCATGTAGAGCACCCTGGCATTCTGGGCTTTGACCCTCTCCAGAAGGGAAAGCAGGTGCAAGCTTGTGATCCAGGATCCGTCACGGGTTTGAAATAGAGGGATGTCCTTCACTTGCCCATCCTTTATTTCAGCGACATATTCACGGTCCGGCCGCCGTCTATGACAATCTCCTGACCCGTCAACCAGCGAGCTCTGTCGGAGAGGACAAACTCGATTACATCCGCAATATCATCCGGCCGCCCGATTCCCATCGGGTAGTCCTGTTCGAGCTTTTCGGCAGTGGACGGGTCGGCGAGACCTTGGGCGGCCATGGGTGTCTGAATGGCGCCGGGGAGAATGGAGTTGACCCGTATCGCGGGAGCGAGCTCTACGGCCAGCGCGCGCATCAGGCCGTCCAGGGCTGCCTTGCTGGCACAATATGCGCTGTGGGCTCGCGCTCCGAATCGGCTCCAGATGCTGGAGACGAACAGAATGTCCGTAAGCGCCCGGCCGTTGACCTTTTTCTTCAGAAGAGTGTGGACGATTTCGGCCGCGGAAAAGAAGTTGACGTTCATGATCTCATGCGCTACGCGGTAGTCCACGCTTCGCATAGGGAGGACCGTCACCATACCTGCGCAGTGAACGAAGGCCTTGACGGAACGGGCGGATGCCGCCAGCAAGGGAGTAAGAGAACCCGCCAGTTCGCCCGGGTTCTTCAGATCAAATGCCCACACGATGTGTCGATCGCGGTTGAGGCACATCCCGAGCGTCTCCTCCAGGCGTTCGGGATTGCGTCCGTGCAGGATCAGGTTGCGTTCCCGCGAAAGGCGGACGGCTGTGCTGCGGCCCAGGCCGGAGGAAGCCCCGGTAACCAACGTGTAAGGGGCGCAATCCATTGGGTTACCTGCCCCGCCTGCCGGTCACCAGGTCGCGAAGAGCCTGGGCGGTGGCGACGCCGCGGAGATCGGCAGCCGTCAGGTTCACGCCGTAATCCGAGCCGATCATGGCGATTACGGAAAGCACCGAGAGAGAATCCCACTCCGGGAAATTCGCCAGCTCCTCGGAGGGGTTGAGCGTGTCCACTTCCAGGATTTCCGCGATTTTCTCGTAAAAACCATCCATAGATATTCCTTATTTGTAATCGATCAGCTCGCAGAAATCGAGCGGGCCCAGGCGGATCAGCATCGACGACCATGTCAGGCCCACGCCAAAGCCGGCCAAGCACGCTCGGATGGATCCTGTGAGAAGCCTCTCCCGGAGGTTGTGTACGATCGCCATAGGAATCGTCACTCCGCTGGAGTTGCCGTACAGTTCGACGATGTTGCTGGGCATCCTTTCGTAAGGGATATTCATCTGGTCCGCCAGCTTATGGAGCATGAAGCGGTTGGGCTGGTGGAACAGAAAGAAATCCACATCCTCCATAGCGGCCTTTGCGGTCTGAAGTAAGTCCCGAATCATCGGCGGAACTTCAACCTGAACAAAGTTGAACACTGCCGAGCCGTCCATGCGCAGGTTGTCCTTGGCGCGAAAGTTGTTATCTCCATCGTCCTCCATTTCGGCGGTTTCGGGCGAACAGGGCAGGCGAAGGCCGCCGGCAGGGATCATGAGCGCCTCTCGCCGCGTGCCGTCCATCTTCAGATTGGCGTGGATCGGAGTTCCATCGTCGGATCGCTCCACGATGGCGATGGAGGCGGCATCACCCACAAGCGGATAGCTGTTGCGGTCCCTGGGCGACGTTTTCCGGCTCATCACGTCCACGTTGACCAGGGCCACCTTGCGCACGGCAGGCTGTTCCAGCAGAGCGAAGGCTTCAAACAGGCCGATGAGAAAGCCTGCGCAGCCTTGGTTAATGTCCAGGCAGAACATGTCGTGCTTCAGGCCAAGCCGCCCCTGGATCACGCTGCTGGTGGGCGGCATGAGGTAGTCCGGCGATTGGGTGACGACAATTAAAGCGTCGCACCCATCTCGAGCGACAGTGCCCGAGGCAAACAGGTGTTCCAGGCCGAAGCAGGCGAGATCGGAGGCGCAGACCGGGCCATCGACCACGCGGTGTTTGTCGTATCCCATCACCTGCTTGAGCTTCAGGGATCGAGCCGGCGGGGAATTGAAATTGGCCATGTCCTCCACGAAGCTACGTTCGTTTGCCGGGACCACCGCCAGCAGACCGCTGATTCTGCGGTGGCTGAATATCAGGTTCATGGTTTGCCATATTTCTGAAGCAGTCTTTGGATGGAAGCGATGTTCCGAAAATTCTCCGGAACGATATCCAATCCCGAGATGGAAATCCCGTAAGACTTGTCCAGTTCTGAAACCAGCGTCACGATGTCGTAGGAATCCAGCATTCCGTCATCGACAAAGTTCTCCGATGCCGTGAAATCGAATTCCGGGCGGATGTCCTTCAAGATATGTTCAATGGTTTGCACTTCCTACTGGCGCCTCCTGATCATTATTCGGTCAACCAGAGCATCTGGCCGGAATCTATAGTGGCGATACTTCCCAATGGCGTCCGAATTGTCGGCAACCACCCATACAATCCACCGCCTGCTACGGCGGGTGAGGCGAAAAAAACGCCGGATCAATCGCGCGCCGATCCCCTGATTGCGCGCCGTGTCATCGACGTACCAATAACGCAGGTGGGATGTTACCCCTACGGTTTCGAACAGGAGCAGGCCCCCCACGGAATCGTCGCGGCGGACCATGATGAGGTTTCCACGCGCCACGGCTTCGCGGATTTCGTCTTCATCCGGGATCTGGTCGGTATGGGGGTCGAGCAGGCGGCAGAGAAAGGCGGCGACAGTCTCTACATCGGCGGGCCCCGCGAACGCCACATCCGGCTCGACCTCCGCAACTTCCTCCGGCGCCGCCGTGCGGGTCATGCGGACCAGGCAGTTGTGATCGGAAAAACCGCTTTCGCGATAGATCCCGGTAACGGGCTCCAGGTCCAGCGGCCGGCCGACCAGATCGGCAATGAGAACGTCGCTGGCGTTGAGTAGCCCGCTGAAAGACCGCAACACGGCGGAGAGTGCCTCGAGATCCACCGCAGAGTGATACACGCGGTGGAATCCGCGATCACGGCGCAGAATCAGCAGGGCGCGGTCGCCTTGCAGACAGGAGAGGGAATTGCGCCCGATCCATTGGTCGATCCGTCCGGGTGTCGCGAACCAGTTCGTGACCGGTCCAGCGCCTGCGCGCCGGACCCTTTCGAGGGCCTCCAACAGGTCGGCACTGTTCTGGATTGGCCGGATCACCCCATCTGCTCCAGTTCGACGCTCAAACCATTGCGGTCGATCTTCCCGTTGGGATTGCGGGGCAGTTCCTTCATCTGGTGAAAGGCGGTAGGCAGCATGTACTTGGGGAGGATGTGGGAAAGCTTCTGGCGGATCGCGGCCGGCGATAGCTCTCCTTCCCTGGTTTCGTAGAACAGGGT
>CAWJLI010000201.1:0-19300 GCA_963843095.1 Bryobacterales bacterium
GGACTGCTCGATCCGCCGGACATGGTCCCGTACTCGAAGATCAAGGACTCGCCCGAGCCCTGGAATACCGATACAGATCGCGCCGTTTCCCGCCAGATCGCCCTTGAATCCGTCGTCCTTCTCAAGAACGACAAGAACTTTCTCCCGCTCGACAAGAAGTCCCTCAAGTCCATTGCCGTGATTGGCCCGCTCGCCGACTCGGTACACTGGGACTGGTATGGCGGCACGCCTCCATATGCCGCCACGCCTTTGCAGGGCATCAAGGAGGAGCTTGGTCCCAATGTCACCGTCAACTACGCTGCCGAAGAACTGGGCAACGCTGCGGTTAACCTGGCGCGCCGGTCCGATGTCGCCGTGGTAGTGGTCGGCAACGATCCCACCTGCGGTCCTGACATGCGCCATGACTGGTATAACGCCTACGAGGGTGGTGGCGTCACGTTGCCCTGCACCGTGCCCAGCGACGGCCGCGAAGGCCGTGACCGCGAAACCATCGACCTGTATCAGGAACAGCTCATCAAGCAGGTCTACATCGCGAATCCGAAGACGGTCGTCATCCTCGTTTCCAGCTTCCCGTTCGCCATCAACTGGACCCAGGCCAATATTCCGGCCATCCTTCACATCGCTCACGCCTCTCAGGATGAAGGGACTGCGCTGGCGAGGGTCCTCTTCGGCGCCTACGCGCCGGGCGGCCATCTCGTCGAGACCTGGCCCAAATCTCTCGATCAGTTGCCGCCCATGATGGACTACAACATCCGCGACGGCCGTACCTACATGTACTTCAAGGGCGAGCCGCTGTACCCGTTCGGATTCGGCCTAAGCTACACGACGTTTAAGCTCTCTAATCTGAGGACGAGTTCCCGGCAAGTCGCCAAAGACGGAACCGTCGATATCAGCGTTGACGTGACCAACACCGGAAGCCGCACTGGCGATGAAGTCGTCCAACTCTATGTGAGGCACTTGGGCTCAAAAGTCCAGCGTCCGCGGGAACAACTCGCAGGATTCCAGCGCGTGACCGTGCAACCCAATGAGACAAAGACGGCTGAGATCGTCCTCCCGGCTTCGCGCCTGGCGTACTGGGATGTAAAACTCCAGGCCTTCCGCGTCGAGACCGGACCTGTCAGCCTCATGGTCGGCAATTCTTCAGCCAAGATCGCGCTCAGCGCCACGGTGCAAGTACAGTAGGCAACGACAAGTCTGAGCCGATGCCCGCGCGATCAGCGGAGCGCCTATAGTCGACAACACGCCAGATACAAGCGAAGCAGACGAGCCTGTGGTTTGGCTAACAGAAGTCGGTTTTCCAAAGCCCGCCCCAATGTTCGCCATAATAGGAGCTTGATTCAAGTTTGTGCCCTCACCAAGTCCCTCGATACACGCACCCGCCGCGTGGACATCCTGAGAGGCATCGATCTGGATATCCCGAGCGGGCAATTCGTGGCCATCATGGGACCGTCCGGCAGCGGGAAGACCACGCTGCTCGGCCTGATCGCGGGACTGGACTCGCCGACGAGCGGCCGGGTCCTGCTGGATGGAGAGGACATCACAACTCTTTCCGAAGACCGGATGGCGGTCCTTCGAGGCCGCAAAATCGGTTTCGTCTATCAGTCCTATCACCTCATCCCGACGCTGACGGCTGAAGAGAACGTGCGGCTTCCCATGGAACTGGCCGGCGAAGAACCTGGCGATGCGGCTCGTGCTCGCGACCTGCTGGATCGGGTCGGCCTTGCGGACCGCCGCGACCACTACCCCGTGGAACTCTCCGGCGGCGAGCAGCAGCGCGTCGCATTGGCCCGCGCCTTCGCGCGGCGGCCGTCCATCCTGCTGGCTGACGAACCTACCGACAATCTCGACAGCGCCAGCGGCCAGATGGTGCTCGATCTGCTGGTGCAACTTAACCGCGAACAGGGCGCCACCCTGGTGCTGGTTACCCACGAACCATCGGTGGCCTAATGCGCCGACCGCCGCATCCTGCTGCGCGATGGTCTCGTCGTCGCCGAATGAGCTAGTCCTCCTGCAGAATGCCGAGCGTCTGTCGGCGCGGCGCGGGGAGGGCCGACTTCACGTGACGCTAGAGCACTCAACGAACCCGGGTAGCCGCGTGCGCGACGTGCCGAAGACGGAACCGCTTGTCTTACGGTCCGGGCAGCCCGCGTGTTATGCTCAGGCAGGCCAATGAGCCAGAAACGGAACTCCGGATGAAACGATCCTGTTATGCTGCGGCGTTGCTCGCACTTGTCATTGCTGCCAGGGGTACCGCGCAGCTCGCCCCGGCGCCTGCCGGTCCTGCCACGCTCGCCGGTCCTGGCGAGGACACGACCTTCTTTCTTTACCTGAATGAGGACCGCATAGGAACGCTGAACGTCAAATGGCTGCCCGACGGCACTTATCGCAACGAGGCTACTCTGGCCATGGCTAGCCAAAGCGTGACTATCACCACATCCGTCGAGGTGGACAAGGACGGAGTCTGGACAACCATGAGCGCCAACGCGCCCGCGGGTGTGGCCACTTCGGTCCGAGACGGCGCCACGGCCCGCCGAACGCTCAAGGAAAAGACGGAGACGTTCGAGGTCAAGCCGGGCGCGCGAGTGTTTGACAATTATGGCCCTGCATTGATGAGCCAGCCTGTTCGCCTGTATGATCGCGCGAAGGGTGGCAAGCAGTCCTTCCCGCTCGTCATTTTGCCGGGCGTGGCCGTGGATGCGTCGCTCGAATTCAAAGACAAGATCGAGCGAACGGTCGCCGGCAAGGATCTAACGCTCTACCGGTACACTTATGGGCTGCCGGGCGTGGACGTGATCCTCTGGGCGGACGCGGACGGCCGCATCTTCCTGGGCGACGTCCCGGCGCAGCACGCCGCTTATGTCCGCGATGGTTACGAGGCGTTGCGCAAGGAACCAGTGGCCGACCCTCGGCTCTCGCAGCCGAAGTACGAGCTGAAGGTCGAGCCCGGCGTGAAGATTGGCATGCGGGCTGGCGTGAAACTGTCCACTGATCTCTACTTACCCCAGACAGGCGGCAGAGTGCCGGTCATCCTGATCCGCACACCTTACAAGAAGGAGATGGTGGAGGTTCAAGGGCGTTATTACGCACGCCGGGGATACGCCGTCGCGGTGCAGGATTGCCGCGGCCGTTTCGGCTCGGAAGGCGTGTGGGAGCCGTTCATCAACGAGCCCAAGGATGGCTACGACACGGTGGAGTGGCTGGCTGCCCAACCGTGGTCGAACGGCAAAGTGGGCATGATCGGCGCCTCGTACGTAGGGTGGGTGCAGTGGTGGGCGGCCAGGCAACGCCCGCCGCACCTGGTCACGATCATCCCCAACGTGGCCCCGCCGGACCCGTTCTACAACATCCCCTACGAGCACGGCGCATTCTTCACGCTGCGGCGCTATCTGGTGGGCGGACATCCTCGAATCGAACGCTACCGGTGACCTCTCCGGTGTGGCGATGAGCCAGATCGGCGACAAGAAATATGGCAAGCTGCTGCGCGCGTTGCCAGTGATCGATCTCGACAAGGCGGTTCTGGGAAAGGAGAATCGTTACTGGCGTAAGTGGATCGAGCACCCGGTGGACGACGCGTATTGGGAACAGGCCGATTTTCTCGAGCCGGCTTGCGCGGGTGGACATCCCGGTGTTCCATCAATCCGGCTGGTTTGACGGCGACGGCATCGGCACCAAACTGAACTACCTACGCATGAAGGAGTACGGGCACGCCAACCAGAAGCTCACCATCGGGCCGTGGGGCCACACCGACACCGCCGGGCGCAAGATCGGGGACCGCGATTTCGGTCCGGGTGCGGTGATCGACCTGCAGCGCGACTACCTGCGCTGGTTCGACTACTGGCTGAAGGGCGTGGAGAATGGAATTATCAAAGAGCCGCTGGTAAGCGTTTTTGTGATGGGTACCAACCAGTGGCTGCATGGCGATACGTACCCGCTGCCGGCCACTCGATTCACCAAGCTCTACCTCACCAGCTCGGGCAAAGCGAACACTTCGCGAGGCGACGGCGGGCTTGCGTTCGACGAGCCGGCAAATGGCGCGCCGCCGGACGCGTACACGTACGACCCTGGCGATCCGACGCCGGACCCCGGCTTCCACGAACTGACCGAAGAGCAGGACAAGCAAGTGCGATCCGCCGACCAAAAGAAAAAGGAAGAGGAAGCTTTTCGCGAGACCGTCACCTCCACACGCCAGGACATCCTGGTCTACCAGACGGAGCCGCTCAAAGAGCCGCTCACATTCGCCGGCCCCATCTCGGCCACGCTGTATGCCTCCTCCTCGGCGCGCGACACGGACTGGTTCATGACGCTGGTGGAAATCGAGAAGGACGGCAAGACGTTCCCGCTCGCGGCGGGGAGGGTGCGCGCGCGCTTCCGGGAGAGCGTCAAGAAGCCGGCGCTGCTGGAGCCCGGGCAGATTTACGAATACAAACTGGATCTGTGGCACACGGGCATCACCGTCCCGGTGGGCCGCCGGCTGCGGATTGAAGTGGCTTCGGCGCTGTTCCCGACATTCTCCCGGAACCTGAACACCGGCGGGCACAACGAAACCGAGACCAAGTTCGTGGCGGCCAAGCAGGCGGTCTACCACGACCGCGCGCACCCCTCGTATGTGCTGCTGCCGGTGATTCCAGAGGAATTGAAGAAGTAGCTCCGAGACAACTCGATGGCTCTCCCACCTCGGCCGGGGGCCCGGGGTCGTAGTTGGCGGGTTGGCAGGCAAGGGTTACCACGCCAGAAGCTTCCGGGCAATTGGTCCGGCCACCTGGCGCCGCCGTTCGCCCGCTCATCCCGCGTCCCTGCCAGTCTTCCGAAATGGCTTGGTACACGGCAGTGAATGTCGCTAAGATCGAGCCATGATAAGCCTCGGCCAAAGGGGGTCATTTATGCAATGTTCCAGACTTCTACCGAGCCTTCTCGTTTTGGCGCCGATCCTGTTCGGCCTGCCGGCCTTCGGCCAAAACGCCAGCGGTTCTCTGAACGCCACGGTCTACGATTCGAGCAGCGCGGTGGTTCGCGACGCAAAGGTGGTACTGAAGGACGAAGCGACCGGCGCCACGCGCGACACCGTCTCCAACGGCGTAGGCTTCTTCAGCATTCCGGCCATTCAGCCCGGTTCCTATGCGGTGACGATTTCGGCGCCTGGCTTCGCCGCCTGGGAGCGGGCACACATCGTCTTCAATCAAGGCGAGAACCGGAATCTGCCGAACGTGGTGCTGCAGGTTGGTGTCACCACCGAGCAGGTTCACGTGTCGGCTTCCCTCGACTCGGTCACACCGATCGATACCGGCGAGAGCCGTCAGACGCTGAACAGCGACATGGTGGCCAACGTCCCCATCGAAGGCCGCAATGCCGCCGAACTCATCAAGATCATGCCGGGCATGGGCATGAACAGCGGCCTCTCGCAATACGCCTGGAACAGCCAGGTCACGCAAAGCAACGTCGGACCGGTCGGACAATATTCCGCCAACGGGACGCAACCCAATGGAGCGATGACTATCAGCTCCGACGGCGCCAACCTGCTCGACCCCGGCAACCAAGGCACGCAGGTGGCCAACATCAATCAGGATCAGATCGCGGAGATAACCGTACTTAACTCGGCCTACGGCGCCGAGTATGCCAAGGGGCCGGTCACGATTCAGGCCATCGGCAAGAGCGGCGCATCCGCATTTCACGGCGCGCTGTACCTCTATGTGTCTGCTTTCAAGCTCGACTCCGAGGATTCCTACTACAAGAGCCTTGGATTCGCCAAGTCGCTATCCACGCCGTCTTTCTTCTTCCCCGGCGGCGAGATCGGCGGCCCACTGCTAATTCCGGGCCTCCGGTTCAATCGCAAGCGCGACAAGCTGTTCTTTTACATCGCACCGGAAGGCATGGATCAGCCCATATTCTCGGGTGCCCAGACCTTCGTTCCCACCGCTCAGATGCTGCAAGGGAATTTCTCGCCGCAATATATTGCCACACTCGGCGCGGCATTTTCGAACGCCTATCCTCTCTATGCGGCGCTCCCAACCGACCACGGGACCGCTGCCGAGTACCCCGGCGGAGTCATCCCGCAGAGTCTGCTTAATCCGATTTCGCTGGCCTATGCGAAGACCTTCCCACAGGTGTCATGGCAGCAACCCAGCGCCGTCGGCAATAACTTCTATTACGGGCTAAAAACGCCGGTGGATCGTTTCGAGTTTCGAGTGAGGGTGGATTACAATGTCGCCGACAGCACCAAGTTATCCGTGACATGGAACCGTCAGGACGAGTTCGATCATAATATCGTCGGCGTCTGGTACTGGCCTGGCAGCGCGCTTCCCTATCCGTCGCAGATGCCAGCGAACGAGGTCTCGAACATACTCAGCGGCAACGTGGTTCACATATTCGGACCCACACTGACCAACGAGATGGTACTCGCATTTGCCAGGTTTCTGAACCCGGTTCGGCTAAGCGATCCCTCCGCGGTTAACCCGGCTACGCTCGGGCTCAGCGGCTACCAGCCTCTGGTGCCCGATCCGTATATGCCGCAGCCTCCCAACGTGTGGGGCGTCCCCGGTTACTATGCACCCGCTTTTGGCACCGGCTTCCATGGCGGCGATTTCGGAAAAATGTCGATAGATCCATCGTTCGCCGATAACCTCTCCAAGGTGGTTGGCGCCCACGCTCTGAAGTTCGGCGCTTACTGGGACTTCGCAGAAAACGATCAGCCGGACCTCGGACCCTTTCCGCAGGGGCTGCTGACATTCAGTAACACGGGCGCGGACTCCAGCGGCAACCTGCTGGCCGACTTTCTCACCGGCCGCGTGCAATCGTTCCAGCAGGTGCCTGCCGTCAGCGTGTACGATCTCAGACAGACTCAGTATTCGCTGTACGCACAGGACCAGTGGAAGATAGCCCGCAGGCTGACCCTCACCTATGGCGTGCGGCTCGAGCACATCGGCCAGTGGTGCCCCCTCGGCGGGCCCGGCCTGGCCGTGTGGAATCCGGCCGGCTACAACAACACCAGTAGCGCGGGACCATGGACGGGCTTGTTGTGGCACGGCATCGACAGCAGAATTCCCATGTCCGGCTTCCCTTCGAAACTGTTCTTCCCGTTGCCGCGCTTCGGCCTGGCCTGGAACCTTTTCGGAAACGGCAGGACCGTGCTCCGCGGCGGCTTCGGCGTATACCGCTACCAGTTTTCTTTCAACAGCGCCGTCACCGGGGGAATGTACGACGAGCCGGCGGGCATCCCCAATTACACGCTCACCAACCCGGCGAACCTGGGATGGAACTTCGCCCAGTATGGTCTGCCGAGCACGGTGCTGGGTCTTGGTGGAAACCTGGGAGCGATGCAACAGGGGGACGCCCGAACGCCATATACGGAGACTTACGATTTCATCGTTTCCCAGTCTCTGCCGTGGAGGTCGATTCTGGAACTCGAGTATTCCGGGAACCGGAGCCGCGACCTGCTGCTCTCCGGCAACGGCAACAATATCCCCGTCCTAGGAAACCTGAACAAGACGCCGCTTGGCGCGTACTTCCTGCCGGACCCGGTCACCGGAGTGGTAAACGATCCGGCATCGGGCGCCATCCCCTACCAGGACTACCGGCCTTACGAAAACTATCAGACCATGTTACTCGTCAGTCATGGCAGTTATCAGAACCACAATGCGCTGATGGCGTCCTGGAACAAGCAGGCCGGGCCGGTCACTTTCATGACGAATTACACCTTCGGCAAGACGCTCGGCATACGCGACGGCGAATCGGACAACGGAGCCGGCAACGGCGTCGCCGCGGACCCCTGGAATCTCAAGGATAACTACGGCGTGCTCCCCTACGATCACACCAGCATCTTCAACGTTGCGTATGTGATCCACCTGCCTTCCCACGTCCATGGCAACCTTCTCCTGAAGGGGGCGGCCAACGGCTGGGTGATGTCCGGCATCGTCATGTTTCAGAGCGGCGCGCCGATTCAACCCAATACGGGCGGCAATATGTATCTCACCACTACCGGCGACCTGAACTCCCAGATGTGGCTCGGCACGGATTCCGAGGAAATCCTTCCCGTGCTCACCTGCGACCCGCATCGCAACCTGCAACCCGGGCAGTACTTCAATCCCAACTGCTTCGCGCTCGGTCCACAGGGAACCAATGGTCCCGCGGTCTGGCCCTATATCAAGGGGCCGTCTTACTTCCATAGCGACCTGTCGATGCACAAGGAGTTCCGCATTCGCGAACACACTTTCGAGGTGCGGTTATCCGCATTCAACTTCCTCAATCACCCGTTGCGCCAGTTCACCGGCGCCGACACGGAGTTGGACTTCGCGGCGCCGGTGGCGGGCACCCGGAATTCCAACGCTCTCACCACGGGCTACCCGATCTATACAGTGGGTTCCCGCATGGTGCTGATCGCCTTCAAGTACAGGTTCTGAAGCTGCGTTAGATGGCCGGTCCTTCTTCCCGGCCACAGAAAGGAGATGGCGCGTGGGCATGTATTATCCGCTGCTGCTGCTGTTGCTGAGATGTTTCAACGCCATCGCCTATACCTTCGTATCGGTTCTGTGCCTGCGACGATTGCGCGCGCAGAGAGCGCAGTGGGGCGGGTATGGTTACGCCTGTCTGGTGGTGGCGATCGCCGCGATGTTTCTGGGCGATCTGGCTCAGGAGTGGGCGGTCACCACGCTACACCGCGGATTCGCGCTCTTTGGTTTCATCGACGGGCTCACCAGCTTGCTGGGGCCCCCGCTGGTGTTTCAC
The DNA here is from genome assembly GCA_963843095.1 of Bryobacterales bacterium. Classification (GTDB taxonomy): domain Bacteria; phylum Acidobacteriota; class Terriglobia; order Bryobacterales; family Bryobacteraceae; genus Bog-375. The sequence goes on from CAWJLI010000201.1 coordinate 8,719, forward strand.
GTTCTATACCACAGTGAGCGGTTGTATTTGCGCTCCCGGCGCATGTGGGCGACGCTACTGGCCCTCTGCTGGCCGGCGGCGCTCGCGTTGGTGATCATTTTTCTGGGTGCCGGCCGTGGCGGCGACCCGAGCCGGCTGATGCACCAGAATCTGTATCGTGCCTTCGCAGCCTACTGCGTACTCTGCATCATCGGCATGCTGATCGCCTCCCGCCGTCACCTCGGGCTGTTCGCGAGCCGCCCGCGCCGCTGGCTGATGCTCCTGTTTCTTGGCTGGCTCTGCCTGACCGCGCTCGAACCGCGGCTGAAGGGCCCAGTCATCGCCTTCGGCATGGACACCTGTGCGCTGGCCTTCGTTTTCATCGTCACGTACTACACCGAACGGCTCACTTTTTTCGACGTTCTGGTGAAGAAAGCAGCCTTCGTCTTCTCGTCGCTGCTGCTGCTCACGCTTTACTTCGTGTTCGTCACACCGCTGATCTGGGCCATGCAACTGCGCGGCTGGATCGGTCCCCTAGTGTGGGCGCTCTCGGTCTGGCCGATTGTTCTCTGGGCTCCGTGGGGACAGCGCAAGTTGTCGTATTGGGTGGACCGGCTCTGGCTGGGCCGCCGCTTCTCGCCCGCCGAGGCCACCCGCTATTTCCTGGCCGGCCTGCAAGGCGCCATCAGCGCCGCCGAACTGCATAAGCTTGCCGAACAACACCTGAGCGCCATCTTCCGGGCAGACGTGGAGGTGCTCGACGATGGCGCCAGCCAATCCGGCGGCTCCGCTGTTGTGCCGGCCATTACCGCGCCCATCCGCCAGCACGGTGAACCCACCGGAGCGATCCGCGTGCGGCTGCGCCTGGACAGCCCCCAGTTCCTCAGCGAAGACATCGACCTTCTCTCCTCGCTGGCGGAGGCGTTCTCTTTCCTCCTCGAGAATCTGCGCCTGCGCGAGAAGCGGCTTTCGCAGGAGAAGCGCGAACAGGAACTCGTCCTAAACGCCAGCCGCTCCGAGCTGAAGGCCCTGCGCGCCCAGGTTAACCCGCATTTCCTCTTCAACGCGCTCAACGCCATCGCCGGGCTGATCCCGCTCGATCCGGATCGCGCCGAACGAACAATCGAGCAACTCGGCGAGGTTTTCCGCTACACCCTGCGCGGCTCAGAGCGTGAATGGGTCAGGCTGGACGACGAGTTGGAAGCGGTCCGCGCCTATCTGGACGTCGAGCAGGCCCGCTTCCGCGACAGCCTGCGGGTGCGACTCGAGTTCGCGAGCGACATTCGCAATTTGCGGATTCCCGCCATGATCGTCCAGACGCTGGTGGAGAATGCTACGCGGCACGGCGTGGGCGCCATCAGCACGCCGGGAATCATCGAAGTGATTGCGGCCGCTTCCGCCGACACGCTGCGCATCGAAGTGCGCGACAATGGCCCCGGTTTTCGTCCCGCGGCGCTGCGGGCGCTGGAATCCCGCGGCGGCGGCTATGGCTTGCGCAACGTGCGCGAACGCCTGAACGGCCACTTCGGCAACGCCGCCATGTTGAGGATCGAGCGCGACGAGGCGCGCGGCATGACCGTGGCCACCTTGGAAATGCCTCTCGCCGCCCTCACTTCTCCGGCCATGGTGCACACATCGTGATCCGCGCATTGGTAGTCGACGATGAGCAGGGCGCGCGGGAACGCCTCCGCCACATGCTCACCCTGATCCCCGACGTCGACGTCATCGCCGAATCCGGCGAAGGCGCCGAAGCCATCGCGCGCATCATGGAACTGCACCCCGACGTGGTTTTCCTGGATATCCAGATGCCCGGTTGCAGTGGCCTCGAGGTGGTGGCCTCGCTTCCCCGCCCCCGTCCGAAGATCATCTTCTGCACGGCCTTCGACCAGTACGCCGTCGACGCTTTCGAATTGCACGCCGTCGACTACCTCCTGAAGCCGGTGAACCGTATCCGCCTCGCCAACTCGATCGAGCGGGTGCGCGAGTCGGGGGCCGCCGAACCCAGCGTTGGCATGGAACGCGCCATCCAGTCGGTGCGCACCCTCAACACGCGTTTGCTCGCCCGCTCCGGCGATCGGTACCGCATCATCCCGCTGCAGGACGTGGTCTGGTTTTCCTCCCAGGACCGTCTCACCAGCCTCCACACCCGCGACAAAGACTACGTGCTGGAGCCTACGTTGAACGAACTGGAGGAGCGTCTCGATCCGGCCTGCTTCTTCCGCATCTCTCGCGCCGCCATCGTCAATCTGAACGCGATCAGGGAGGTCCTGCCGCTTGCCGGCGGAGTCGCCGACGCCGTGCTGTCCAACAGTACCCGTCTCGAAATCAGCCGCCGCCGGTTAAAGGATCTGCTGCAACTGCTTGCCGTGACGTAGCGACTCTGGCAGCTTTCGAAGCCGCTGCACCAGTCGGCGGCCGGCCATGGGTGCACACGCCACCTTTGAAAACTACTTCACGGCCAGCGTTACGCCCGCCTGGCTGGTGACGCCGCCGACCGTGATCGTCACGGGTACGGCGTTGCCTGGGGTAACCGACTCCGGAACCAGCGCGTTCACCTGCACCAGGCCGGCCGTGAGATTCGGCGCTTCGCCGCAGTAGTTGATCGTGGCTGGCTGGCCGCCGATGGTGGCTGAGCAGGAAGCCGCCACACTCGGCAGGGGCGACCCGGATGTGCTGGACGGACGACCATCCACGCCTGGCGGCGTGGTCGCGCCTTCCCCGGTCCCGAAGATGAAGACATACTGCCCGCGCTGGGCAGGGTTCGCCGGGCCATTGACGCTGTAGTCCAAATTCCGAATGGCTCCCTGGCCGCCCCCGGAATAATTGAGCGTGAAGATGCCCGGCTTGACGGCCGAGATAGCGATCTGCAACGGCGCCGACGCGTTGCCCTGATAAACCACCACCACGTTGGCCGTCTGCGCCTGCGCCACCTCGTAGGGGACGATGGCGTTGACCTGGCCGCCGGCCACGTAGGTCAGCGGCGCCGGATTGCCGTTGAAGAAGACCTCCGCGCCGCCCAGAGAAGTGGCGAGCTTCCCGTTGGAATCGAGTTGGAGATTAGCTCCCGTGGCGGGTCCCATCCCTTGGCCCCAGAGGGCCACGATCTCTCCAGGCGAAACGGCGGCCGAATCGCCCGACGCGGCGTTGGTGACTGCGTTGATCACCGGCTGCGGCACGGTCATGGAGCTCTGCGCCTGCGGAATCACCAGCAGCGTCATCGAATATGCCGGAAACGTCGCGCTGACGCTGTTGCCGGTCACGTTGAGGTCCGGAGTCTGGCGCACGATGGCGTTGAGATTATTCTGGCCGTATTGCCACACCTGGGCGGTCGCGGCAGGTATGAAGTCCGCCAGGCTGATGCTGTCGGTGATAGCGCCGTTGGTCTTGTTCAGTACCAGCACGGTGAGCGCGGAATCGTGCCGCTGCGCGGCGAAGATGGAGAGCACGTCCGCATTGTCCGTGGTAGCCGATACACTGGTTTCCCCGAACTGGCTGCCGTTGCCATCGTAGTTCAGGAAGATTTTAAAGGCGAAGGAGCCGGGGTAAGACGGCGTCAGTGTGAAGCTAGGCCAGATGGTACCCAGATCCAGGCCCTCGCGTCCGAAGATGCCCAGAATATCCGCCTGAGCGACGGCGCCGGTAATCGAGTCAAGCGCGCCCCAGTTGTATTCCGTGATCGCCAGCTTGGTTCCGGGATAGTTCTGATCCACCCACTGAGACATATTCCGGATCAGTTGCGGCGCCACCTGCGTACCTGTGGCATCGCAGATCGCGTCGTAATTGTCGCAGGGGTCGCCGCTGGCGGGCATGGTGGCAATCGGCACGATGTAGGTTGGATCCCAGAAAGCGCGCGTGGAGGTTGTCCGCAGGGTCTCCATGGCGACATTCCCGGCGCTCTCGGTGAGCCCATCCGGTCTGATGTAGGCATGCACATCCAGGTAGTCGAGGAGCCGCTGGCCGCCGGTCTGCCCCGCCTTCTGCATCTGTTGCAGATAGTATTGCAGCCACGGCACTCCGCCGTGGGTTTTCTGGTCGATCGGGTTGGCCCAATACTGATAGTGGGGCCCGGTGTTCCAGCCGCTTTCGAAATCCTTCTTGGAGAACAGCATCCCCGGCCAGCCGGCCTCCACGGGGCCGCTCACCAGCGCAGTCGGGTCGGCGGCTTTCACCGCCAGCGCGGTGGCGATGTTGCGGTTCATCATGTCGTCGTAGGTAGCGGCGTTGGAATAAATGTCCGCGTGCGTGGAATCCCACCACTCCGGTTCGTTGTCCAGGTCCCACACCTGCACGCCGCCCAGGTTGGCCGCGCCGTACTTGTTTCTGATGGAGGTGACCCACTGGCCGGCGAAGGACGGGTCCATGGGCCGGTATGTGTCGTTGGGGTCGTTGGCGATTTTATTGCCATTGGTCAGCACGCCCATCCCGCAGTCGGGATCGTACGGGTCAGTTTGCTTCTGCGCGCCGTACTTCGCCACGCTGTAGCTGCAACTCAGCGGTACGTTAAACACCAAGGGCTTGCCCGGAATCAACTTCGGCGTCCAGTCCATCACCGGGACCGTGCCCAGGCTGAGCGTGCCGGTCTTCAGGTCGCCTTCGTGATACACGTCGAAGGTCGAGTTGACTCCATCCCCCACTACGTAGGTGGTGAAGTACCAGTCGCTATCTAGGTTCTGTATGTCAAGCTGCCAGTTGTAGCTGGTGGCGGTGTCGCCTCCCCAACGGCGCACGCCGACGCGCATGGCCTCGGACATTCCACTGTCCGTCCACACGTGCGTCGAGGAGTTGTAGGAGGGCCACTCGTTGATGCCGTAAATATACGGGCTGATGGGATGCCTGGCCGCACTGGCATCAACCGCCAGCACGGGCGCGGAAGCGGCGTGCAGGCCCAGTCCGCTCAACAGGGAGGTGACGAGAAAAATGCCGCGAGACATACGTACTTGCCTTCAGTGTATCGCGGCCCACGAACCCGTGCGCTACCAGGCACCACCCAGGCTACCGATTTCGCAACTGCCGCTATCGCGGCCGCACAAACAGACCGCCGATCTCAGGCCTGCGAATGGCACCCCCGACGGGTCGGTCCACAATGGGCATCGCATCGAGAGGCCGGACGAAGCTGCGCCCACGTTCGCCGGCAAAGTGGCGCCGCGGCCGGGTTCCGCGGCGGGGCCGTTGTCCACATCCTGGTATCCCTGGAAGTCGTAAGTGCGCGAGGCCGTACCGGCCAGCTCGAAGGCCAGCCCGCGATAAGCGGCGAGGCTCGTCAATCCCGCCGGCAGCGGCGCAATCAGCAGGTTCTGCCCATTCAGGCCGCTGGACCCGGATGCTCCCCAGGTGAGTGGGCCGGACGCCGTAAGTGTGCACACCGAACCGCCTGACGCGGAGGTGGTCCAATCGGCGCCAGTGACAGGCACGGCGCCCGTATCGCCAGTCTCTCCAGCGGGAAGAAGCCGCAAGTTGCTGATTGTGAAATCGAAGCTACCGACGATTGAATCGAACCCGAAGAAGATGCTGTCCACCTCAGACAAGTCCAGTGGAACCTGCTGCTGGCTCCAACCCGGCTGAGCCAGTTGGGACCAGTCGATCTCCACGCGCCGCGGCCCTGGCTGCGGCGCCAACGGTGTGTAAGCCATGTAGAAGCCGTAGTCCGGAATCATCGAAACCGGCTGGGCCAGTTGGACGAGCAGCGGGAAGGGCTCTCCCAACTGGTTGTGAAGCGCCTTGCCCGCCGACCAATCCGCGCCAACCGCGGTCGCACCAGGGACGAAGTTGATGCCCTGGTGCCCGACGCCGACGAAGGTGTTGTTCTCAATGTCATTGACACCGGTTATGTTGACGCCGTTCCAGGCGATTGCTTGCGCCAGGTTGTCATGCAAGCGGAAATTCAAGCTTCCCGCATCCAGGTAGATCGCGGCGCCCCAGCGGGCGTGGTTGCGGCGGAATACGTTATAGGCGATCTCGGTCCCCTGGCCGTCCATGCTCCACGCATCCACGTTTCCGCAGTCCTCGACGAAGAGACACACGTCTTCCACAAGGTTGTTCAGTACGCGGGAACCGGGTGAAAGATACATACCCGCCATGGCCGATCGCATGACCGTGTTGTTCTCCACGACCGCCTGGCTCCCGCCGGACATATTGATGCCCATCTCGGCGGCCCAGTTCCATCCCTGATCCATCACGGTCACATTGCGGACGGTGTTGCCAGTCCCGGCGATGTGTATCCCGCTGCGGCCGGCATTCTGCACCAATCCGCCGTCGATGACGTTGCCGGTTCCGGAGACGTCCACACCGCCCAGGTACTGCGGCCAGACCGCGTACCCGTCAAAGGTGCGAACCCAATTCGGCGCCTTAAGGTGGAAGTCCTGCAAGGCGCAATTGGTGCTGTTCTGGAGGTTGAACCAACCGCCGCGCGCGGACAGACCCTTGACGACTACATAGGATTGCCCGCTGAGATTCAGCACGGCAGGCGCAACTCCGGCTTCGGTACGGCCCTCGGGGGAAGCGCCATCGGGCATCCAGACGTAGAGTTGCTGCTGGTTGGGGTCCCACCACCACTCGCCAGGCGAATCCAGCAACTCCAGCTTTCCGAACACGAAGAAATGATTTCCGCGTCGCGGCACCAGTTCGGTCATGGCGTTGATGGGCGAGGAGAAGGTCAGCGTGCCGGAGGCCCTGTCGTCGGAAACAATTTGGCGGTCGTAAGCAACCCAGGACTCGCCGGCCATCACGCGGACCCAGGCGCCCGTCAGGTCAATATCGGGAAGACCGGAATAAGTGATGTAATCCTGGGTGCCCGAGTCGGCCAAAGCGTAAGTCATGCCTGCGAAGTCCTCGACAGCCGTATTGGGCCAGCGCGCCTCGTTGAGCAGTTGCCCCGCGCCAAAGACCTGCGTTGGCTGGCTGGGCCAGGAGGCCTTATAGATCGCGCCATTATAGAGGGTCCACGGCCCAGCGACGGGAACGGCCCCAATCAGGGTCGGCCGCTCGCCGGCGGCGGCCTGAATGGTGATGGGCGCGCCGGCAGCTCCTGATTTGCCGAGCGAGACAGTCTCGTGATAATCCCCGGCCCGGATGTACAACGTGTCCCCGGCGGTCAGCCGGTTCATGGCGAATTGAATCGTGGCGAAAGGCTGGGTCTGGGTTCCGGCGGACGCATCGTTGCCGGAGGGAGAGACGTAGTAAGAAGCGCCCCGCACGGCGAGGCAGCAGGTCAGTATCGAGTAAGTGAGTAAGGGAAGTAGTCGCATAATGTGAAGACCGATACACCGACCATTCTGAGTCGAGTTCAGACCGGCCGATTGGATGTTGGTGAGTAACCTCGTGCAATGGATTCCTGGATCACTCGCCTCACCGTATCCAAGATTAGCTGGATCTCATCGCCTCGGGCAACCGGGCCGTGGCCCGGGACAACAATAGCGGGCTTGAGCACCTCAATTCGCTGTAGCGATTCGAGCCATGTTTGCCAATCCGCCGGCGTTCCTGCGTCCAGATTCGGCAGGTATTCACTAATCAAGCAATCGCCAGTGAACAGGACTCCGTCTGTGGGCACCCAAACCGAAAGATTGGTTGCCGTGTGCCCAGGCGTCAGCAGGATCTCCACCGTACATCCGCCCAGATCGAACCGGGTGTCTCCGTGAATCTGCCGGTTCGGGTTTACCACGTGTGTTCGATGGAAAAACGCTCGCGCTTCACCACGGGCACGCCGCGCCGGGTTGGGGATACGATCGTTGAACTCCGCGATCTCGGCTTCGAATTCAGCGGCTGTCCGCACGGACCCGGCATGGCCCCATACGTCGATCCCACGCTCGCGAAAGAAGCCGTTCCCTCCAATGTGATCGAAATGCTTCTCCGTGTTGACCACACGCAACTGGTTACCGCACGTCGCGGCGGAAGCGTACCCATGGATGGTTTGCGCCGCTAACGCGTTCCCGCCAGTGTCTACGACGACCGTCAGATCGTCGCCGGTAACAAAGCCCGCATTCACGCACCAGGGAGCCGAGTATCCAAGACCGGTAACTGCGTAGCAGCGATTGGAAAGGCGCATCTTTGTATTGTCGCTCCGCAGCAGGTCCGTCACGAGCGCAGAGTTTCAGTCGCTCTCCATACGTTACAGGCGGCCCGCAGGGGTTCGGGGTTTCGTAATCTGCCCCAGATGCTGACTTATTCTTTCGCGGCTTCTTCCACGGTGGGATAGAAGGCGAAGACGCGGTCCAACTGGTTGACGCGGAAGTTTTGCAGGATGTGGCCGGTGGCGCCGGCCATGCGCATGTCGCCGCCGGCGGCCATGATGCGGTTGTAGCCGGCGATCAGGTAACCGATGCCGGTCGAATCGAGCGCGGTCACGCCGCTCAGGTCGATGATGACGGTGCGCGTGCCGGCCCGCACCAGTTCCTCCACCGCGGCGCCGATGCGGTCGGGCGCTTCGCTGATCATGACCTTACCCTGGAGGCGAATCACCGCCTTACCCGGAGCAATCGTCTCTTGCGAAATCTCCATCGATCGACCAGTCTAACAAGGCGCGCGGCCGGTCGGAAGCGCACGCCCGTTCGTCATCACGTTCAGAGCGGACCTGGGGCCGAGGCGGCGAACTCATGGCCTTCGATCTCCGCGATCTTAGCGCGGATCTCCACCGAAACCGGCGACGACCGGCCGGTCGAGTAATCGAGCATCACGAGTGTGGAATCGACCGCGGCGGCCAGCTCGTCGTGTTTGTGGCTGACGATGCGGTGCTCCATGCGAACGCTGCTGTTGCCGATGCGAGTGATGCGCGCGCCGACGTGGACGGTGTCCGGGTAATTCAGCGGCAGCTTGTAGTCGCAGTGGATGCTGGCCAGAATCGGGCCCACGCCTTGCGGCGGCAGCGGCACCCACATCCCCGCGCGCTCCAGGTATTCCACGCGCACGCTCTCGCACCAGCGCAGGTACACCAGGTTGTTGACGTGGCCGAAGGGGTCCTGATCTCCCCAAAGCACGGGGAAGATTGTTACCACCGGAAACCCGGCGAGAGCTTCATGCTGATGCTTCATGATCTTGCGCGGCCGGAAATGCTCGCGGGGCCGAAAAATGGATTATCGCATGTTGGGCGGGGCCTGAACGGATCATCGCCCGCCCGCAAGCGGGCGCTGGCAAGCTGAAAGCACGTCCCACCGCATCACCTCCCGGCGCGCAGGCGGTCCACGGCGCGGCGCAGTTCCGGGTCTGGCTGGAGCCGCAAGGCCTCTTCCAGGTGGGCGATGGCTTCGGGCATCCCTCCGGGGATTTGCGACAGCGCGACGCCCAGGTTGTAGTGCGCGTCGGCGTAGTCCGGCTGGATGCGCAGGGCTGCCTCAAAGTGCGCGATGGCCTCGGCCAACCGGCCCGGCAACTGGGACAACGCGACGCCGAGGTTGTTGTGCGCCTCGGCGTAATCCGGTTTCAGGCGTAGCGCGGCTTCGAACTCCGCGGCGGCTTCCTGCAACCGGCCATGGTCTTCGATAGCGCCACGCCCAGGTTGTAATGCGCCTCCACGTAATCGGGCTGGATGCGCAGCGCCGCCCGATACTCCGCGATGGCCTCCGCCAGGCGACCGGGCGTTCCGGCGAGCGCGAGGCCCAGGTTGTTGTGCGCCTCGGCGTAATCGGGGTCGATGCGCAGCGCCGCCTGGTATTCGACGATGGCCTCCGGCAAGCGCCCGGGAAACCTGGCCAGCGCGCTCCCGAGGTCGTTGTGCGGGATGGCGGCATCGGGAAGAAGGCGGACCGCGACCTGGTATTGGGCGATGGCTTCGGGCAGGCGGCCCGGGCTCTGGGCGAGCGCGCTGGCCAGGTCGGTGCGCGCCGGCGCCGATTCGGGCCGGATGCGCAAGGCCGCCTCCAGGTGCGGGATGGCCTCGGGAAGCCTGCCGGTGTTCCAGCAGGTAACTTCCCAGGTTGTGCTCGGCCAGGTAGTTATCCGTGGTCACATCGAGCGCGTGCTGGATACAGCGTTTCGCTATTCTTCCAGTGGTGGATCTGGGCCGCGGAAACAGCCGCGGCGGCCAGACATACCGCAATGGCCGCAGCGGCGATCGGCCGCGTGGCTGCCGGCCACCGCCGCGCCAGATCGGCCGCACCCCAGGCCAGCATGATGGTCAATCCGACCATCGGAACATACATATACCGGTCCGCGCGCGCCTGCGCGCCGACTTGCATCAGTCCGATTACCGGCGCCAATGTGACCAGGAACCAGATCCAGCCGGCCGCCAGGTAGGGCGCGCTACGAAACGATCGCAGCGCGAGCACCGTGATGAAGGCGACTGCCAGCCCAGCCGCCGCTACCATCCGCCATTCAAAGCTGGCCGGATAAGGATAGAACACGGCCAGCCCGGTCGGCCAGATCGTCTTGAGGCAGTAGAGGGCGCAGGAAACGAGCGCGTTTTCAACCCTCAGCCCTAGGGCCAGGCGGGCGATTTCCTTGACGGCGCCGCTCGATTGCTGCACCAGGAAAATCGCTAAGCCCGAAACGAAGGCGAGCGCGAAGAACGGAATCTTCTCGCGCAAGGCCGCGCGCGAAAGGCGGCGCAGGGGCCAGGCATCCAACACCAGCAGCACGAACGGCAGGGTTAGCAATATGCCAGTCTACTTGGTTG